>NZ_CP187112.1:740833-1059166 GCF_050613275.1 Anoxybacillus dikiliensis
AAGTGGTGCGTTTTCCATTGATTTTTTAGGGGCATATTTGGGCTCGCTTATTGTTTACTCTATGATCAATATACTATTGATGGCAGGTTTTTTCTCTCTTTCTTCTTCTTATCGTGTTAGCTATATTTTAATTAGCATGTTAAGTGAGTGGCTGTCTAGTTACGGTGTCACGTTGCTCGCATCGCTCGTGTTAGTCAGCCTTTTGACTTTACATGCACAATTTGGAATTATCCTTTTTACGGCTGTTATTTTATTATTATCTTTTACACTTAGAAAATATGGAACATTGTATGAGAAAGTGGCTCATGACAAAGCATATATTGAACAGTTATTGAATACGTTACCGATTGGAATTGTTACGACGCATCATTCAAGCTTGCAACATTTTATTAACCATTCCGCAGTTACTTTGCTCGGTTTAGATAAAAAAGAAATAAAACAAATGATTGAACAACAAAGGCAAAGGCAAAGTGAAACAAATGCTTCGTTTTGGGATCTTTTCGCTCGCCGTGATCCATTTCAACAAGTAAAAGTTTCATATGAACGTGCACGGGAGAAAAAAATATTTTTAGTGTCACAATCGAATTTACTTAACTTATACGAGGAGCATATTGGCCGTACAATTTTCTTTCTCGACATCACCGAAATCGAGGAGCTTACAAAACGCATTCATCAATCGGAAAAGTTGGCGGCAGTCGGAGAAATGGCGGCGAAAGCAGCGCATGAAATTCGCAATCCGCTTGCGGTCATTCATGGCTTTTTATCGTTTATGAATGAAAATATGGCACAAAGCGATCGCGAGCAATACCACATTCCGCTTTTATTAAAAGAAATTGATCGCATTAATGCGATTGTTGAAGATATGCTTTTGATCGCCAAACCGAGTGCGCCGATGTTGAAAGAGACGTATATGGAAACGATTGTTCAAGACTTGCTTTCGCTGTTGCAACATACGTTAGAGGCAAAGCATATTCGCGTGCATGTCCGCCTTGACCGCGTTTTGTTGCGGCTCGATCCGAAACAAATGATGCAAGTGCTATACAATTTGCTTCATAACAGCATCGAATCCATCGAAGAAGACGGTTCGATTTGCATATATTCCGATGTCGATGAGACGTACAATATGTACATTTACGATTCTGGAAAAGGAATTCCGCAAGACATGCAAGCGACGATGTTTGAACCGTTTATGACAACAAAACCGTCAGGGACAGGATTAGGGTTAACGATCGTCAAACGAATCGTTGAAAACCATGGCGGAACGATTGCCCTTCATGACAGTTCGGAGAGAGGAACGACGTTTGTTATTAAGTTACCGATCGGATAATGATGAGAAAAGGACAATGAGTTTGTTCATTATTTCACAACTGTCGTCGACCTTCAATCTTGCAAAAAACCCGGGGGATCGACGACAGTTTAATTTTTGTCACTTTGTCAGACGTATCAAGCGATAAAGACTATTGACTGAATTTTCGGATGGATGTATAATGACGTTGTATAGCTTTTCCATGTGTTGATATATCAACACTTTTTTGGGTTTGTATCGTACCTATGAGGAATTGAAACTTTTCTAAAAACCCTTCCATCGCCTCCGTGTTCCAGTTTGTATCGTACCTATGAGGAATTGAAACAGCGTGTTAGGCGCTGGATTTTTTTGTATGTATCATTTTACTTTTTCTTCAACATTCGTTATTATATAGAGTGGAGACATCTTTCTTTCCGGCTATGGTGAAGTGAGATGTTTTTTTCATGGAAATATTGATTTCACAAAGAAATGGAGGGATTTCTCGTGAAGAAATACGCCATTGTGTATTGTGAACATCAATTTGGTTCCATGGATGGAAAAACAGCGAATGGGCTTGTGCGTGATTCGGGGCTGTATGACATTGTTGCGGTCATTGATTCGACAAAAGCTGGTCAAGATGCTGGAGAAGTACTTGATCAAAAGAAAAATGGCATTCCGATTTGTAAAAACCTTCAAGATGCAATAGCCTCCGCAAAAGAAAAACCGAACTACTTCATCTTAGGAATTGCTCCAGCGAACGCTTTTCTCAAAAAAGAAGAACGTCAAGTGATTATCGAAGCAATGGAAGCAGGGATGCATATTATTAACCCGCTTCAAGAGTTTTTAACAGAAGACGAAGAAATGATGATGATGGCGAAACGTTATGGGGTGACGATTCGCGACGTTCGCAAGCCGCGTCCGAAAAAAGAATGGACGTTGTTTACTGGGCGCATTTTGCAAGTGAAAGCGCCGATTGTGGCGGTGCTTGGGACAGATGGCGCGTGCGGGAAGCGGACGACGGCGATGATTGTCGATCAAGCATTACAAAAGCGCGGCTATAAGACGGCATTTGTTGCGACAGGACAAACAGGCTTAATTCAAGGAGCTTCATACGGCTTTGCGATGGATGCGTTTCCGCTTCAATACATGATTGGAGAGCTTGAACGAGAAGTTGTGCGCGCATATGAAACGGAGCAGCCGGATATCATCATCGTCGAAGGACAAGGGGCGCTTAGCCATCCAGCTTACGTCAGCTCGGCTGGCATTTTAAAAGGCGCGCGGCCACAAGCCGTTATTTTACAACATCCACCGAAACGAAAAGTGCTCGGTGATTTCCCGTTTATCGACATGCCTACGGTCGAAAGCGAAATCGCATTAATTGAACATTTCGGAAAGACGAAAGTTGTAGCGATCACGTTAAACCATGAAGGAATGACAGATGACGAACTGAAGCGAACGATTGATGAATATGAACGAACATTCCATATGCCTGTAACAGACGTGCTGAAATATGGGGCAGATAAAGTTGTCGCACGCCTCATCGAATTTTTCCCATCGTTACAAAAGCGTGAGGTGGCGGTGTCATGACGGCGAAAGTCGAAATTGACTTACGGAAAATCCGTCATAATGCCGCAACATTGAAAAAATGGTGTGAGGAAAAAGGAATACAAGTGACAGCTGTCGTGAAAGGGATAAACGGTGATGTTGAAATTGCTCGCGCTCTTGTTGATAGTGGCATAACGAGTTTAGCTGATACGAAAGTGGAACGAATTGCAAAACTCAAATCGGCGCAAGTTCCAGCGACGTATATGCTCATTCGCACCCCGGCGTTGAGCGAAGTGAGTCAAGTCGTCCAACATGTCGATGTGAGCGTTCAATCGGAAATGGATGTCGTGCGTGCCATTTCGGCAGAAGCAGTCAAGCAAAACAAAACGCATGCGATCATCGTCATGGTCGAGATGGGCGATTTGCGCGAAGGTGTTATGCCGAGTGATTTGCCGTCATTTATTGAACAGGCGATGCAGTTGCCGAATATCGAAATTGTCGGCATTGGGGCGAACTTTGCCTGCTTTGGCGGCATTATTCCGACCGATCAAAAAATGCGTGAACTTTCCTCGCTCGTGAAGCATATTCAAAAACAATATTCGCTGTTTTTGCCGTACGTATCTGGTGGAAACTCCGCGAACTACTATTGGCTTAAACAGACGAAAGACGTCGGGTGTATTAACCATTTGCGATTAGGTGAGGCGATTTTTTTAGGACGGGAGACGATTCGTGGCGCTGCGATTCAAGGTTTATACGAAGATGCGTTTTGTTTCGTCGCAGAAGTGATTGAAGTAAAAACGAAGCCGTCTGTCCCATATGGTGTACAAAGCCGAAATGCATTTGGCGAAACGCCGATATTTCAAGAACGAGGCATGATGAAGCGCGCCATTGTCGGCATCGGTCGCCAAGATGTGTACGTCAACGGATTAACTCCTCTACAACCCGTTCAAATCATTGGCTCAAGCAGCGACCATATTATCGTTGACGCTACGTACACCGACATTCAAGTCGGCGACTTCATTCGCTTTGCGGTCGACTACGGCGCGATGATTTCCCTTATGACGTCTCCGCACGTTCAAAAAACATATGTACAAACAGATGAAAAAAACGGACGTTTCCCAACGAAAACATCAGCATAAAAAAAAGTCAGCGCTGAACACGCTGACTTTTTTGTTTGTTGTTAAAACTGTTTCGCTGCTTCTTTTGCTCGTTCGATCGCCTGTTGCTTAATGCTTTCTGCTTCGTTTGGAAAAGCGTTCATACCTTCGACCGCAATCGTTTGAACGTCTGTTATGCCGATAAAAGCGAGAACAGCTCTTAAATAGCGGTCACCAAACTCCATTTCTTTCGCCGGACCTTCAGAATATATACCTCCTCGCGCTTGAATGTGGAGCGCTTTTTTCCCTTTTAGTAGCCCAACAGACCCTTCTTCTGTATATTTAAACGTTTTTCCGGCGATACAAAGCGTATCGATATATGCCTTCAATTTTGGAGGGAAGCTAAAGTTCCACATCGGTGTGACGAATACATATTTGTCAGCTTCAATAAATTGGTCGCATAGTTCGTTGATACGTGCGATTTTTGCTTGCTCATCTCTGTTTAATTGGTCAAATGCTTGTCCTTGTTGAAGTTTGCCCCAACCGTTAAACACATCTCCATCAATATAAGGGATGTCCATGTCATATACGTGCAATTCAACGATTTCATCTTCGGGATGATGTTGTTTGTAGGTATTGACAAACGCGCGACCGACTGACAAGCTAAACGATTCATGTTCTTGTTTTGGATTTGCGGTAATATACAATACTTTTGCCATAACGGTTCCTCCTTGATACAAGTTGATACTTACTTATATTTTGCTTTGGTATAAAAAGCTATAACTATAATATAGTTTGTTACTTACTTTTGTAAAGTAAAAAGATTGCTGATTAGATGACAAACATCGAAAAAAAGGGTAAAATACGGATGTGGGTATAAAAAAGAAAAGGACGGATGATTCATGACAGGGCATGTATTTCATCACTCGAAAGCAGAGAAGTTGTTAAATCCGAAAAGGAGAAAGCTCATTGCTCCAGAAAAAGTAATTTCATTGCTGAACGTGAGCGAGCATGATATTGTCGCCGATTTAGGGGCGGGGAATGGCTATTTCACTGTCCCGATGGCGAAAGTGGCAAAAACAGTATATGCGGTTGATGTACAACAAGAAATGCTCGATTTACTCCAGCAACATGCAGAAAAAGAAGGAGTAGAAAACATTTCTTACATCCTAAGCGATGTGGCGAAAACAACGATTTCACCGCAATCTGTCGAAAAGGGACTAATGGCGTTTGTTTTGCATGAAGTGGACGATCGAGAAGCTGTTTTTGCAGAAATTGCTCGCATCATAAAGCCGAACGGTGCGTTTCTATTCATTGAATGGGAGGCAGTAGAAAGTGAAATGGGTCCGCCGCTTCACGAACGCATTCCATCGCATCAGCTCATGGACGAGGCGAAAGCACATTTTACACATGTGGAGCTCGTTCATTTCCATCCGAGCGTATATGGTGTGATTGTTAAACATGGTCATTAATGATGGCCATGTTGTTTGTTTTTAAGGAAGGTGAGTAAGATGGTGGTACGTTTAGGAATAAAGGAAAATACCGTTTCATTTTTATTATTAGTCGTCATTAACGTGTTTGTTGGGGCGATGGTCGGTTTAGAACGAACGATTTTGCCGATGATTGGTGAAAAGCAGTTTGGGCTTACATCGATGGGAGCGGCTATCTCGTTTATCATTAGCTTCGGCTTGTCCAAAGCGGTTGTAAACTATTTTGCTGGTCAGCTTGCTGATCGGTTTGGTAGAAAAAACATATTGCTAGCAGGATGGGTAATTGGGTTATTCGTTCCAATATGTATGCTTACTGCAGACGAATGGTCGGTTGTTGTGTTTGCGAACGTGCTGCTTGGAATTAACCAAGCATTGACGTGGTCGATGACTGTCAATATGAAAATTGACATCGCCAAGCCAACGGAACGAGGTACAGCGGTTGGTTTAAATGAGTTTGCTGGTTATTTTGGTGTCGCGATGATGGCGGCGCTATCGGGTTATCTCGCTTCGACATTTTCACTTGATCTTGAATTGTTTTACATTGGTATTGTGGTTGCACTTACTGGAATAGCCTTATCCATCGTCGTTAAAGATACGAAACATCATGTTCAACTGCATATGGAACGAAGAAAAAAGGAGCGAGCAGAAACGTTATCCGCAAAAGATGTATTTCAACAGACGACATGGAAAAATAAAACGTTATCTAGTTTTAGTTTGGCAGGACTTGTAACAAATTTGAAAGATGGTGTGGCATGGGGATTATTCCCTTTATATTTCACTTCCCTCGGGCTATCCGTCTCACAAACAGGGATGATCGTTGCGATTTACCCTGCTTCATGGGGGATATGTCAGCTTTTCACAGGTGCCATTAGCGATCGAGTCGACAGAAAAAAGATGATTGCATACGGCATGTGGTTACAGGCGTTGGCCATGTGGTTGATGCTTATCGTGGACGATGTCGTGTTATGGATGGTTGGCGCGATATTGTTAGGGCTCGGAACAGCGATCGTATATCCGACGTTGCAAGCGGCAATTAGCGATGTGACAGCGATATACTGGCGCGCTTCTGCGATGGGAGTATATCGATTTTGGCGCGATAGCGGCTATGCGATCGGTGCGGCGATGGCAGGGATCATTGCCGACTGGCTCGGATTCCGTTGGGCAATTGGGTTGACAGCGATATTGCCGGTACTTGCTGGATGGCGGGTATATACAAAAACGAAAAACTAGGGAACACGTCCCTAGTTTTTCTTGTAAATGAAAACGATCGGTTCGAACAAATAAAAAATAGGTACGAATCGCAAAAGGGGTTTTTCATCATGAAGCCCTTTTTTATTTAAACAAGCGACAAGCCATTGACACATACATTAATAAAAGAGCAAATGTGAAGGGGGTTGAGGAGTGAACATTTTAGTCATTTGGCGGTTGTTGACGGTTGGTGGGGTGAATGCCGGATGGCGCAATCGGGCGCTATATTTTAAAAAGCATGGCATTACGACCGATTTTTTATATACGAAAGATTTGGGTGGCATGCATATGATGGAAGATGTCGCAAACGTGTATGTAGCGAAAAAGAAGCGGGATGCTCATGCTATTTTACAAAAAGGGTATGATGCAATTATCGTTGTCGATACGAGCCAAGCGTACGATTGGTTGAACGACGTTAGTTATGCAGGTCCGGTTATTGTTGAGGCGCGCACGCCGGAGTTGTTGAAGTTAAAGCGGAACTTGCAAGGGGTTGAGACGATTTCCCCACGTCAGTTTATCGTTCCGTCTTATTACCAAAAACGACTTCTTTCCGTCCTCGTTAACGATCAAGCGCCGATTACCGTCATTTATAACGGATTAGATGCGTCTTTTTTTCGACCATCTGTATGCGATGATGTACCGAACAAAAAAATTATTGCTTATGTCGGACGGTTAGATGGAAGGAAAAATTGGCGGGCGTTTTTGCGCATCGTTTCGCTATTACAAAAAGAGCGGGATGATATCGAATGTTGGGTTATCGGTGGGGCGCATAGCGTCGATAAACAAACGTTTGAAACGGAATGGAAAGAAAAAAAGCTCGATCTGTTCGTCAAATGGTTTCCTGTCGTTCCGTATCAACAAATGCCTCACATATACGCCCGCATTCGTCAATCAGGGGGATGCTTACTAGCGACAACGAAAGTCGAATCGTTCGGAAATACATTTATTGAAGCGATGGCGTGCGGCGTGCCTGTCGTTGCCCCGCGTGTATCGGCCATGCCGGAAATTATCGTTCACGGAAAAACAGGATATTTATTTCGTGAACATCATACGCGCGGTGCGGTTCGTGCGATCGCTGAGATTTTAGACGACAAACAACAATATGCTCATATGAGCGAAGCTGGGCGAGCGCATGTGCTCAACCGATTTACGATCGAACGTTGCGCCCAAACGTATGTCGACTTATTACACAACATCGTGGGGGATATACATGAAGTATGAACGGACATTTGCGCAACATAAACATAATTCCCATCTTGTCACTTTTGACGATGGCAAACGGTATGTCGTGAAATGTTATGATGCGAAAAAACCGAAGGCGCTCATAAACGAATGGCTCGCTTATCAAATCGCAAAATATATGAACCTTCCAATCCCACACGCCCGTCTCGTTTCTTTGCCTCATACGCTTTTGCCTATTCCAGACGATACGACCGTTATAAAAACAAAAACGCAATTTGCGAGCGCGTATATCGAAGGGAAAAACGCCCACGAAACGACGATCGAACATGTTGAAAATGGATGGCAATTGGCGAGCGTCATCGTTTTCGACTATTGGTTGTACAATCGCGATCGGACGAGAAAAAATGTTATCATCGAGCAACGAGAGGAGAGGCAAACGTTATGGATCATCGATCATGCCGACATATGTGGTTGTTCGGCGTGGACGGTTGAACAATTAAAACAGTTGCCGCAAACGCTTATAGACAGCAAAACACATCGCATGATGGCGTCGTTTACGACGGTAGAACAGTTCGAACAAGCAATCGCCATCATACAAACGATGCCGACGCTTTTAATAGAAGAAATGACGAAACATATGCCAGAAGATTGGGACATTACGGAAGAAGAAAGAAAGCAGCTCGTTCATACGCTCGTTTATCGGCGCGACCATCTCGTTCCTCGTCTCATTCGCAAATTTTGTAAACAACTTTGGCCTGAGCTTGTATAGCTTAGGCTTTTCTTATGCATATTTTTCATTTGTTGTTAAAAAATAATGGGGAATGGAGGGGCGTTATGAGACTGTTCACATGTGGCATCATCATCGTTTGTTTACATGCCTTGCCGTATTTTTTACTTGGGGAAGATGCGCACATGCGCGTGCACGACAATTTAGATTCAAACATCGCTTGGTATCGCGTGCTCGTACGAAGCGGTGAGCTGTTCGGCTCCGTTCATGCGACAATTCCGCAAATTATCGGCGGCTTGCCGCGCAACGCATACGGAACGGAATTTAGCGGCATTGTCTGGCTTCACGCCCTTTTTCCGCCCGTCTATGCATACGGACTGAGCCAGCTGATGACGCGCGTCTTTGCATTTATCGGCATGTATGCATTGTTGAAAACGCACGTCATAAAAGAAAAAACAGCGGAGTGGATTCGCGTCGGGGTCGCGCTTGCGTTCGCCCTTACGCCGTTTTGGCCGTCAGGCATGCTTAGCACGCTCGGTATGCCGCTGGCGTTATGGGCGCTGTTAAACATTCGCGCCGGCGATCGCTCGTTGAAAAATTACGTCGTGCTGACGTTGTTGCCGTTCTACTCTAGCTTTGTGCTCGGCTTTTTCTTTTTTTTAAGCGCCATGTTTATATTTTGGGCGTTCGATGCGTGGCGGCGCCGTCCGAACGTACCCCTTTTGTTGGCGCTCATATATATGACCGTTCTTTATTTAGCGATTGAATATCGGCTCGTTCATTCATTTTTATTTGCGACAGAGCCGACGAGCCGCGATGAATATGTGCATGCTCGCTTACCGTTATGGCGATCGCTTCGCCTGACGCTCAAAAACTATATGTTCGGTCATACGCATGTCATGACGATTCATACGCTCATTATTTTACCGATCACGTTCATCGCATTATATATCGTATGGAGAAAAAAAAGGTGGCGAAACGAACGGCTATTTTGGCAACTTCATGTGCTGAATTTTGCGCTATCGCTTTGGTATGCGTTTTGGTTTTATAAAGGATGGCTTCCTGCAACAGAAGCATTTCCGTTTTTAGATCGGTTTAATTTTGCGCGCTATCATTTTTTGCGGCCGATGGTCATTTACGTGCTGTTTGCATTGTCGCTTCGCATTATATGGCGTGCGTGGGATCGAAGCATCGTCTCGTTTGCGATTGCCTCTCAACTCGTTGTGGCGATGTTGTTTCATGAACAAATCGTCTATCGCGACAAGCCAACGTTTCGCGCGTTTTATGCCGAAAAGCAGTTTGAACAAGTGAAGCGATACATCGGCAAGCCGCTTCATACATATCGCGTCGTCAGCATCGGCATGCATCCGGCGATCGCGCAATATAACGGCTTTTATACGCTCGATACGTACAACAATTTTTATCCGCTGTCGTACAAGCATCAGTTTCGGCAAATCATTGCGAGTGAGCTTGCGAAAAATAAAAAACTAAAACAATATTTCGATGAATGGGGCGGTCGCTGTTACGTATTTGTCGATGAGCTAGGAAAGCATTACATGTTTACGAAGCAATCGAACAAGCGCATACGCCATGTGAAGCTTCATACGGACGTATTGTACGACATGGGCGGACGATACGTGTTTTCCGCCTTGCCGATTGACAACGCGAAGGAAAACAACTTAAAGCTATTGCGCACGTTTGAACACGATGAATCCGCATGGAACATTTACTTATACGAAGTGGAAAGGGAGAAAACGACATGACCGTTTTAGCGATCGTTGTACCTTGTTATAACGAGCAAGACATATTGCCAGAAACGATTGAACAACTGCTTTCGCTAAGGCAGCAGCTCGTAAATGAACAACTTATTTCCAAAGAAAGCAAAATTGTATTTGTCGATGACGGAAGCCGCGATCAAACGTGGACGATCATTTATAAAGCATGTTTGCGACATGAGGAAGTGAAAGGGGTGAAGCTCGCGGGCAATGCGGGGCATCAAAACGCCCTTTTAGCAGGCATGTTTGCCGTCAAAGGAGCGGCGCATTGCATCGTAACGATGGATGCCGATTTGCAAGATGATATATATGTCGTGCGCGAGTTTGTACAAAAATTTCATGACGGATACGATATCGTTTATGGAGTGAGAAGAAAGCGCGACGTTGATTCATATATGAAGCGGTGGACGGCGGAAACATTTTACCGCATGATGAATCGCATCGGGGTGAAGCTCATTTACAATCATGCAGACTATCGTCTTATGAGCCGGCGCGCGGTGGAAGCGCTAGCGCAATTTCGCGAAGTAAACATGTTTTTGCGCGGAGTTGTCCCGCTCCTTGGCTTCCCTTCTACGATCGTATATTATGACCGAAAAGAGCGAAAAGCGGGCGTGACGAAATATCCGCTTATGAAAATGATGCGCTTTGCATTCGATGGACTTACGTCATTTAGCATGATGCCGATTCGGTTCGTTTCCCTTCTCGGTTTTTGTTCATTTTTTGTCAGCGTCTTGTTTGCGCTATACGTGCTTTTTTTAAAAATAACAGGACATACAGAAACGGGTTGGACGTCGCTCATCATGTCCATTTGGCTCGTTGGCGGGCTGCAGTTGATCGCGATTGGCTTAGTTGGCGAATACATCGGAAAAGTATATAAAGAAACGAAACAACGACCGCGCTACATCGTCGATATCGATTTGTTCAATTGGCCGATCATTGCACGACACGATGGGGAACAAGTTGACAAAGAAGGCATAAGCTAAGGCTCCGAACTAGACGGAGCCTTTTTGCATCATTGTTCGCTGGAACGACTGAAATAGAGCGAACGAAACGAACGTCAGCACGATGCCTGCCACATACGGCAAACTCGGTTTTAACGTAAATAGCCAACCTGCGATTGCCGGTCCGCCGATGCGCCCGAGCGAATCGAACGATGATAACACACCTGTCGCGCTTCCTTGTCCGCCCGTTGTATATTTCGTAAGCAAGGACGATACACATGGGCGAATGACGCCGTTACCGATGCCGAAAATCGTTAAGTAAAGCGCCGCTGTCCAAAAATGATGGATGAACAAAATAAGAAAAAAACCGAGCGCTGATAAAAATAAACCGCCGCGAATGACCGTTCTTTCACCGAACGATGCGATCAGTTTTCCAAGCAGTCCTCCTTGAACGATCGCGCCAGCAAGCCCCATGATCATGAAAATGTAGCCGAGCTCTTTTGATGTAAGACCTGCACGTTTTGCGGCAAAATAAGCGAACGTCGCTTCAAGTCCAGCGAGGGAAAATGTGACGATCAGCTGCAACATATACAAGCGCGCCAAAGGTCCTTGAAGGGCGGCGGAAAGCGACGGACGTTTCGCTTGTCCAATCGAACGTTTTTCTTTCGGAAGCGACTCATGTAAAAAAAAGAAGACGAACACGGCAGTCATAAGCGCTAAACAACCAGCGATCCAAAACGGGACCGTTAAGCTTGTAGCGGAAAAGATGCCGCCGATCGCTGGTCCGAAAATAAATCCGAGTCCGACAGCCGCTCCGATGATACCCATTCCTTTCCCGCGGTTTTCTTCTGTCGTGACATCGGCGACGTACGCCATCGCTGTCGGCATCGTCGCAGCAGATAAAAAGCCGCCAATGATGCGAGCCGCAAACAACATCCACAACGTTGTCGCCACGGCGAATAAGAAAAACGACAGCGCCAATCCAGAAATACCGATAAGTATCATCGGTTTTCGCCCGTATCGGTCAGATAAGTTTCCCCACATCGGTGCGAATAAAAATTGCATAAAAGAATACACGGCCATGAGCCAACCGAGCTCTGTTGGAGTCGCGCCGATGTTTTCAGCGAAAAACGGAAGAACGGGAATAATAATGCCAAACCCGACCATGACGAAAAACATCACAACAAATAAAAGCGGCAAGTAACGCCGTTCGTTCATCATCACCATCTCCACTATGTAGTTTGCATTTTTATCATAATGGAAACGATGCAATTTTTCAAAGATGTCGCTGCGTTGACAACAGAAAAAATTTTAGCGAAACTGAACGTGTATGAACGATGTGGGAGAGTTGAGAAAAATGACATATATCAACCAGCACGTGTTAAACAATTTATTTTACATTTTAGTGAGCATTTTTTTCTTTTACTTCTTATACGATTACGTTCGATTTTTTCAGCGCAAAAAAGTGTATCAACGTTTGTTGTTTGTTGTGTGCTTAAGCGTGCCGCTTATTTTATGCATGAAATATCCGATTTACATCGCCCCTGATTGCGTGCACGATTTGCGGCAAGTTCCGTTTTTAATTGGCACGTTTTACGGTGGATGGATGGTCAGTTTTCCCCTCTTGCTTATTTTGCTGCTCGCGCGCTGGGCGATGTACGGCTATCAATTCATTACAGTCGCTGTTTATGTCATGATGTTCGTTTTCGGCAGTTTGTTTTCTCCTATTTTCCAACGGTTGACGAGAAAACAACGATTATTCGCTTCGGCGGTAATGACGTTTATATTAGCGATTGTTGCTACGATTTTGGCGATCGTCATTTCTGATTTTCAAGTGACAGAGTCGTACGTCATTCACTTTATCCTTGTTCCTCCCTTTGCCGTATCGTTCGTTGTGCTCATCGTTGAAACGTTGCGTGAAGCGTTGCTTATTCGTTCGAAAGCGATCAAGTTGGAGAAAATGGAAGTCGTTAGCCAGCTTGCCGCAAGCATTTCCCATGAAATTCGCAATCCCCTTACCGTTGTGAAAGGATTTATGCAGCTCATGGGAGGAAAAGACATATCGGAGGAAAAGAAAGAGCAATATATGAATATCGCCCTTGAAGAATTAGACCGCGCGTGTGCCATTATTGACGATTATTTAACGTTTGCAAAGCCGTTTCCAGAAAAAATAGAGCCGCTTCATGTGCATCATGAACTACAAAAAGTGATCGACATGTTGCGTCCGTTTGCGAACATTCATGGGGTGAAAATCGTCCCAACACTCATGCCCGCAACGATCAAAGGAAACGGACAATATTTTCGGCAATGCTTTTTAAATATAATAAAAAATGGAATTGAAGCGATAGAAGGCGACGGGGCGGTGTACGTCGTTGTATATGCCGCTGAAAAAACGGTCACGATCGCCGTGCGCGATGAAGGAAAAGGAATGACGAAAGAGCAGCTGGCGCGATATGGCGAACCGTATTTCAGCACGAAACAAAAAGGGACAGGGCTCGGGGCGATGGTGTCGATTCGCATCATTGAAATGATGGACGGCACGTGGACGATGGAAAGCGAAAAAGGGCGCGGGACGACGATGAAAGTCACATTCCCTTTGTTGAAAAAATAAAAATATTTCGAAATAGCGAAAAAGTATTGTCTTTAACGATTTTGGGCGTTAAAGTATAAAATGAACATAACAAGTAAGGAGAGTTTACAACGATGAGTTTGTTTCGGAAAAAGTCGATTGATTTGCTTATAAGCGAGTCAGGAAAAAGCGGCGCGGCGCTAAAAAAAGAATTAGGCGCTTTTGATTTAACGATGCTTGGCATCGGGGCGATTATCGGGACGGGCATTTTCGTTTTGACAGGGGTGGCCGCAGCTGAGCATGCAGGACCAGCGCTTGTTCTTTCGTTTATTTTATCTGGATTAGCGTGCGTATTTGCGGCGCTTTGTTATGCGGAATTTGCTTCGAGCGTGCCCGTATCGGGAAGCGCGTATACGTATAGCTATGCGACGTTTGGCGAGATCATCGCATGGATGCTCGGCTGGGATTTAATTTTAGAATACGGTGTGGCTGCATCGGCGGTAGCGGCCGGATGGTCGGGCTATTTTCAAGGGTTGCTTGCCGGTTTTGGCATTGAGCTTCCGCATGCCCTCACAAGCGCATACGATCCGTCCAAAGGGACGTTTATTGATGTGCCAGCGATTGTGATTGTTTTACTTATTACGTTTTTATTGACGCAAGGGGTGAGAAAATCAGCGCGTTTTAATGCGGTGATGGTCGTCATTAAAGTAGCCGTCATTTTATTGTTTATCGCCGTTGGGGTTTGGTATGTAAAGCCAGAAAACTGGACGCCGTTTATGCCATTTGGCTTTTCTGGTGTTGCGGCAGGAGCTGCGACGGTGTTTTTTGCATATTTAGGGTTTGATGCGGTATCGACAGCGGCAGAGGAAGTGCGCAATCCACAGCGCAACATGCCGATCGGTATTATCGCTTCGCTTGCCGTTTGTACGTTGTTATATATTGCGGTGTCGCTCATTTTAACGGGAATTGTGCCGTACGATCAATTAGGTGTAAAAAATCCAGTTGCTTTCGCGTTAAATTACATTCACCAAGATTGGGTTGCTGGATTTATTTCGCTTGGGGCGATTACAGGAATTACAACGGTGCTTCTCGTGATGCTTTATGCGCAAACGCGCCTCTTTTATGCGATTAGCCGCGATGGCTTGCTTCCATCGTTATTTGCGAAAGTGAGCGAGCGAAAGCAAGTGCCGCTTGTGAACTCATGGGTAACAGGCATTGCCGTTTCCATTTTTGCTGGCGTCATTCCGTTAAATAAATTGGCGCATTTGACGAATATCGGAACGTTGTTTGCATTTACGACCGTTGCGATCGGTATTTTAGTGTTGCGAAAAACGGAACCGAATTTAAAACGAAGCTTTATGGTGCCGTTTGTGCCGGTCATTCCGCTTCTTGCCGTAGCGTTTTGTACGTATTTGGCGCTTCAGCTTCCTGCGACGACATGGCTTAGCTTTGGCGGTTGGCTCGCGATCGGTCTCGTCATTTACTTCTTGTATGGTCGCAAGCATAGCAAGCTAAACGAGGCGCATGCGGAACAAAAACAAGTAAGTTGACGGGTTGACAAAATAAGTTCGTACGCTTATAATGAAATTACAAATAACATAGTTTTCCTTCACAAAGGGGAGTAGCGTTCAGGCGTCCGCCTGAAAACAAAGTCGTCAGTTCATGGACATCGTCCATCGGCTTTGTTGGCACAACGTGTGTCTAGCGAGACCTTTGCCGTACGGCAAAGGTCTTTTTTGCGTTCTCATGATTTTTGCCGATGGATGAGGGGGAAACTACATATTACAGGAGGGATCATTGATGGATGTATCATTGTTGTTAGAGTATGGCTGGGTGCTTCTCGTTTTAATCGGATTGGAGGGCATTTTAGCGGCCGATAACGCAGTCGTCATGGCGGTGATGGTCAAACATTTGCCGGAAAAACAACAAAAACGGGCGCTCTTTTACGGGCTTGCCGGAGCGTTTATTCTTCGCTTCGCTGCGCTTTTCGTCATTTCGTATTTAGTGAATATTTGGCAAATCCAAGCGCTCGGCGCGTTGTATTTAATGTTTATTGCCGTGCATCATTTTATAAACAAAAATCGAGACGGTTCGCATAAAGAAGGGAAAAAGCAATCTGGCTTTTGGATGACCGTATTGAAAGTAGAGCTTGCCGATTTAGCGTTTGCAATCGATTCGATTTTAGCGGCGGTCGCTTTGGCGATGACGTTGCCAAATACGAATTTACCACCGATCGGAGGAATGGACGGCGGAAAGTTTTTAGTTATTTTTGCTGGTGGATTGATCGGTGTCATTATTATGCGTTTTGCGGCAAATGCGTTCGTAAAATTATTGCATAAACGCCCAAGCCTAGAGTCAGCTGCGTTTTTAATCGTCGGCTGGGTCGGTGTGAAATTAGCAGTCTATACGCTTGCGCATCCGAGCTTAGCCGTCGTTTCTGAACATTTCGCGCATTCAGCGTTATGGAAAGCGATTTTCTGGATTGTCCTTTTAGCGATTGCCGCAGGCGGTTGGTTTTTCTCCGGAAAAGAGACGAAACAACAAGAAGAAGCGATTCAAACGTTGAAAAAAGCGCAAAACGAATAAGGGGAGGCACGTTCCTCCTCTTTTTGTTATAATAAAGAAAGAGAGGAGTGTTGATGTATGTTAAGTGAAAAATTGTTAAACGGACTGAATGAACAAATGAACTTTGAGTTTTATTCTGCGCATGCGTATATGGCGATGGCGGCGTATTGCTCGGCGGAAGGATTGGACGGCTTTGCGAACTTCTTTTTAGTGCAAGCGGAAGAAGAGCGGTTCCATGCGATGAAGTTTTACAACTTTATTAACGCGCTTGGCGAACGAGCGATTATGACAGGGTTCCCATCGCCAAACAACGAATTTACGTCCGTTCGCGATTGTTTCGAAAAAGCGCTCGCTCATGAAAAAGAAGTGACGCGCCGCATTTATAAACTGTCCGACTTAGCGCTAGACGAGCGCGAACATGCGACGATGAACTTTTTAAAATGGTTTATCGACGAACAAGTAGAAGAAGAGTCGCTGTTCGATACGCTTATTCAAAAACTAAAACGCATTGAAGGCGACAGCAATTCGTTGTTTATGCTCGACAACGAACTCGCCCAGCGAACATTCACACCGGAAGCATAAAGGGAATGCGAAGGCATTCTCTTTTTTATTCCCCCCTAACCAAATGTCGTGTATGAGGCGATAAATGGATATAGGGGGGATTGTGATGAAGAAGTGGTTAGTCGATGATGAGCCGTTATTCGTTTTGCCGACGGTGGCGGTGAAGCTCGGATTGAATGAAAGCATTTTTTTGCAGCAGCTTCATTATTGGCTCGGGAAAAGTACGCATACGCATGATGGACATGTGTGGGTATATAACACGTACGAAGGGTGGAAAAAGCAATTTCCGTTTTGGTCGGAAAGTACGATTCGGCGCACGATCGTACGGCTTGAGAAAAAAGGGATTGTCGTCTCGCGCTATCGCTCACAGCTTGATAAAACGAAATGGTATCGCATTGACTACGATGTGCTAGCGAACGTTATGAATGGCGAGGAAAAACGACAAAATGATGACACGAACGTGCAACATGACGAAACGAGCTTGCAACATGACGTTTCGCACATGTCCACTTGCCAAGACGGACATAGCACGATGAACAGACAAACAAATATAACAACAGATCATACATTACAAAACATTATACAATTTTATGAACAAAACGGTTTTGGGACGATAAGTGGCTATATTGGAGAAAAAATCGCATTATGGATCAATGAAACGTCAGAGGAGTGGGTGCTTGCAGCGCTGAACGTCGCCTTGCAGAACGGAGTGAGAACGTGGACATATACAGAAGGCGTGTTACGTAACTGGAAGAAAAACGGATACGCGCGCTCGAAACGGCGGAAAGCGGTGCGGACGGAAATGATTCCAGAGTGGCTGCATATCGATTATTCCCGATATGAGCGAAAAGTGTGTAGTGAAGCGGAGCTCGAACAAAAGCGTGCTGAATTAGAAAAGCGTTTAAAAAAGAGGAGAAGGGCATGAACGTCCATACCCTTACCCTGTTTGTTTCATCGGTTTGTTTGCTTCTTTTGTCGCTTGTACCGCTTCTAAAAGCAGCTCGACAAGGTGAACGGCGCGCACGTTTGTGAGTCCTTCTCGTTCAATGCCGAGCTTCATTTGCAGCAAGCAGCCCGGGTTGGCGGTTACAATTGTCGTCGATTTCGTCTGTTTCACTTGTTCCATTTTGTAATCAAGCACTTGCATCGACATGTCTGGTTCGATGATGTTGTAAATGCCTGCTGAACCGCAGCACCGATCGGCATCTTTCATTTCGCGAAACTCGACGCCAGAAATCGATTGAAGCAACAGGCGCGGCTCGTTTGCTGTTTTCATGACGTTGCGTAAATGGCATGAATCTTGATACGTCACGATTTGCTTAGGCAAGCGCCATCCTTCGAGATGAAAGCCGAGTTCGACTAAAATGACGGAGATATCTTTCACTTTGGCAACGAAAGATTTGGCGCGCTCCGCCCAAATCGGATCGTCTTTTAATAAATGGTCGTATTCGATTAAAAATGCCCCGCACCCGCCAGCGTTTGTGACGATATAGTCGACATCGAGCCGTTCAAACGCTTCAATGTTTTGTTTCGCGAGCGTTTTCGCGTCCGCTTTTTCGCCGCTATGCCCGTGAAGTGCACCGCAACACGTTTGGGTCGGTGGAATGACGATGTCGCAGCCGGCAAGCTGCAATAGTTTCATCGTCGCATCGTTCATGTCCATAAACATCGTATCCATTAAACAGCCGCTAAAAAAGGCGACCCGTTTTTTTCGTTTCGTTTCCGCTTCGATGTGCGTTGGTCGTTCGTTCATTTGTTTCCACGTCGGCACGTTCGGCAACACTTTTTCCATCATGGCTAAATGATTTGGCAACACGCGCAATAAGCCGAGTTTGCGAACGAGCGTCTGCAATCCGGAGCGTTGATACACGCCGATGAGGGCGGTCACCATTCGCATCCGCTTTGGATGAGGGAATAGTTGCTTAAATACGACGTGGCGAACGAGGCGAACGAACCACGGATATCGTTTATGTTGCGCAATAATGTCGCGCGCTTCTTCTAGCAAATGGCCGTAGCGCACTCCAGAAGGGCAAACGGGCTCGCACGCTCGGCAGCCGAGGCACAATTGGAGCGAACGTTCGACGTCTTCATCCGGTTCAATGAGCCCGTCGACGACCGCTTTCATGAGCGCAATGCGTCCGCGCGGCGAGTGTGACTCTTGAAAGCCCGACTCAATATACGTCGGACATGTCGGCAAACAAAAGCCGCAGCGCATACAGTTCAATAGCTCGTCTTCATTCATGCGCGCTTGAAATTGTTGCTGGATGAGCTGTTCGTTTTTCATCGCGTCATCACCACCCGTTTGCGCGTGCTTTTTGCGAACACTTTCCCTGGATTCATAATGTTGTTCGGATCGAGCGCTCGTTTAATCGCCTGCATCGCAGCGATTCCTTCTTTACCGAGCTTCCATTCTAAATACGGCGCTTTCATGACACCCACGCCATGCTCGCCAGTAATCGTGCCGCCAAGCTCAATCGCTTTCGCAAAGATGTCTTCGAACGCTTGCTCGACGCGATGCAGTTCGTCTTTGTCGCGCACATCGGTCGGACATGTCGGATGAAGGTTGCCGTCGCCTGCGTGACCGAACGTGCAAATGTTAACGTTATATTTTTTGGCAATATCGTTAATCGCTTTCACCATATTTGCAATTTGTGAGCGTGGAACGGTCGCATCTTCTAAAATCGTCGTCGGTTTTAAGCGAGCGAGTGCCGATAGCGCTGAGCGACGCGCTGTGCGCAAATTGTTCGCTTCTTCTTCTGTTTGTGCCACTTGAACAGAAATGGCGTGTTGTTCGCGGCAAATGCGCGCCATCGCTTCCATGTCGCGCTCAACGACTTCTTTCGGACCGTCTTGTTCGATGAGCAACACCGCTTTAACGTCGGTCGGCAAGCCGATGTTGACGAACGACTCGACGACTTGTAACGTCGGTTGGTCTAAAAATTCAAGCGTCGTCGGGATGATTTTGTTGGCGATAATGGCTGAAACGGAGCGTGCTGCCGCCTCTAAATCTTCATATAGCGCGAGCATCGTTTTTTTCGTCTCCGGCATCGGAATGAGTTTTAACGTCGCTTCCGTTACGATGCCGAGCGTTCCTTCTGAGCCGACGAACAGGCGCGTTAAATCGTAGCCAGCGACGTCTTTTGCCAGTTTTCCTCCCGTGCGAATGATGTCCCCATTTGCGAGCACGACTTCAAGCGCCATGACGTAATCGCGTGTGACACCGTATTTTAATCCGCGCAAGCCGCCAGAATTTTCGTTAATGTTTCCACCAATCGTTGAAATTTTCATCGAGCTTGGATCAGGTGGATAAAACAATCCTTTCGCTTCGACCGCTTGAATGAGATCGAGCGTAATGACTCCCGGCTGAACGGTCACCGTCAAATTTTCTTCGTCAATTTCTAATATGCGATTCATATGTTTAAAAATGATGACGATGCCGCCTTCTGTCGGACATGTGCCAGCACAAAGATTTGTCCCCGAGCCGCGCGGCACGATCGGAATGCGGTGCTCATTGCAAATCTTTACAATTTCGCTCACTTCTTTTGTGTTGCGCGGGGCGATAACTGCGTCAGGAAGCGATTGGAAGTTTGGGGTTGCATCGTATGAATAAACGAGCCGTCCGGCTTTCGAATCGTCGTAGTTTTGTGCGCCGACAATTTGAATGAACTGTCGTTTCACTTGTTCAGTAATCATATCATCCACCTTCTTTCCTTTGTTTGTACTGTAAGCATATAAAAAAGCGGGAAAACCCGCTATGTATAAACATATAAAAATGAAACGCTTACACACTATTTTTTTGTTGTTTCATCTAAAAAACGAATAGCTAAATATAAGGTGATGATATGTTCGAGATGGCGCACGTTCAGTTTCGTATAATCTTGTATTTTTTTTAGCCGGTAATGAAGTGTATTAATGTGAATGTGAAGCGCCTCTGCCGTTCGTTTGAGCGATAAGTCGTTAGCGAACAACGTCCGCAGCGTATGCAACAATTCTTCATCGTGTATGAGCGGTTCAATCGTTCGTTTAATCAGCTCTTGTTTTGTCGCAGGCGAAAGATCTTCGAAACACATCTCTAGCCGTAAATCTTCATCAAACACGATGTCGTTCGGTCGTTTGGCGACGCGAAGGGCGCGCTCCGCTTGTTGATAAGAACGATGCATATGTTGAGCATCGGTCATTTTGCCGCAGCCGAAGCGAAACGTCATATTGTATTTTTGAGCGAGTGTTCGCTGCAAGCGAGTGATTTGTCCAACAGTATGTTCTTTTTCTGTATTCGTTTGCAAAATAAGAAAGCGATCATCCCCCCAACGAACGATCACGTCGTTTCGGTTTTCCCAACTTTCTTGAATGTATTTCCATAATTCAATCGTCATCGTCGCTTGCTTTCCGGTGCGTTCAGCGATGATGACGCGCCGCTTCGCTGTTAAGTCAATATGAAATAGTTGCGCTCGTTCGAAAAAAGACGGTGACCATTCGCGCGTTTGCAGCCATTCAAACACGAACGTTTCAAGCGCGCGCGCTTCAAGTTGTAACTGTTCCGTATAGTAGTTTTCTTGAATAAGAAGCTCGGTCATTTTTTTTAATAGCTCCCCATACGGAGATACGTTCGCTGGGTCTCCTGTAATGCCGATGACACCGATGACGTCGCCGTGAAAAAAGATTGGCAAGTTCACGCCTGCTTTCACACCTTTTAATACGCCTTCGTCTTGCTTTGTAATGATTCGCTTTTTCTTCTCTTGGCAAACGAGAAACGCGCCTTCATGAAATTGTCCGATGCGCGTTGGATCGGTGCTGGCGATAATGATGCCATGCGTGTCGACGATAATGAGATCTTCATGAATGAGGCGGCGGACGTCCGACACAATTTTTTTCGCAAGGTGAGGGGAAAGCATGCGTCCACTTCCTTTCTGAATGAATATAAATGAAGAAACCGTCCTTTTGATGATGCGAAAGGACGGTTATCTACTTGTTACATTTGAAAGCGTGCGACCGATTGACGAAGTTGTTCTGCTGTGCTTGCGAGCTCTTGCGACGAGGCGAGCAATTCCTGCATCGTTGCATTTTGTTCTTCTGTCGTTGCGGCGACTTGTTCAATATTATGGGCGGATTTAGACGAAATATCAATGATTTGATCGGCGAATGCGGTCATCGTTTTCACTTTTTCTTCAACGGAACGAATCGTATCGTGCACCGCATCGCTTTCAGCTTGGACGCGCGCCATATGAGTCGAAATCGAGCGGAAAATGTTTCCGACTTGTTCGACGAGCGAATGGCCAGATTGGAACGATTCGCTGCTTTCATTCATCACTGTCACTGCATGGGCTGTTTGCGTTTGCGACTGTTCGGCAAGCGCGCGAATATTTCCGGCCGCATGGGCCGTTTGTTCCGCGAGTTTGCGCACTTCTTCCGCAACGACGCCGAATCCTTTCCCATGTTCTCCAGCGCGAGCTGCTTCAATCGCGGCGTTTAACGCAAGCAAATTCGTTTGATCGGAAATGTTTGTAATAAAGCCGACGATTTGATAAATTTCTTTCGATTTATCGTTCAACGATTCGATGACGGTCGCAAGCCGTTCAATTTGTTCACGAATAACTTTCATTTGTGCAACCGTTTGCTCTACTAGTGATGTTCCTTCATTCACGCGCTTCGTTGCTTCGGTTGTTCGTTTCGCTGTTTCAGATACTTTGCTCATAACGGTCGTTAGCGCATTAGATACGTTATGCACCGCTTCGTTCGTTTGTTTCGATACGCTTACTTGTTCATCTGCACCCGAAGCGACTTGCAACATCGCTTGCGTAATTTGTTCGTTCGCTTCCGTCGTCGTTTCTGCATTGAATCGCAGCGTTTGCGACATATCGTTTACATACTTCGCTGCCGCTTGAATTTGGGCGATGGACTGCTTTAGCCCGTCCATTAATTCATTCATCGCATGAGCGATTTGTCCGACTTCATCGTTGTTCGTATCCGTCAAACGCTCAACGCGCAAATTGCCGCGTGCAAGCTCATGGCAAACATGGACAACTCGTTTCAATCGTTCGCTTATTTTTCGGCTAACGACGGTAAGGGAAACGATCGATAATACGATGGCAACAACGACCGTTATAATCATCATCAACACATTTTTGGCGATCGTATCGTTCATTTGAGCAACGAGGTCATGCCGCTCACGAATAATAAGCTGCTTTAATATGTCGAGCTTTTCAATGCTCATATCGCGAATCGTCGCCGCTTTATTTTGGAAGCTCATAATTTGAAAAATGTCTATAATTTCCCCACGGTCGCGGTACGATAAGACGGTCGGTTGAATCGTTTTATGAAGCAGTTCGTTCAGCTGGTTTTCGATAGAAATCGTCGATTGGTAAATCGTTTTTGCTTCTTCCGTTTGCATATACGGTTCGAGCTGTTTCATTTTATCGTTAAATTGCTTCGTTAAATCTTCATAGTTCCATAATGTTTCAGGGCGAGGGTTTGTCATGTAGTCGGTAATGACAATGTATTTTTGTTTAAACAAAGCGTTCAGATCGGTAATTAAAATAGCTTGGTCGCTTTTTTGCTCCACTTGTTTCACGACATTCGTTAAGTTATGAACAAGCAAGGCAACGAAAATGAAAACGCTAACAAATAAAACAGTCGTGAAGCTAAAAACGATCCCGTACTTTCTCCCGATCGTCGTTTTGTTTTTCGGTTTGTCCGTTTTCGTTTTTTTCTGAAAACGGATCGTCCATCGACCTTTCATCAAGAAGCCTCCTTTACTTTTTGTATCATTATAGCACGACAGTTCGTGGAAAGGGGAGAACATTTTTGGACAAAATGCCACGAATTTTGTCACAAATTTTTTGTTGCAATCGGTTTCAAGTTCGGTTAAAATTCAAATCAACAAGGAATCCGAAACGTTTTGGAGGAAATGAAAGTGACGACAATTAAAGATATCGCAAAGGCGGCTGGCGTGTCTGTGACGACTGTTTCACGCGCGTTAAACGGCTACTCTGATGTAAGCGAAAAGACGCGCAAAAAAATTATGGACATCGCCAAGCAGCTCAATTACAGTCCAAATACGCTTGCGCGAAGCCTTGTCATGAACAAATCGAAAACGATTGGGCTGCTCGTTTCAGGCATGACGCGATCCGCGCTCAAAGACAATTTCACGTTTGAAGTGATGACGGGCGTCAACGATTATATTGCGAAAACGGACTATGACGTCATTTTGTTTAATACAAATTCGACGAAGCAAAGGGAAAAAACGTACTCGCAATTGTGTCGCGAACGGCGCGTGGACGGCGTCATTTTGCAAGGGGTGAAAACGGACGATCCGTATTTAACGGAAGTCGTCGAAAGCGACATTCCGTGCGTCTTAATCGACATTCCGATTCAGTCTGATCGCGTCGGATATGTGACGACCGATAACGTATACGGGGCGAAAAAAGCGGTGCAACATTTGCTTGAGCTCGGTCATCGCTATATCGCGATGATGAACGGGCACGATTACGCCTTTGTCAGCAAGCAGCGCCTGCAAGGATTTTACGAGGCGATGGAAGAAGCGAACGTGCCGATTCAAAAAGAGTGGATTGTTAACGGCGACTTTTCCGAAGAGATGGCAGAAGCGAGAGCGTATGAATTGTTTGAGAAACATAAAAACATTACCGCCATCTTTTGCGCAAGCGACTTAATGGCGCTCGGTGTCATGAAAGCGCTCAAACAGCTCGGTTTGCGCGTGCCTGAAGACGTATCGGTCATCGGATACGACGACATTTTATTGGCATCATACGTGTCTCCTGCGCTAACGACGATTGCGCAAAATAAATTTCAAATGGGATACGAAGCAGCTAGCATGCTCATTGATATGCTGGAAGGAAATGAAGCGAAAGTCGTGACGTTGCGAACGCAACTTGTCGTGCGCGAGTCAACAGCGCCGGTGAAAAAAGGGTGACCTTTTTTCATACGCAAAATCCGAAACGTTTTGGAAAAACGATATTCACACGAGGAAAGGAAGTTTACGATGCTGCAATACAACTTAGGAACAGGAGAGTACAAAAATTGGATCGTGTCCGAGGTCGCATTCAATCCGCATGCGCTCGGAAAATGCGAAGCGATTATGGCGCTTGGCAACGGATATATGGGGCTTCGCTCAGCGACGGAAGAATCGTACATCGGGCAAGTGCGCAACTTGTTCGTTGCTGGAACGTTCAATAAGTTTGACGAATATGAAGTGACGGAACTGCCGAACGCGCCCGATGTTGTTGAGTTAGATATTTGGTTAAACGGCGAACGGTTTTCGCTTGAAAAAGGAAAAATCATTCATTATCGCCGCGATTTAAATATAAAAGATGCGGAACTTGTGCGCCACATCATTTGGGAAAATACGCGCGGCGAGCAGTTTGAGCTGACGTTTCGCCGATTTGTATCGCTGAAAAACTTGCATTTGATCGGCATGAAAGTCGAGATCAAGCCGCTCGATGGCGATGCGCACATTCACATCACATCCGGCATTAACGGGCAAATGACAAATAGCGGTGCGCAACATTTTCATGAAGGCGAAAAGCGCATTTTCGATAAAACATATTTACAGCTCATTCAAACGACAACGGAATCAAAAATTGATTTTGTCGTCAATGCGGTGCATCGCTACATGATTGACGGAAAACAAATCGAAACAGAGCCGCGCATGGCAATTGATCGCCGCAAAGTGTTCGTTCAAGTGGCGTTTGATGTGAAACGAGGGGAGACGTTGACGCTTGAAAAGCTTGCTAACGTGTACACGAGCCGCGATCGAGCGTACGACCATGATGCATACAGTTTAGATGTCATGCGTGAAGATGCGCTAAACAACTTAAAAGAAGAAGCGAAGAAAGGGTATGATGCGCTCTTTTCCGAAAACGTTTCGGAATGGAAAAAACGTTGGGAGCAAATGAACATTACGATCGAAAGTGAAAATGAATTTGACCAGCTTGCCATCCGCTTTGCGCATTATCATTTAATCATTATGACGCCGGCACACGATGCACGTTTTGGTGTTGCGGCGAAAGGATTAACAGGGGAAGGATATAAAGGTCATTCGTTTTGGGATACGGAAATTTTCATTTTACCGTTTTTCACATACACGTTCCCGCATATTGCCCGCAGTTTGCTTGAATATCGTTACAACACGATTGAAGGCGCCCGCCGAAAAGCGAAGGAAAACGGGTACGAAGGAGCGATGTATCCGTGGGAGTCGGCGTTTACAGGCGACGAAGAGACGCCGGTATGGGGTGCGGTAGATATCGTTACAGGAAAAGCGACGAAAATTTGGTCTGGCTTTATTGAACAACATATTACAAGCGACATCGCATTTGCGGTATGGCAATATTACAAAATTACAGGCGATGACGACTTTATGGAGCGCTACGGCTATGAAATGTTGTTTGATACGGCGACGTTTTGGGCGAGCCGGCTAGAGTGGAACGAAGAAAAGCAACAATATCATATTAACGATGTCATCGGCCCAGACGAATATAAAGAGCACGTCAACAACAACGCTTTTACGAACTATATGGCGCATTGGAACATCGAAACGGCCATTCGCTATTATGAAAGATTAAAAGAAACGAACCCGGCGCTGCTTGATGCGCTAGCGGAAAAAATAAACGTGCATGAAGCGTATAAAAAATGGAAAGACAAAGTCGATCTCATTTACTTGCCGCAGCCGCGCGAAGAAGATCTCGTCATTCCACAAGACGATACGTATTTATCGAAACAAATGATCGACTTAACGAAATATAAAAAGCAAACGCGCGTCGGCACAATTTTTGAAGACTACAATCTTGAACAAGTGAACAACATTCAAGTATCCAAACAAGCGGACATTATGGTGTTGTTTTACTTATTAGAAAATAAGTTTTCACAAGAAGTGAAACGAGCGAACTGGAATTACTATGAGCCAAAAACGTTGCACGATTCTTCCCTCAGCTTATCGACGCATTGCATTTTAGCGAGCGATATGGACGATCGCGAGTTAGCGTATGAATTGTTTGAACAAGCATCCCGCATCGACTTAGGTCCGAATATGAAATCATCGGATCACGGCATGCATACGGCATCGATCGGCGGCATATGGCAGTCGGTTGTATGCGGATTTGGCGGCGTGCGCATGCTTGATGGGAAATTGCGCATTCATCCAAAACTACCGAAACAATGGAAAAAGTTATCGTTCCCGATGTATTGGCGCGGCGATCGGTTAGAAGTAACGGTGACGCATGAGGAGCTTGTCGTGAAAAAAGTGACGAACGTTCACGAAATTGTGACGTTTGACGTGTTCGGGACACGATACGAAGTGAAAGACGAAGTAACGATTCCACTTGTATGAAAGGGTTTGACGCAATGAATAAAGAGTTGAAAGCAGTCATTTTTGATTTAGACGGTGTCATTACCGATACGGCAGAGCATCATTTTATCGCATGGAAACAGCTTGCAGAGGAATTAGGCATCACGTTTGACCACGCGTTTAACGAGCAGTTGAAAGGAGTGAGCCGCATGGAGTCGCTCGAGCGCATTTTGGCGCTCGGCGGCCAAACGGACCGCTATACGGCCGAAGAAAAAGAAGCGCTTGCCTATAAAAAAAATGAACATTATAAACAGCTCATTGCGCGCATGACGCCAGACGATATCCTTCCCGGGATGGCCGAACTGTTGCGCGAACTAAAGCGCAATCATATAAAAATCGGCTTAGCATCGGCAAGTAAAAACGCGTTTACCGTCATTGAACGATTACAAATTGGCGAGTATTTCGATACGATTGTCGATGCGGCGAACGTAAAACATAGCAAGCCGCACCCGGAAATTTTCCTGACGGCTGCCGAGCAGCTAAGTGTGCATCCGTCCATGTGCGTCGGAGTGGAAGACGCGCAAGCAGGGGTGGCAGCGATTAAAGCAGCACGCATGTTTGCGGTCGGCGTTGGCGATCGTGAGGCACTAAAAGAAGCGGACTACATCGTGGAAACGACAGAAGATTTAACATATGACGCCATCGTACGTGCATTTTATCGGGAATAAGGGAGCGAGTCTCCCTTCCATATATAAGTACAAATAAGAAAGGGGTCTTATGAATGAACAAAACATGGTTAACTGTCGGTATATCGACAATGCTTTTTGGAAGCGTTTTAGCGGGATGTGGCAACGACGAGAAAACAGCAAAAAATGAAAACAAAGGAGAAACGAAAGAAGAACAAGTGGAAGTGACGCTCGCCGGCTGGGGCGGCAATCCGATGGAACAAAAATTGTTAAAGCAAACGTTAGATGAGTTTGAGAAAACATATCCGAATATTAAAGTAAAACACGAAGTGATTTCCGACCAATATATGGATGTCATTAAAACGCGGCTTATTGGTGGCGAAGGTCCAGACGTATTTTATTTAGATGCGTTTGAAGCGCCAGCGATGATTGAAACAGGCGTATTAGAGCCGCTCGACGACTATGTGACAGATGATTTTGACATCAATGACTTTGAAAAGCCGCTTCTTGATGCGTTCAAAGGCCCGGACGGCAAAATATACGGCTTCCCGAAAGACTATTCGACGTTAGCGCTTTTCTACAATAAAAAAATGTTTGCTGAAGCTGGATTAGACGTACCGAAAACGTGGGACGAGTTGCGCGAGGCGGCGAAAAAATTAACGAAAGGAACAGAAGTGTACGGCTTCGGAGCTGCGCCTGAATTAGCGCGTTTATACTACATTGCGGAATCAAAAGGCGGCAAAGTCGTGACAGACAACAAGGCGAGCTTTGCTGATCCGAAAGTCGTTGAAGCGTTGCAACCAATTGTCGATATGCGTTTAAAAGATAAATCAGCGGCGCAACCGAGCGAAGTTGGCGCCGGCTGGGGCGGTGAAATGTTCGGTCAACAAAAAGCAGCGATGGTCATTGAAGGAAACTGGGCGATCCCATTCCTGCAAGAAACGTTTCCAAATACGGAGTTCGGCACAGCTGAAGTGCCAACAATTGACGGCAAAAAAGGAACGATGGCATACACAGTTGCTTACGTCATGAACAAAGATTCACAAAAGAAAGAAGCGGCATGGAAGCTCATTTCATTTTTAACAGGAAAAGAAGGAATGAAAATTTGGACGAGTAAAGGATTTGCGTTGCCAACGCGTAAATCTGTTGCGGCTGAGTTAGGATACGACAAAGATGAATTGCGTGCGGCACTTGTTGCGGGGGCACCGTATGCGACCGTATGGCAAAACGGTACGAACTTACCAATTATTATGAACAACTTTAACAACCAATTTGTGAGCGCCTTTTTAGGTGAACAACCGCTTGCGGAAGCGCTCAAAAAAGCGCAAGACATTGCGAATAAGGAAATTGAAGCGAAGTAACGGCTGAGGGGGATTCCCCTCGCTGTTCCCTTCTTTCAAGTGAAGTGTTGCACAATCTTCACTTGAAAGAGGCGAATAGCATTTACGCAAGGGAGATGAAAACATGTTTACTCGTAAGCGATGGAGAGAAGCAGGAACGGCATATACGCTATTAGCACCGACGTTATTTGTTCTTCTTTTATTTGTCATTGGTCCGATTTT
The DNA here is from genome assembly GCF_050613275.1 of Anoxybacillus dikiliensis. Lineage (GTDB taxonomy): Bacteria > Bacillota > Bacilli > Bacillales > Anoxybacillaceae > Anoxybacillus. Next base: position 770,364 of record NZ_CP187112.1, read on the forward strand.
ATTTGCCATCTATTTATCGTTTCATAAAGTGCAGCTGTTAGGGACGACAAGTTTTCAATTTGTCGGGTTTGATAACTTTACGCGCATATTCGACGACACCCGTGCAAAAATCGCACTTTGGAATACAGTAAAATACGTGGCGATTGTCGTGCCGACGCAAACGATGTTAGCGCTCGTTTTAGCGGCGACGCTCAATGCCGGTTTAAAAGGGGAAAAGTTTTTCCGCATCGTGTATTTTTTACCGACGTTAACATCGTCCGCCGTTTTGACGCTTATTTTTATGTGGATGTACAACCAAAACGGTCTTGTTAACCACGTGCTTAAGTTTTTCGGCTTGCCGACATACAACTGGCTTGGCGATCCGTCTGTAGCGTTAAATGCGATTATGATAATGAACATTTGGTCGACGGCACCGTTTTTTATGGTCATTTATTTAGCCGCGCTGCAAGATATTCCGGATTCATTGTATGAAGCGGCTGAGCTAGATGGGGCAAACGCTTGGCATAAATTTTGGTACGTCACCGTCCCGTATTTAAGACCTGTCACATCGTTTGTCGTCATTATGGGCTTAATCGGTACGTTCCAACTATTTGACCAGTCATACATTTTCTCTGGCGGTTCAGGCGGTCCGAACAACGCGACGTTAACGGTCGTCCTTCTTATTTATCAATATGCGTTTAAATCGCTTGGCACGATGGGATACGCGGCTGCATTAGCGTTTGCGTTAGCGATCGTCATTTTACTTGCGACGTGGTTGCAGCGGAAGTTTTCAAAAGAAGAGTCGCTTTATTAGGGGGGAAGGACATGCGATTAGGTAAAGCATTATTATATACGATTCTCGTATTATATGCGATCGTGACGATGATTCCATTTTTATGGGCGCTTTCGTCATCGTTTAAAACGCTTGAGGAAATTGTGAGCGGTTCGATTCGTTTTATTCCGAAAGACTTCACGCTTGATAATTATAAACAAATTTTCATTGAACAAGAGCTGTTTCCGCGCTGGTTTATGAATAGCGTCATTATCGCGGTGACGGTGACGATTTTGAATTTAATTTTTAACTCAATGGCAGGGTATGCGCTCGCTCGCCTTCATTTCCGAGGAAAACGTACCATTTTTATGATCGTGCTTGCTGTATTAATGATTCCAGCGCAAGTGACGATGATTCCGAACTATTTAATTTTAAAACAGCTCGGTTGGTTGAACTCGTATCAAGGCATGATTGTCCCAGCGATGATTAACGCGACGTTTATTTTTATGATGCGTCAATTTTTCATTAACTTCCCGAAAGAATTAGAAGAAGCGGCAGCGTTAGATGGGTTAAGCCGCATCGGTACGTTTTTCCGCATCGTGCTGCCGCTTGCTCGACCAGCGCTTGCCGCGCAAGCCATTTTCGTCTTTATGGGCTCGTGGAACGACTTTATGCGTCCGCTTATCATTTTATCCGATCCGCAACTGTTCACGTTGCCGCTTGGGTTAAATAGCTTTAAAGGACAATACATTAGCTACTGGAACTACATTATGGCGGCGTCGATGGTGTTTACGATGCCTGTGTTAGTCATTTATGCGTTTTTCAATCGCTACTTTATTAAAGGTATTTCGTTTACAGGTGGGAAATAGCTTTAATCTGCCCCATATCCGACGTCTTTGTCTGGATGCATAAACGGAGCGTTTACGCTTCGTTTTTTTTCTAATTGCGCGCGGTTTTCAGGCGTGTTCCAGCCGATGTCGTTTGTCGGGTGCACCCATTCGTCCCCAGCCATGATGCTCGGGTCTGTTTCATCGCTCCATTGATGAAGCGGCGAGTTTGGCGAATTGTATTTGCTGTCGCCGATGACGACGCCATATTTGTTTACAAACGGCGGCTGCATGCGAATGCCCGTTCCTTTAAACGACGGAGCATGTATTTGATGCGGCTGCGTTTCGTCCAAAATTGGCGATTCGATTTCTTTATCCATTGTGATCACCTCGCTATTAATGTGGCTTAGCAACGTATAAAATATGTCATTTTGCATGACATTACTTGTGAGGGGGGATTCATATGCGTTTTCCAATTGCACAGTTGCATGAGCGCGACATCGCCCAAGTGCAACAATGGGAACAAACGCTTCGTCAACAAACGGGTGAAGACATTATATTGATTGCATACAAAGGAGTGGAACGTGATGAAGAGAAAAGTGACACATGATGCAGCAAAAACAAATAACCAAACGCCGACGGAAAGCATGCCGAAAGATGAATTCGAAGCGCAATACGCCGGCGGGGAAGATATGAGCCGAGGGGCGAACCGAAATTCGAAAAAAGGACGGCAAGGAAAATGAAAAATAAACAAGCGGGGAAAACGATTCCAATTCCAAGCGATATATTAAAGGAAGAATTCGGGAGCGAACAAGGCGACATCAATGCGCATAAAGTGATCGAGTTGTTAGAAGAAGCGAAGAAGAAAGATGTCTCTCCCTAAATATGACTAAAAGCGCTAGCATGAGGAGCTAGCGCTTTTGTACATCATCTCTAAGCTATCGAATTCCGAACATTCGACAGCTATCTTCTCTAGCAAGGAACATCCCTAAATGATGTCCTTCCCGCACTTTAAATCTTCCTTATAATTCAAATTGTAAAACCTCAATAAATGATTTGTCAATTCGTGTCCATCTCTAAACTATACGTCTCCGCTTTCATCGTCGTTTGGTTAAAGTAAACGATCATCGCCATGTTGCATCGGCGCACTTGTTTCGTTTGTAAATAATGCGGCAAGTCGAAAGGAATCATTTCGACGACGGTATGTTTAAATAATTCTTTTTCGCTTAGGGAAAGAAGATGCGGTTGTTCGGACAGTTTTTCGTATACGCGCGCGCGCACACTCTTGTCCGTTTTTTCGTCCCACCACGGCTTGCGCGGTTTTTGTTTTTGATTGCGCAAATAGTCGTATTTCATGAGCGCTTCGACGATCGGCAAGTCGTTCGTGTGTAACGTTTGTAAAAACGAATAGAGGCGGCGGAATAAATCTTCAAGCTGGTGGCCGATGCGCGCCCATCCTTGTTCGTCCCAATACGTGCCGAACGATTGGAAAAAGTCAAATGGGGTGTCAAATAAATGGGTGACGATATATTCAATCGTCTCGTCCATGCGATGATCGTTCCAATATTTTTCGAGCACATCTTCTACTTGTTTTAAGCGAATGACATCGTCAAATGATAGCACGCGGTTGCGCAACATTTCATACGGTGCCCGATCCATAAAGACGTAGCCGTACTCGTCTGCTTGACGGCGCAATCCTGTGCCGCGCAACATTTTTAAAAACCCGAGCTGCAATTCTTCAGGGCGAAGGGCAAACACGTCGTTAAACGTTTTTCGAAACGATGTGTAATCTTCTTCGGGAAGTCCGGCAATTAAATCGAGATGTTGCGCAATTTTTCCACCTTGTTTCACCATCGTAACCGTTCGGGTAAGCTTATCAAAATTTTGTTTCCGCATGACGAGCTTATTGACTTCGTCGTTCGTCGATTGCACGCCAATTTCAAAGCGAAACAGTCCCGGGGGCGCTTCACGGTTTAAAAACTCAATCACTTCTGGGCGCATAATATCCGCTGTAATTTCAAATTGAAAGACGACGCCCGGCACGTGTTCGTCAATTAAAAATTGAAACATATCCATCGCATAGCTGCGGCTAATGTTAAACGTGCGATCGACAAATTTAATGACTTTCGCGCCATGTTTCATTAAGTAGCGTAAATCTTCTTTTATTTTTTCACGGTCAAAATAGCGCACGCCAACTTCAATGGACGATAAACAAAATTGACAGCTAAACGGACAGCCGCGGCTCGTTTCCACGTATGTGACGCGCTTGGACAAATGCGGAATATCTTCTGGAAAGCGAAACGGCGACGGCATATTCGCTAAATTGATTTTATTTCGTTGCGGATTGATGATCGGTTTGCCGTCTTTGTGAAAGGCAAGTCCAGCGATCGTTGCGACATCTTCACCGCGATGAAGCGCCGTTAGAAGCTGTTTAAACGTTTCTTCTCCTTCGCCGATGACGATATAATCAAACTGTGGTACGCGCTCAAGCCAATAAGAAACATCGTATGACACTTCCGGTCCACCGACGACGATCGTCACGTTCGGATGCACTTTTTTTAATAGCTGAACGACTTCAATCGTCTGTTCAATGTTCCAAATGTAACAGCTAAATCCAACGACATCCGGCTTGCGGCGGTATAAATCGGTGACGATATGTAACACAGGGTCTTTAATCGTATATTCGACGAGCTGCACATGAAACTCCGGTGCGGCGTACGCTTTCAAATACCGGATCGCTAAGTTTGTATGAATATATTTCGCATTTAACGTTGTACAGATAATGTTCACTGCAAACGACTCCTTCATATGTAGGTTGCAACAAGCTATTATATCATATCGGAAGGGAAGGAAAAAAGGGTGCCCTACAAAAAGGACACCCTCTTTTATGTTACGCAGAAATTTGTTTTTCTGCTTTTTTCGTTTTGCCGCGGTTTGACATCATAAAGAAGATGAAAGCGATGACGACGACGGCGTATAAAATAAACCATATGTTGAAGCCGCCGACGATGAAGCCCATGCCAAGCATACCCGCAGCTAAAATGTAATACGTCATCGGAATGAGCGCTTTACGAATTAAACTTCCTTCTTGACCGACGAGGCCGACTGTTGCAGAAGCAGCGACGACGTTATGGACGCAAATCATATTTCCTGCTGCTCCACCAACAGCTTGCAGCGCGACGACGACCGCAGCGCCTGAAGCGGACAAGCCGATGCTTTCTGCCGTACCGAACTGGAAGAGAGAGAACATCATATTGCTAAATGTGTTACTTCCAGCGATAAACGCGCCGAGCGCACCGATGAGCGGCGCAACGACCGGCCATGCCGAACCGGCGATGTGCGATACCCCTTCAGCTAAAACGAGCGGCATGCTTGCAAGCTCTTCTGTTTTTGAGTTAATGAAAATGTTGATCATTGGCACGGCGAAAATGAGCGCCGAACCTGCGCTTAATGCCGTTTTAAATGAATCGCTAAACGCTTTTTTGTAGCTTTTCGCATCCATACGATGTAACACGTATGTGATGAGCGAAACGATGAAGAAAATTGTACCCGGCAAGTAAAGTGGCGTCGATTTAATCGCGATGCCGGAGTTAAATACGTTGTCGATTAAAATCGTGACGCTTTCTCCTGTTAAAAATGTTTTTACTTCCGTTACTGTGCGCGTAATGACGAGCAAAATCGCAACTAATACGTACGGGAACCATGCGTTTAAAAGCGAAATGCGCTTGTTCCCTTGCACGATGTTCACTTGTTCGTTGTTTAAACGGCCGATCCATTCTTGTTCCCATTCGCTCCGCTTTTCAAAGTCAAACGTATCTTTCGGCATAAATAGCCCTGCTTTTGCGGCTGGTACGACGATCATCAGGCCGATTAACGCCCCGACTAACGATGGAAACTCTGGTCCGAGCACGTTTGCGATGATCGCATACGGAACGGTGAACGCCAATCCGGCAAGCAACGCAAATTTCCATACGCGCAATCCTTCACGGAACGAACGATTTTTACCGAAAAAGCGCGTCATCATGCCGACCATAATAAGCGGAATGAACGTTCCGACTAACGCATGAATGAGGCCGACGTTTGCGGCAATTTGCAACAAATAATCCGTAAACTCCATATCGCCAATCGCTTTCATCACCGCTTCTTGGTTCGCAAGCCCTGTATTAACTCCAACGAGAATCGGCGTACCGATTGCGCCGAAAGAAACAGGTGTACTTTGAATAATAAGCGCAACTAATACGGCAGCCATCGCAGGAAAACCGATGGCGACAAGAAGCGGGGCAGCGATGGCAGCTGGCGTACCGAAACCTGCTGCGCCTTCAATAAACGAACCGAACAACCAAGCGATAATGATCGCTTGAATGCGGCGGTCTGGGGAGATGTGAATAAATCCTTGGCGAATCGTTTCGATCGCGCCGCTTTCTTTCACCGTATTTAAAAGCAATACCGCGCCAAAGACGATAAACATAATTTCAATCGCGGTTTTTATACCGTTGACGCTTGCGGCGGCGACAACGTTCATTTTCGTGCCCCAAACAAATAGGGCAATAGCTGCGGTAACGACGAGCGCGACAGGCATTGCGCGGCTCGCTGGCCATTTGAGCACAACGAGAAATAAGAAAACTGTTAAAATTGGCAATAGTGCGATAAATGATAACACGCCGATGCTCATAAAAATCCCCCTTTGTTCAATGTGATGATGTAATTCCTTATCCCCTCGTCATAAGGTCATACAATCATCTGATGAGTATATCATAATGTAAGCGCAACCAATTTTCAATACAAAAATTTAAAAATTTTTCACACTTCTTTTGTGCAAAAATATGATATGATATTCTATTTGTGTGGGGGAGTAAACAAGAGATGATGGGGTGGATAGTGTGTACAAACAAATTAAACCAAAAAAAATATATGAAGAAGTAGCGGAAGCCATTTTACATATGATTCAAACGGGGCAGTTAAAGCCCGGAGATAAACTCGACTCCGTTCAGCAGCTTGCCGAAAACTTTCAAGTTGGTCGCGCGGCGATTCGCGAGGCGTTAACGGCGCTGCGAGCGATGGGGCTCATTGAAATGAAGCAAGGGGAAGGCACATATGTGCGCGAATTTGATCCGGCGATGCTGTCGTTTCCGATTTCTGCTGCTGTGCTGATGAATAAAGAAGACGTTGCTCATTTATTAGAAGTGCGTAAATTGCTTGAAGTCGGCGCGGCTGGAGTGGCGGCGCGAAAACGGACGGAAGAAGATTTGCGTGCGATGCAAAGCGCCCTTACGCAAATGCGTGAGGCGATCGGCGACGAAGAGCTTGGGGAACAGGCCGACTTTTTATTTCATATGGCGATTGCGGCGGCGACGAAAAATCCGCTATTAGTCAGCTTAATGAACAACGTGTCAGGCATGATGATGGAAACGATGCGTGAAACGCGCCGCATTTGGCTGTTTGCGAAACAAGCGACGACGGAGCAGCTGCTTGAAGACCATATCGCCATTTTTGAAGCGATTCGCGAACAAAACATCGAACTTGCACAAGAGCGAATGAAAGACCATTTAGGACATGTGGAAAAAGTGCTTTCTGACTACATACGTTCGTAACGGAGGGAATTCCTCCGAATGTACTCATCAGATGACCGGTTGACTAATTTGGCAATTGCATGTAAAGTGAAGGAAAAGAAAACGTTTTCTTGGAGAGGGGATTTGGGATGAACGTCACATTATTCGTTACGTGTTTAGTCGATTTATTTCACGTCAATGTCGGAAAAGCGACGGTCGAGCTGTTAGAGCGGCTTGGATGCACCATTCATTTTCCAGAAGCGCAAACGTGCTGTGGACAGCCCGCGTACAATAGCGGATATGTAAAAGAAGCGAAGGAAGCGATGAAACATATGATTCGTACGTTTGAACATGCGGAATATATCGTCACCCCATCCGGCTCGTGTGCGACGATGTTTAAAGAATATCCGCACATTTTTAAAGGTGATGGGGAATGGGAAGAACGCGCGCAGCGCCTCGCCGATAAAACGTACGAACTGACGCAATTTATCGTTGATGTGCTAAAAGTGGAAGATGTTGGCGCGCGGTTAGAAGGGAAGGCGACGTATCACACATCATGTCATATGACGCGCCTGCTCGGCGTGAAAGACGCGCCGCTTACGTTATTACAACACGTGAAAGGGCTGGAAGTTGTCCCTTTGCCAAACGCGCACAATTGCTGTGGATTTGGCGGCACGTTTTCCGTAAAAATGGGGCCGATTTCAGAACAAATGGTCGATGAAAAAATTCAATGCATTGAACGAGTCGAAGCGGACTACTTAATTGGCGCCGATTGCGGCTGTTTAATGAACATCGGCGGGCGCATTGAACGAAAAGGGAAGCCGATTCGCGTCATGCATATTGCCGAAGTGCTTAACTGTCGATAGGGGGGACTTATATGGCATTGAAAATTAACATGGGAGAGTTTCACGAACGCGTCGAGAAAGGGATTCATAATACGTTTATGCGCGGAGCGGTGGCAGGAGCGCAAGAGCGGCTGCGCACGCGGCGGTTGGAAGCAGCGGATGAACTTGGCAATTGGGAACAATGGCGAGCGCTCGGGGAAGAAATTCGCCAACATACGCTCGAAAACTTAGATTACTATTTAATGCAGCTGAGCGAAAATGTGAAAAAGCGCGGCGGCCACGTGTTTTTTGCGCAAACGGCAGAAGAAGCGAACGACTACATTTGCCGCGTCGTCAAAAATAAACAAGCAAAAAAAATTGTGAAATCAAAGTCAATGGTGACGGAAGAAATTCATATGAACGCTGCGCTCGAAAAGCTTGGCTGTGAGGTGATTGAAACAGACCTTGGCGAATACATTTTGCAAGTCGACGACCACGATCCACCTTCCCATATCGTTGCGCCAGCGCTTCATAAAAATAAAGAACAAATTCGCGACGTATTTAAGGAAAAGTTAGCGTACACAAAAACGGAAAAGCCGGAAGAGCTCGCGCTTCATGCGCGCCATATGCTTCGCCATGAATATATGACGGCCGATGTCGGCATTACCGGATGCAATTTTGCGATTGCCGAGTCCGGTTCGATTACGCTCGTGACGAACGAAGGAAACGCCGACTTAGTGACTGCTTTACCAAAAACGCAAATTACGGTCATGGGAATGGAGCGCATCGTCCCAACGTTTGAAGAAATGGAAGTGCTCGTTAGCTTGCTGACAAGAAGCGCCGTCGGGCAAAAATTGACGAGCTACATTACGGTGTTAACTGGTCCGCGCGATGAAGGGGAAGTGGACGGTCCGGAAGAATTTCATCTCGTCATTGTCGATAATGGGCGTTCCGATATTTTAGGAACGGAATTTCAGCCGGTGCTACAATGCATTCGCTGCGCCGCTTGCGTCAACGTCTGTCCGGTATATCGCCATATCGGCGGACATTCGTACGGCTCGATTTATTCGGGACCGATCGGAGCGGTGTTGTCGCCATTGCTCGGTGGATATGACGACTATAAAGAGTTGCCGTATGCCTCGACGTTATGTGCGGCATGTACGGAAGCGTGCCCGGTTAAAATTCCGCTTCATGAGCTGCTATTAAAACATCGCCAAACGATCGTCGAGCGCGAAGGAAAAGCGCCTATTTCCGAAAAGCTAGCGATGAAAGCGTTCGGATTAGGTGCGGCATCGTCGCTCTTATATAAAATCGGTTCAAAAGTGGCGCCGAGCGCGATGAATCCGTTTACCGTCAACGACCGCATTTCGAAAGGGCCGGGACCGTTAAAAGCATGGACGGACATTCGCGAGTTTCCAGCGCCAGAAAAAGAGCGGTTCCGCGATTGGTTGAAGCAAAGGGGGAATGAGTGATGGAAGCTTTTTTACAGCGCATTGCGTCGCGGCTCGGGCGCGATGTGCGTATGTCTGTGGAACGTCCCGTCTGGAAACATGCCCCGCAACATACCGTATTTCAAGGGTATAGCCAAGATGAGTTGTTAGAGGCGCTAAAACAACAATGTACCCGCATTCATACGACGCTCGTTGAAACGACAACAGATGGGCTTTATCACACGATCGAACAAGTCATTGACGCACATGGCGGTGGGCCGATCGTTGTCGCAAACGATGAGCGATATGAACAAGTCGGTTTATGTTCGTTTTTAAAAAGAGAAGATGTGCACGTATGGGACGTATCGCTCGGACGAGCAAACATTGAGGCGGCGGAAAAAGCAAACATCGGCATGACATTTAGCGATATCACATTGGCTGAATCAGGAACGGTTGTGCTATTAAACAATCGCGATCAAGGGCGGACGATTAGCTTTTTACCGAAAACGTACGTGGCGATTATTCCAAAAAGCACGATCGTTCCGCGCATGACACAAGCGGCGCGCATCATTCGCGAACAAAAACATGTTCCGTCATGCATCAATTTCATTACAGGTCCAAGCAACTCCGCAGATATTGAAATGAATTTAGTCGTCGGCGTGCACGGACCGGTGAAAGCGACATATATCGTCATCACCGACCGATAGAGCAGCAAAAAAGCTGCTCTTTTTTATTCCGATCAGATTAGTAAAATTTTCAGAAAGTTAAGAAGGAATAACAAAAAATGTAGCGAATATAATCGTAACGATATAGTAGAGAGGGAGTTAGTTGGGGAGGGAAAGCGTTTGAAAGGAAATATGATTGAACAGTCTTCATCCATCGAGCTTGTCAAACAAGAAAAAGAAGCGATGGAAGAGAAAATAGGTCAATATCGTTTTATTTTCGAACAAGCGACAGATGCGATTGTGTTAGTGAATAAAGACGGGGCGTTCATTGACATGAATGAAGCGGCGTGCCGTCTGTTTCGTGCGTCAAAAGAAAAACTGCGACAAAAACATTTTCAAGACTATTTGCATCTTGTTCCTGAACATATTTTCCAATTCCAAAAACAAATGCTCCACAAGTTCGGGTCATATGACGACGAGCTAGTCATCCGTTTAGCTGATGGCGAAACGAAGCATGTGCAATTGTTTATGCGCCGCCACCCATCATTTGATTTATACATCATCCGCGACATTTCCTCGAAAAAAGTGCTTGAGCGTGAACGGTCGATTAACGAAACGTTATTTAAAGATTTGTTTAACCGCGCAGGCGACGGCATCGTCATTTTTGATGTACAAGGCCGATTTATTGATGCGAATCCTTCCTTTTGCGCGAGCGTCAACGTAAACAAGGAGGAGTTGTGCAAGCTTTCCATTCAAACATTTATCCCGATCGAATATCATCATTTGTTCGACCAACTGTTGCTGACGTTAAAGCGCACAGGGACAGTATCGAGCGAACTGCCGTTTATTTTAGCAGACGGCATGCAAAAGTTGTTTGAAATCACGCTCACGACGAACGTACATAGCGGCTTTTTTATGGCGATTATGCGCAACGTCACCGAAAAACGAAACATGGAAATGAACTTACAGCGAAGCGAAGAACGATTTCGCGCCATTTTTGAACAAGCTCATGAAGCGATTATTATTTGCGATGATTTTGGCAACATTTTGCGCGCCAACCCTGCGGCAAGCCGAACGTTTGAATTGCCGCTTCACGATCTCGTCCATGCGAACGTCTTGCAATTTATCGATGCAAAAAGCAAAAAAGCGCGCCGCGTGCTACGGCAATTTTTCCGCGACGGACAAATTCGTGACGAATTAACATTTCATATGCCAAACGGAGAGCGAAAACAGCTTGAATTTACATCGAAAAAAGGGGCGATTAACGGCTACCATTTAACGATTTTTCGCAACGTGAGCGAACGGAAAAGAATGGAGAAGGAGCTGCGCGAACAAGAACAAAAATTTCGCAGCATATTTAATCATGCAATGGACGGAATCATGTTGATTGACAATGAGCAGCGCATTTTTGATGCAAATCCGGTGGCGTGCCGCATTTTCGCTTTGAAAAAAGAACAGTTCATCGGAAAAAGCGTGCACGCTTTTATCGGGGCGAATCATTTAAAACGTTTTCAAACATGGTTGAACGAAGCGAAGGAAGAAGAAGAGTTTGTCATGGTGGACGGAGAAGGGAATCGAAAAATTGTTGAACTGTCGTTTAAACCGAACGTCATTGAACATGTTGGGCTTATGATGGTGCGCGACATCACGGAGAAAAAAGAAATGGAAGAACGTCTGCGCAAGTCGGATACGTTAAACGTTGTCGGGCAGCTTGCCGCAGGAATCGCCCATGAAATTCGCAATCCGATGACGGCGTTAAAAGGGTTTATCCAACTGTTGCAAGGAAGCATTGGTCATGAGAGCGAAACGTATCATATGTACTTCGATGTCATTACGTCGGAATTAAAACGAATCGAATCCATCATTACCGAGTTTCTCGTGCTCGCGAAACCGCAAGCCATTCATTACGAAAAAAAAGATGTCGCGAAAGTGATGCAAGAGACGGTTGACTTGTTAAGCGTGCAAGCGACGATGCATAACATTCAAATTGAAGCGGCGTACGAACACGTTCCACTCATTTATTGCGACCCGAAACAATTAAAACAAGTGTTTATTAACATATTAAAAAATGCGATCGAAGTGATGCCAAAAGGTGGGACGATTACTGTGTCCGTTCAGCATGTCGACGAAGGGGTGCGCATTGCCGTTCGCGATCAAGGATGCGGCATTCCGAAAGAAAAAATAAAAAAACTAGGCGAGCCGTTTTATACGACGAAAGAGCGGGGGACAGGGCTCGGATTAATGGTAAGCTATAAAATTATTGAAGAGCATCGCGGACGCATCGACATTGAAAGCGAAGTAGGTGTCGGCACGACGTTTTATATTACTCTACCAACGACGAACGATATGTAGTACAATAGACTTATATGTCAAGACAGCTAAAGAGGTGGATATGATGTTATTTAAACGTCTTCGTCCGGCAGTAAGCGAACTGCTCGAGAAAGGAACGGACTATTCGTTTCACGGACGATTTGTCGATACGTTATCGTATAACCATTTTACGACAGAAGATTTCGCAAAGTTAAAACAAATTGATGAACTCATCGCTCCGCACAAGCAAGAAATGATTCGTCTTTTATATGAAGGATTGCAACACGTGCAGCCGGAAGCGGCGAAAACGGTGACGGAAGCGCGCGTTGAGGCGTATGTGAACGCCTTTTTTACAATGGAGCGCAATCGGGCGTACGTCGATGAATCGCTCCGCTTTTTCCATCTGTTGCGCAAAGAAAAAGTGAACGTCGGCAAAATTATCGTCGCCTTTAATCAGCTTAATTTCTTCGTTTTAACGACGCTTTTAGCGAAAGTGGCGCTAGCGCCAAAACGTTGTTTAGCGCTGATGGAAGCGTTACAACGGGCGATGAATATCGAGCAGCAGCTACTTGTGGAAGTGTATACGGAAACGATGATGGAGCAAATCGCAAGCGGCACAGCTGAGCTGATGGAACAAAATGCAGAAATTATGTTTATTAAAGATTTGCTTCAAGCGCTCGATCAGCAAAATAGCGACGTGCAAATGGTGACGGCGGCGACGGAAGAAATGACGACAGCCGTATCAGAAGTCGCACATGCGGCGACCGTCATCGCAGAAAAAACGACGACGTCGGTGGAGCGGGCAGAAAAAGGACAACATATGATGAACGAAGCGTTTGAAGAAATTATGGAAACGTCTGAGCAGTTTACCCATATGGTTGACCGCTTCGAACATTTACAACAACATTTAAGCGCGATTGAAAAAGTGATGCAACTCGTGAATGGGATTGCGGATCAAACGAATTTGTTGGCGTTAAACGCCTCGATTGAAGCGGCGCGTGCCGGGGAATACGGAAAAGGGTTTTCCGTTGTGGCAGAAGAAATTCGGAAGCTTGCTGATCATACGGTACAATCGCTCGGAGAAGTGCAACGAAACGTCGGAGAGTTGCGGACGATTTCATCAGAAGTGTCATCTGCTATTCATTCAACGTCAGCGACGATTCGCCAAGCGGTCACCCAAGCGCAAGAAGCAATGCCGCTCTTGCAAGACATTGTCCATGCGATGGGAGACATTCAAGATAGCACAAATACGAACGCAGCTGTTGCCGAACAGCAAGCCGCAGCTGTCGATGAGATTGCTACTCGCATGTCATCGATCGCTTCATTAACGGAATACGTGCGCGAACTCGGCGAAAAAACAGGAAAGACGGTGCATGCGCTAAGCAAAGCGATTGACCGTTTCCGTTTAAGTATGGTGAATGAAAATAGCGTGAAACTATCCGCTAAAGCGCTTCTCCATTTGGCAAAAACGGATCATTTATTATGGAAATGGCGCATTTATAATATGATTGTCGGCTACGAGACCGTTCGCCCAGAAGATGTCGCTTCCCACCATCAATGCCGATTAGGAAAATGGTACTTTGATGAACAAACGAAAAAACAGCTAGCAGGCACGCCAGCGTATGAAAAGCTTGATGCCCCTCATGAACGAGTGCACGTCGCGGCGAAAAAAGCAGCGGAAGCGTATGCAAAAGGCGATATAAAAGGTGCAGAAGCGCAACTCATTGAACTCGAACAAGCATCGACCGAAGTCATTCGTCTCATTGATGAACTGATCGAAAAAGTGAAAAAAGAACGGACGTTTGAAACCCACCTTGTGTAAGGTGGGTTTATTTTTTCACGATATGGGACAACGCAAGTGCGAAAATTAAAATCGTTCCTTTTATTATATCTTGGGCGTAGTACGGAACGTTCATCATCGTCAGCCCGTTTAACAACACCCCGATTAAAATCGAACCAAGCAGCGTGCCGATGACGTTCGGTTTGCCTGCGCCAAAGACGGAAAAGCCGATAAAGGCAGCAGCGACACCATCCATTAATAACGAAGCACCTGCCGATACTTGTCCGGTGCCGATGCGCGAAGCAAGAACAATGCCGCCTAAAGCAGCGAACAGCCCGCTAATCATATACGCAATCGTGCGGTAACGATCGACGGGAATGCCGGTGAGCCTTGCTGCTTCGCGATTTTCGCCCGTCATATAAAACAAGCGACCGAATTTCGTATACGTCAAAAACAGATGAGCACAAACGACGACAAAAAGCATAAGCAACACAGAAAACGGGATGCCAAACAGCTCTCCTTGCCCGATAAATAAAAACGATGGAATAAATTTTCCCGGAGCCGTTCCGCCTTCTGGAAGCGGCATATCGTTGTAAATCGAAAATCCTTTCGTATACGTCAATTGCACGCCATTAATGATATACATGACCGCTAACGTCGCCAATAAATCAGGCAAGCGAAGGCGAATGATGAGAAAGGCGTTTAGCAGTCCGACGAGCACGCCGAGAAGAAGCGGAACGATGAGCGCCACGAAAAGCTCTTGGCGATGTAAAACGAGCGCGGAAGCACTTGCGATCGTTGCTAAACTAACGGTTGAGCCGACTGATAAATCAAATCCATCGACAATTAATGAAAACGTTATGCCAATCGCAACGAGCGTGACGATTGAAATGGATCGTAAAATGTCGCTAAAGTTTGCATACGTGAAAAAAGAGTCGAGCGTGATGCTGAAAAAGCTAATGACGACAACGATGGCGAGCATCGTTCCGTATTTGTATAAAAACTTCATTCGACTCCACCTCCCGTTGTATCATGGACGAGCTGTTCGTATGTCGCTTCTTGCGCGTCTATTTTTTTGATGAAACGACCGTCGACCATGACGTAAATCGTATGTGCAATGCGGAGCAGCTCTTGAAACTCGCTCGTGAAATAAATGATCGCTTTTCCTTCTTCAGCAAGCGAGCGAATGATCGAAAATACTTCTTCTTTCGCATGCACGTCAATGCCTTTTGTCGGCTCGTCAAAAAGAAATACGTCGCTATTCGTTTGCAGCCATTTGCCGATAACGACCTTTTGTTGATTGCCACCGCTTAAGTTTTTCGCTCGTGCGGTCGGCGAGGATGGACGAATATGCAGCGACGAAATGAGCGATGTCGCGATCGTGCGCTCGCGTCGTTTATGAATCCATTGCCATTTCGAAATGTTCGACAATAGGCGCACCGTCAAATTTTTTTCTACTGTTTCGTTCATAAATAATCCTTGTTTTCGGCGCTCCTCTGGAATGAGACAAACACCTGCTTCGATCGCATCTTTTGGCGATGTCCACGTTTGTTTTTTCCCGTGCACGATGCGTTCCCCTGTCGTTTTCACATGGGCGATGATGCTTTCTGCTAATTCTGTTTTTCCTGCCCCAACGATGCCGGCAATGCCGACAATTTCCCCGCGTCGTACAGTAAGGTCGACCGTCGTTTTCGTTTTTGGAATGTATAGTTGTTTCACTTCAAAAATCGTTTCTTCACTTTTTTCCCGTGCAAACATGTTGCGCGTCTCCGGTTGCCGCCCGACCATATGACGCACGATCTCCTCCGTCGGTAGCGATCCATCACCTTCATACACGACGTGACCGTCGCGCAAAATTGTCATCCGGTCGCAAATTCGTTTTACTTCGTGCAATTTATGCGAAATGTAAATAAACGACACGCCTTGCGCTTTCAATTGTTCAATCATCGTAAACAGCCGTTTCGTTTCTTCTTCGCTTAACGAAGCGGTCGGTTCGTCTAAAATAATGTAGCGCGCGGAAGAAGAAAGGACGCGGGCGAGTAAAATAAGCTGTTTTTCATGGAGCGAGCACGTTTGGACGGATGCATCAGGCGACAAGTGTTTTAGGCCGACGCGCGCAAGAAGCTGCAACACAAACGTCCGCTTTTTCGCTTTTGAAAACAACATGTTCGGTTGTTCAACGATTTGTTCAGCAAGCACATTTTCATATACGGATAGGGCAGGGAATAACGCTGCGTCCACTTCTTGCACGACATGTCCGATGCCCGCTCGCTTCGCATCTCTTGGGGAAGAAAACGTATACGACCGTCCGTCTATGTCAATCGTTCCTCCGGTCGGTTGAAGGTGGCCAGCTAAAATGTTCATTAACGTGCTTTTTCCCGCGCCGTTCATACCTAAAAGGGCGTGAACTTCGCCCGGTTGGACATGGAAGTTCACGCCGTTTAATACGGTGACATCGCCAAACGAATGGACGATTTGTTTCATGGAAAGTCCGCTCATTGTTTTTTCACCTGTTGTTCGAGCGTTTTCATCCATGGCGAGACAGCGACATTTGATTGTCCCCAGCCCGAAATGTAGTTGTGCAGTTCGCCCATCGACACTTGTTTATCCGGCAAATCGGAACGTTTCACTAAATGCGGCTCAAGCGAGTAAATGTTTGGCGTTTTTTCGCCTGCAATTTTTTGATACGCAAAGCGCACTTGCACGCGTCCGACTTCCGCTGGGTCGGTTGCTGTCGTTGCGACCCATGGGCTATTCGGTTGTTGAATCATTTGTAAATCTTCATCGCTTAAGTCAATGCCGTACACTTTAATTTCTGTTCGACCTGCTTGTTGAATCGCACGCGTCGCTCCTTTCGCAAACTCATCCCACGTCGCAAACACCGCATCGATGTCGCCTTTGTTCGGATATTTTTTCAAAATCGCTTCCATTTGTGTTTGTGTATCTAACGCTGTATTGGCGCTTGCGGTGCCGAATTTCGCGACTTCTTTTATGTTCGGATATCGTTTTTGAAACGCTTCGTAA
The DNA here is from genome assembly GCF_050613275.1 of Anoxybacillus dikiliensis. Lineage (GTDB taxonomy): Bacteria > Bacillota > Bacilli > Bacillales > Anoxybacillaceae > Anoxybacillus. The sequence goes on from NZ_CP187112.1 coordinate 787,524, forward strand.
ATGACGTGGCGCCGTTCCATCGGCGTAAAGCCGCCGACCCAAATCGTGACAATTTCTCCTTCACCGTTTAAATCTTCCGCTAACGTTTTTAACGTTTTCCACGCTAAGCTGTAATCGTCTTGGTCAATGACGGTCACACCCGGAATGTTTAAATCGTTATCGAACGCGACGACGTGAATGCCTTTAGCCAATGCTTTTTCCACAGGGGCTTTTAGCGCATCCGCCCGTCCATGGTCTAATAAAATCGCATCGACGTTTTGATTGATCGCCGTTTCGACGTACGACGCCATCTTCGTTAAATCGTTATCCGCGTTATAAATTTGCACGTCGCCGCCAAATTTTGCGACTTGTTCTTTTACGCCGGCGATATATTGCGATGAAAACGTGCCGATCGACATTTGCATAATGGCAGCAATTTTAATCGGCTTTTGTAGCGCTTCTGGAATGTCCGCTCCTGTTGTTTCATTCGTTTGTTTCGTTTCTTCTTTCGGTTGTTGTGCCGGTTTAGAAACGGCATCTTGTTCGTTCGTGCATCCGGCTAATAGCGCCAAAAGAAGCACGAAGGCAAGCCATAAATTTCTCATGCGAATACCTCCTCAAATAATGTCGGTAGTTTTGTTGCGTAATCGCCAAAGATGATGCCTTTTTCGGTAATAATGCCGGTAATGAGTTCATGCGGTGTGACGTCAAAGGCAGGATTGTACACGTTCACATCCGGGGCGATGCGCACACCGCCGATATGCGTCACTTCTTCTTTGGCGCGTTCTTCAATCGGAATGTCGTCCCCTGTTTCCGTTTGTAAGTCGATCGTCGATAGCGGAGCGGCGACGTAAAACGGAATGTTGAACGCGTTCGCTAAAATCGCTAAGCCGAGCGTGCCGATTTTGTTTGCTGTATCGCCGTTGGCGGCAATGCGGTCTGCCCCGACAATGACGGCAGAGATACGTTTTGCTTTCATCGTTTGCGCCGCCATGTTGTCGGTAATAAGCGTCACATCGACGCCAGCTTGCGAAAGCTCCCAAGCGGTAAGCCGTGCCCCTTGCAAAACTGGCCGTGTTTCACAAGCGTACGCATGAAGCGTCATTCCTTTTTCTTTCGCTAAATGGAAGGGGGCGAGCGCCGTTCCGTAGCGGGCGGTAGCAATCGCCCCGGCATTGCAAATCGTCATGATGCGATCGCCGTCTTGAAACAAAGAAAGGGCATGTTCGCCGATGCGGCGGCATACGTCTTCATCTTCTACTTGAATGCAAATCGCTTCATGAATGAGCGTCGTTTTCGCCTCGTTGACGGATTTGGCTTGTGCAACGCTTTTCATAAGCCGATCAAGCGCCCAAAATAAGTTGACAGCGGTCGGACGCGAGCTAGCTAAATAGTCGCGGTCGCGCTTTAACTCGGCATAAAATTGAGCTAAGTCGTCCGTCTCATACGATTTTGCCGCAAGCGCTAAGCCGTAGGCGGCCGTCATGCCGATGGCCGGCGCCCCGCGCACTTTTAACGTCACGATCGCATCCCATACGTCTTTGATATTTTTTAATTCTAAATATTCAGTCTTATGAGGCAACGCTTGTTGGTTTAAAATCGTGATATGTGTATCGTGCCATTGTACCGATTTCATTGTCTTCCTCCTAGCTGTTCACATGTACCGTTTGTTGCACAAGTTGTTTGATCGCATGAATTGGCAATTGTTCGCGCTGTACGATCAGCGCACGTCCGAGGCGAAGCGCATGACGTTTCACATCAAGTCGGCGTTCAAGCGGCAATTCGTCAACGTCTGCGACATGCGCTAAACCGATTGTTCGGCGAATGACTTCACAGCCAGCAAATCCAATCGCTTCTGTGAGGGCATCGAGAAGCACGTCATGAAACACGCCAGAAACGGTCGCGTACGGTTCATTGCTTTCACGCCAACATTCCGTAAATGTGCGGACAAACACGTCCCACGTTTTTTCAATATGCGCAAAAAGCGGAGCGCGTTCGCTTTCATGGCGAGCGAGGGCGTTTAACAGCAAATTGGCGAAAAATTGCCCGAGATCAAAGCCGATTGGACCGTAAAATGCAAATTCTGGATCGATTACTTTCGTATCATCGTCGCTTGCAAAAATGCTTCCGGTATGTAAGTCGCCATGAAGCAACACGTCTGCTTTTGTTAAAAAGAGACGCTTTAATTTCGCTGCTTCGCGCTTGAGCTCATCATCTTGCCAAAGCTGCTCGACATCCGCGCGAAGTTCCGCTTCAAAGCTGTTTGTGTCGTGGTCAAAAAACGGGTCGGTCAATACGAGATCTTCTGTAATTTTACAAAGTTCAGGGTTTGTAAATTGTTGGGCGAGCTTCTTTTTTTGTTGTTGGTTCATGCCAAAATCCGATGTGTAAAACGCTGTTTTCGCGATAAATTCGCCGATATGTTCCGAAAGTTTTGGAAACGTTTTTCCTTCGATCAGCCCGCGGCGTGCGATTTGTAAATGCGATAAATCTTCCATCACCGTAATCGCTAAAGTCTCATCGGAATAATACACTTTCGGTACATACTGAGGGACGTAGCTTGCGAATGTGCGTAACGCTTGGCTTTCGATCGTCGCCCGTTTTAACGTGAGCGGCCAGCTTTCGCCGACGACTTTCGCATACGGTAACGCTTGTTTGATAATCATGCTGTCGTTTGTGCGCTCGTCGACGATACGAAACACGAGATTTAAGTTGCCATCGCCAATTTCTTGGCATGAAAGAAGCGCCTCTTTTCCAAAAAGCCCTAACCGAACAGCAAGGGCGATCGCTTTTTGTTCTGTTAACGGTTCGTACATAGTAATTCCTCCCTTAGCATAAATAAAAAACCTCTTTCGCTGAACGAAAGAGGTTTGAAGTTTGCTTCGCACCTCTTATCTCTCAGCTTACTGCTGCAAGAATTAGCACCGTGCGTTACCGCCGGTTGCCGGGCTTCATCGGGCTCGTCCCTCCACCTGCTCTTGATAAGAGTGTTTATCGTTATTTGAATGTTTTTAACAGTGAAAAAGTTTCGTGAATTCGCTTGATTCGAATCATACATCGCTTCATGCTCGTTTGTCAATCATTTTTTTCAAAAATTTTATACACGTCCGGGCGACGATCAGCAAAAATCGGGATGCGCTCGCGCACATGTTGCACGTCGTTTATATCAATATTCGCCGCAATGACCGCTTCTTGTTCGTCCCCTTCAGCGAGCACGTTTCCCCACGGATCGACGATCATCGAGTGGCCGGCAAATTCGTTGTTCGGATCTTTTCCTGCTCGGTTGCAAGCGACGACGTAACATTGATTTTCAATCGCGCGCGCCATTAACAACGTACGCCAATGATGCAGGCGAGCGAGCGGCCATTCGGCGACGACAAATAGCACTTCGGCGCCGTGAAGCGCATGCGTGCGAATCCATTCTGGAAAACGAATGTCATAACAAATGACGCCTGCGCACGTCGTGTGAGCAAGCTCGAATACACCTAACGTCTCACCAGCTTGCAAATACATATGTTCATCCATCAATTTGAACAAATGAAGTTTACTATATTCGCTGACGACATGACCGTTTCGGTCGACGACATACATCGTATTCGTCATTTGTTTGCCCGTTTTTTTTGCTACCGATCCGCCGACAATATGCACATCGTACGTGCGCGCAAGCGAGGAAAGAAACGTTTTTGTATCTTCGCCGTTTTCGTCGGCGATGTCGCCAAGTCTCGTTAAATCGTAGCCTGTCGTCCATAGTTCTGGCAAAACGACGACGTCGACGTCGCGCGCCATTTGTTCCATGTAGCGCACGACCGTTTGTTTATTTTTTTCAGGCGCTCCAAACGCAATGTCCATTTGTATGCAAGCAATGTTCATTTCATTCACCTCGAAAAATTTTCTTTACATTTTGATTTTTACGATATATGATACATGACTAGAATTTCAACCTTTTTGTGAAGTAGGTGTGCGAAAAATGAAAACATTTCCGCAATCGAACTTGTTACAGCAACTACCGAAGCAATTTTTTGCTTCGCTCGTTCAAAAAGTGAATGCGGTCATTGCTGAAGGGCATGACGTCATTAATCTTGGGCAAGGAAATCCCGATCAGCCGACCCCAGCTCATATTGTAAACGCGATGCAACAGGCGGTGGCAAAGCGAGCGTATCATAAATATTCACCGTTTCGCGGATATTCGTTTTTGAAAGAAGCTGTAGCGACGTTTTACAAACGGGAGTATGGGGTAACGATTGACCCTGAAAAAGAAGTCGCCATTTTATTTGGCGGCAAAGCCGGGCTCGTTGAAATGCCGCTTTGTTTATTAAACCCCGGCGATGTCGTGCTCGTTCCCGATCCCGGTTATCCGGACTATTGGTCGGGCGTTGTGCTCGCGCGGGCGCGCATGGAAATGATGCCGCTGCGGGCGGAAAACGACTTTTTGCCCGATTATGAGGAACTAAACGAAGACGTTGTTCGCCAAGCAAAACTCATGTTTTTAAACTATCCGAACAACCCGACAGGCGCGACAGCGACGGAATCGTTTTTTAAAGAAACGGTTTCGTTTGCACAAACATACGACATTGCCGTCGTGCACGATTTTGCGTACGGGGCGATCGGTTTTGACGGGAAAAAGCCGGTCAGCTTTTTGCAAACAGAAGGGGCGAAAGATGTCGGCATTGAAATTTATACGTTTTCAAAAACGTACAATATGGCAGGATGGCGCATCGGCTTTGCCGTTGGTAACGAAAGTATGATTGAAGCGATCAACGTTTTGCAAGATCATTTGTATGTGAGCATGTTTGGCGCCATTCAAGAAGCGGCGGCGGTCGCGCTTTTACAGTCGCAACAATGCGTCGCTGAGCTTGTCGCCACGTATGAAGCAAGACGGAATACGTTTATTCGCGCGTTAAAAGACATCGGCTGGAACGTGCAAGCACCAGCAGGATCTTTTTTTGCTTGGCTTCCGGTGCCAAAAGGATATACGTCTGAGACGTTTGCTGACTTTTTGCTTAATCAAGCGCATGTCGCCGTTGCACCGGGCATCGGTTTTGGAGAACATGGGGAAGGCTATGTGCGCACAGGGTTATTGACGAGTGAAGAACGGCTAAAAGAAGCAGCGGAACGAATCGGACGGTTGCAACTTTTTTAAAAAAGTCGTTGACAAACACATGATGTACTGTCATAATTCGAATTAAATTTATGCAAAAAAACGAACTGTTCAAAAAATGATATACATTGCGAATTCTTATCAAGAGTAGGCGGAGGGACGAGCCCGATGAAGCCCGGCAACCGACTTAACAGACGTTAAGCACGGTGCTAATTCTCGCAGCAGTACGCTGAGAGATAAGAAGAGACGAACGATCGTGCCTCTTCTTATGAAGAGGTTTTTTATTTGTAAAGGAGTGGGAGTATGATTACCGCAACATATTTGATTCATGATGACAAAGATTTGGCGAAAAAAGCGGAAGGGATTGCACTTGGGCTCACCATCGGGTCGTGGACCGATTTGCCGCAGCTTGAACAAGAGCAGTTAAAAAAACATAAAGGTGTTGTTGAGTCAATTGAACAGCTTGAGGAAGATGAGCGCGTTAATACATATTTCGGAAAGCGCTTGAAGCGTGCGCTCGTGCGCATTTCGTATCCGAGCGTCAATTTTAGCGCCGATTTTCCAGCGATTTTGACGACGACGTTCGGCAAATTGTCGCTTGATGGAACGATTAAACTCGTTGACCTGACGTTTTCTAATGAATTAAAACGGGCATTTCCGGGTCCGCGCTTTGGCATTGATGGCATTCGCGAAAAGCTTGGCGTCTTTGACCGTCCGCTTGTGATGAGCATTTTTAAAGCGGTCATCGGTCGCGATTTGCGATATGTGACCGAGCAATTAAAACTGCAAGCGCTCGGCGGCGTCGATCTCGTGAAAGACGATGAAATTTTGTTTGAAAACGACTTGACGCCGTTTGAAAAACGCATCGTCGCAGGAAAAGAAGCGTTACAGGACGTGTACGAACAAACAGGGCATCGGACGTTATATGCGGTGAATTTGACAGGAAAAACGTTTCAGTTAAAAGAAAAGGCAAAGCGCGCGGCAGAACTTGGCGCGGACGTGCTGTTGTTTAACGTGTTTACATACGGACTTGACGTGCTGCAAGCGCTTCGCGAAGACGATGACATTCGTTTGCCGATTATGGCGCATCCGTCATTTAGCGGCGCGATCGCTTCCTCGCACGTGTATGGAGTGAGCTATGCGCTTCTTCTTGGCAAACTGTTGCGTATGGCTGGGGCGGACTTTTCACTTTTCCCGTCTCCGTACGGAAGCGTAGCGCTTGAAAAACAACAGACGCTTGCGATTGCTGATGAACTGACGAAAGAAGAGCCGTTTGTCCGCACGTTCCCTGTTCCATCGGCTGGCATTCATCCGGGGCTTGTGCCGCTTTTAATTCGCGATTTTGGCATCGATTCGGTCATTAACGCAGGCGGCGGGGTGCACGGTCATCCAGCTGGAGCGGTTGGCGGCGGGCAAGCGTTTCGAGCGGCAGTAGAGGCGGTTCTTTCAGGGCGTTCGCTTCATGATGCGGCAAAAGAAAACGAACCGTTACGACAAGCGCTTGACTTATGGGGGAGCGCGTCATGAAGCCAGTCATTTTTTGCGACTTTGACGGGACGATTACGTTAAACGATAACATTATTGCGATTATGAAACAGTTCGCTCCACCAGAGTGGGAAGCGATCAAAGACGATATACTTGCACAAAGATGCTCCGTACAACAAGGCGTCGGGCGCATGTTTTCTCTTTTACCGTCGTCATCGAAAGAACAAATCGTGCAATTTTTGCTTGACACCGCGCGCATTCGCGACGGATTTTCTGAGTTTGTCGCGTTTACGAACGAGCGACAAATTCCGCTTTATATCGTTAGCGGCGGCATCGACTTTTTCGTCTACCCGCTGCTTGACGGGCTCATTGAAAAAGAACGCATTTATTGTAACGGCGCCGATTTTAGCGGTGCTACGATTCAAATTACGTGGCCGCATGCATGCGATGAACATTGCCAAAATGAATGCGGTTGCTGTAAGCCGTCGCTTCTTCGTAAACTTGCGCCAAAAGGGGCGAAAACGATCGTCATCGGCGATTCGATTACCGATTTAGCGGCAGCAAAATTAGCGGATCATGTGATCGCCCGCGACTTTTTGCTGAAAAAATGTCAAGAGCTTCGTTTGCCGCATACGCCGTTTACGACGTTTTATGATGTCATCGATGCATTAAAAGAAAGCGAGGTGATTGTATGAAAGAGAAATGGGAAGAGCTAGCGGAAGTAAAACGAGAACTAGCGGCGCGCGACTGGTTTATGGCGACAAGCGGCAATTTGTCGCTCAAAGTGAGCGATGAGCCGCTCACGTTTTTTGTGACCGCAAGCGGCAAAGATAAACGAAAAGAGACGAAAGAAGACTTTTTACTCGTCGATGCGGACGGACGACCGGCGGAAGCGACGCATGTAAAGCCGTCGGCGGAGACGCTTCTTCACGTTGAAATTTACAACAAAACGAACGCCGGCTGCGTTTTGCATGTGCATACTGTTGACAACAACGTCATTTCTGAATGGTATGGCGATGAAGGGGAAGTCGTTTTTACAAATCAAGAAATCATTAAAGCGTTCGGATTATGGGAAGAAGATGCGCAATTTCGCATTCCGATTATTCCGAATTTCGCACATATTCCGACGTTGGCGAAGGAATTTGCGAAACATGTGCATGAAAGCACAGGGGCGGTACTTATTCGCAATCACGGCATTACCGTTTGGGGAAAAGATGCGTTTGAAGCGAAAAAATGGCTAGAAGCATGCGAGTTTTTATGTCAGTATCACGTCAAATTATTACTTTTAAAACGATAAGGGGGAAGACATATGGCAGTTATTAAAGTGAGAAACACAGGTGAAGTGATTGAAGGAAAGGAAAACGTCGCTGCGTTTTTAAATCGACAAGGTGTGTTATATGAACGTTGGGATGCGAGTAAACTTCCAGCGCATCTTCAAAATAAATTTGTATTAACAGACGAAGAAAAAGCGGACATTTTAGCGGCGTTTCAATCGGAAATTGAAGATTTAGCGAAGCGAAGAGGCTATCAAGCGTGGGACGTTGTCGCTCTCTGCGAACAAACACCAAATTTAGAAGAACTATTAAAAAAATTTGAACAAGTGCATACGCACACGGAAGATGAAGTGCGTGCAATCGTCGCAGGGCACGGCATTTTCGTCATTAAAGGAGACGAAAAAACAGGATATTTTGACGTAGAACTAGAAGCAGGAGACGTCATTTCTGTGCCAGAAGGAAACCCGCATTTCTTTACATTAATGGACGATCGCCAAGTTGTTGCCGTTCGTCTATTTATCGACCCGTCCGGCTGGGTGGCCCATCCATATGAAGAAAAAGAAGGGGAATAACGCCCCTTCTATTTTTTTGTAAACAATATGACGCCTACAATCGTCACGAATGAACCGATCCATTGTGGCAACGTCAACGTTTCCCCAAGAAGTATGTATGCAAACAAGGCGGTAAAAAGCGGATTAAAATTTAAAAACATGCCCGCTGTCGCCGCACCAACTCGTTTGACGCCAACGTTCCAAAGAAACATCGCGAGCACCGTCGCCCCAACGCTCGTATATAAAAGCGCAAGCAAAAACGAGACGTTCACATCATGAACGGAAAAAGAAGAAAGAAACGGCAACAATCCGATAACGCCAAATACGCCAGACCAAAACGTCGCCGCAAGCGGAGAGTACGATGTCATCACCGCCTTTGCACAGGCAGAATAAACGCCCCAAATGATGACCGCTCCGATCATCCATACATCGCCGATATTGACGTGTAACATGCGATGAAGCTGTCCGTGCGTCATAAAAAAAAGCACGCCGATAAGGGAGACGACCATCGCCAACCATTGCCGCATCGTTAGTCTCTCACGGTATACGACGTAAGCAACAAGCGCAATCGCCATCGGGTTTAGCGTCGAAATAAAACCGACATGATCCGCTGACGTATAGCGAAGTGCTTGAAACATAAATACGTTAAACAACACGACACCCGAAAGCCCCATCGCAATCAAAGGAACGATGCCGCGCGTTTGAAGACGGACGGATCGTTCTTTTTTTAACACGATTGGAAATAAAAAAAGGACAGCGATCGTCCAGCGCATAAACGTTAATGAAAGGGGGGAGGCGTGGACAACAAGCAATTTGCTTGCGACAAAGTTTCCTCCCCATAATGCGCTTGTCAATAAAAGAAGCATATAATATTTCGACATGTGGATCATCCTTTAAAATGTTTCAATTAAAAAGACCATCAGCAACAATCCGATAATAAAGGCATACGTCGACGATTGTTCGTTTCCATCGCCATGGCTTTCAGGAATTAACTCTTTATAAATAATAAATAACATCGCGCCAGCGGCAAACGCCAATCCGTACGGGACGAGCGCATCGACGACGGACGTTAAATAATAGCCGATGACGGAAGCGACAAGTTCAATCAGTCCTGTTCCGGTTGCCATCAAAAACGCTTTTCCTTTTGAAATTTGTTGATTAAATAAAAAAAGCGCAACGAGCAATCCTTCGGGCGCGTTTTGGAAGCCGATCGCTAAGGCGATTAAGTTGCCGATTTCGCCCCCTTCCCCAGAGGCGTAGCTCACGCCGACAGACAGCCCTTCTGGAATGTTGTGAAGCGTAATCGCCGCAAGCACAAGCAACGCTTTTTGGTCAATTTTTATGCCGCTTTCGGTATGCGCCAAATCGATGTGTGGCACCATTTTTTCAAGAAACGTTAATGCGAGCACACCGACGCACAATCCAACGGCTAAGGAAAAAAATGTTCCGGAAGAAAGCGCTTCAGGAATGAGTCCAAGCATAGATGCCGCCATCATGACACCAGCCGTAAAAGCGAGCAACATGTCGCGCCATTTATGTGTTAACGAGCGCGACAAAAATAAAATAGGAATCGCGCCAGCCCCTGTGGCAAGCGCAGATAGCGTGCTTCCGATCAGCATGTCAACCATAATCACCCTCCTAACGGAAAACGAACGGTAATCGTCGTTCCTTTCTTTTCTATGCTATGAATGTCGATCGTCCCTCCGTGCATGTCTATAATGCGTTTACATACGACGAGCCCAAGTCCTGTTCCCGTTTGCTTCGATGTGACAAACGGTTGGAATAGTTTGTGGCTCACATGTTTCGGAATGCCACACCCTGTATCTTTGACGCGCAATATGCCGAAGCTTCCTTGTTTTTCAAGAGAAATCGTCAGCTCGCCACCATGCGGCATCGCTTCTATCGCATTTTTTGCTAAATTTAAGACGACTTGTTTTAAATGGTCTTTCGAACAACAAATCGGAAGGGGGGCATCGGCGCGTTGAAACGAATAAATCACATTATGTAAGTGTGCTTGCGACTCAATCATCGGGTGAATGCTTTGGACGATATGGTTTAAATCGCACATTTCAAGCTTTTGTACCGTCGGTTTGCCGAGAATTAAAAATTCGTTGACGATGTCGTTAATGCGTGTAATTTCGTTTTGAATGACCGAAAAATAAAGTTGTGATTCGTTATCTTTATGTTTTTCACTTAATAGTTGAATAAACCCTTTAATGCCAGCAAGCGGGTTGCGAATTTCGTGCGCGGTGCTCGCGGCTAGCGTACCGATCAACTCCAGCTTTTGCGCTTCCGTTTCCATTCGTTCGACGATCGTTTGCCGTTTTAATAGCGAATATTGAATGAACAACCAAATAATATGAATGATCACAATAAGCGACAAGATATAAGGAAGGGAAGCTTGTATATTTTGTTTCATATTTACGCGCGGCACGTTCGCTTCAATCGTCCATGGTGCGTGATTTAAATGGACGCTTACTTTTTGTTGTGATGCTTGCAGTTTGTTTGTCTCAAGAAGAAGCGTTCCGTGTTCATCGTATAAGCGAAAGGACGCGTTTGGATCAATGATTTTCATACGATGTTTCATGTACGCTGTGCGCAATTTTGCAACGAGAAAGCCAGCCGTTTGATTTGTTTGTTCATCGATAATTGGCGTGACGATCGTCGTCGCCTGATGGCTATCGATCATCGTTTGTTTCGTTATTTTTGCTATGTACATCGTTGAACTTGTCATATCAGAAACGAACGAAATGCGCTCAAAGCGAACGTCTTGTTTTTGCATTTGTTGCAATATGTCGTTTATTTCTTCTTTTTTTAATGTCGCGATATGTTTGCCCATGACGAGCGCTAACGTTTCTAGCCGAGCCGTCGTCTCCGCAAGAAAACGGTCAAGGTCATTTTTATGTATATTCGCAAACGTTCGCGTTTCTTCAAGCAGTTGTTGTTGCTGCTGTTCGTCTTGCCAAAGCACAATCCATGCGCTTCCAACAAGGCATGGCAAAATAACAAGCGAGACGTACAACAACCACCGTCTCATTTTCTCTCTCCCCATATACGCTCCCTCAACAAAACAAAATTCAATGAATATTATAACATAAAGATAAGAAAAAGACGGAGAAAATGATAACCGTATTAAATAGAGTATGTTTATTGACAAGTACAGAAATATATTTTGGTTAAAAAAACAATTTGCAAAAAAAAAAAAAATGATACAATAAACTAGGCTTTAAAAAAGTAAAAGATTTCTAGGAGGAAGCGGATGTGAGAAGATTGACTTTTTTCGTTATTATCATGTTATACTTGATTCCTAGTAGCAGTGTTCGTGCTTATGAGCTATTTGGTGGAAAATATAGGAATCCAAACTCGCTAAAATATTGGATCGATTCGTCGGTTATTAATGCTGGTTATGAAGCGAGGGTAGTGTATGGTTCGGAAGCGTTCGATAGCTCCCCACTTATTGGTACGACCAGAACGTACGATGCCTCCCAAGCTAACTATAAATGGTGGGCTAGTACGAAGGATATGGGTTCCGTTGTCGCTGATTGCATTAACTATCATGTGAACTGGTTGGGACAAGTGACTGCTTGTTGGGATTGCACATACGATAAGTCGCAGTTGAGGATCTATTTACCAGGTTTTCAAAAGTTGTCTTGGGTTCAAACGAGGGAAACAACAGCACACGAGGTCGGTCATGCTCTCGGATTGGATCATGAAGACGATGTTCGTGCTATTATGCTTTCAAAGGGTTTCCTAAATGACGAGTATCCGCAAAGTGATGATTGGAATGGAATAAATGCTATCTATTAGTGGAAAGGAAGTAGCCTGATGAAAAAGATTATTTTTCTTTTTTTTACCATTTTATTTTTGTCTGCCTGTAACAATACACAATCTGAACTAAGCAATGTGAATACAAAATATGTTCATAGTGAGTCGAAAATTATAGACGAATACAATTATTTAGAAGAAATGGAGAATGATAGTGAAGTTATTTTGATAGGTACGAAAAAAAATGGAGAGAGTTATTTCGATAAAGATGGCGATATGGTGACGGGTTTTTACACGATAAGTGATGTTGAGATCAAAAAAGTGTTTAAAAATGAAAAGGGATACACGTTAAATAAGGGTAATATCATAAAAGTTATGGAGAACGGAGCGTTTGATAAAAAGGCTAATACAATGTACGGTTCGGCAGGGTACCAGTTGATGAAAGATAATAAAAGCTATCTTTTATTTTTAAGAAAAAGCACGACACATGATGAGTATACGATCAAAGGTGTTTATTATGGGAAAGTGCCGTTAGATAGTAATCACATGGAATACAAGGGTGATTTGAACAGTAGTAAACAAGTGAATAATAAACAAATCGAAAAATTAAATCAACTATTTGAAGAGGCAAGAAAAAAGTATAGAGAATAAAGAAGATGATATAATGTGTCCCCCGCCAAAATTGGACGGGGGTTTTGTTATGCAGATTGTTTTTGTTTAGTTTTATGTTCGCTTTGTTGTTTAAGAAGTAGCGGATAAAACAACAAGCTGCTTGCCAGCAAGGCGACGCCGAGCAAAAATGTTTTCATATCGGCCGTTCCTGCTTTCACAAGCCAAATGGAATAAATGGTCGCAAGCACGGCGATCGTTCCGTCTGTCATTCGTTCTTGCATCGTACGATACGTCTCTCCTGTCCAAACGAGCTTCAATTGGAAGACGGAAGAGATGACATACGGAACGAGATACGATAATGTCGCAATGTAAATGACAAAATCAAACGCTGCCGCCATCGAGTTTGAAATCGTTGAAAAAATGAATAGTTGCGCAATCATATTCGAGACGATTAAAGAAAAGCGCGGCATTCCTTTTTTATTTTCTTGTAAAAAGGTGCGCATAAACAATCCTTGTTTGGCAGCTTGGTACGGCACTTCTGCACTTAAAAAAATCCAGCCGAGCGTCGAACCGATTAAGCTAATTAAACCGAGCCCAGCTAACAGCTGCGATCCGATCGGTCCTAACACTGTTCCGATCGCATCGACGAGCGGCTTTTCTGACTGCATAAGCGCTTCTTGTTTTAATAATCCCATGACGAGTACGCTAATGCCGATGTAAATCGCTAAGGCGATCAATAAACCGACAATTGTCGCGCGTTTCACATCGCTTTGTTTGCGCGCGCGCGAAGCGAAGACGATCGCTGATTCAATGCCGATAAACGCCCAGAGCGTACTTAATGCGACGTTGTTGATTTGTGAAAGAAGTCCGAGCGTATGACCTGCTTCATCGTAACGCGGAGCAACAAACGGTTGGATATAGCTTTTTTCAAAGGCGAACAGCCCGATGACGATGAATAAGAAAAAGCCAAGCACTTTCGTTGCGGTGGCAACAAAGTTTAATTTTCCAGCGTTTTCTGCTCCTTGTAAAATAATTGTATGCATCATCCATAAAAGCGCCGTACAAACGAGAAACGTTAGCAAATTGCCGAGTTTTAATGTAAATGAACCGGCGGAAAAGACGACATGTCCGCTCGTTAAAATAGGGAAAAACGTTGATAAATAACTAGCAAACGTCGTAATAATGGCGACGTTTCCAGCGACGTTTCCGATCCAATAGCCCCAAGATGACATAAAACCGGATAAGATCGACGCATTTGAACCTTTCGGAAACAGCTCTTTCGCATAAATTTGCGGTCCGCCGTTTAATTCTGGTTTTCGAATTGCTAAATTACCAAAAATGATCGCAATCATTAACACCCCAGCCCCCGTCAGCAGCCAGCCGAGCAGCACGCCAGCAGGGCTTGCCGCCTCCGCAAGCGAACGAGGAAGCATAAAAATACCAGATCCGACCATATTGCCGACAACGAGCGCGGTCAATACCCAAAAGCCGAGTTTTTGTTGTTTCATGTTCGTCATCCTTTCGTTCATAAAATATACGGTGCGTACGGTAGAGCGCTGTTGTCGTGCACTTTTTTCAAACAAAAAAAGTGCACCCTAAGTTTTCAACGGGTGCACAATATATGACACATCCGCATCAAACTTAAGATCGATAGCTCTCCACCGCATGCGCGATGACAGTCCTGCACCTATTCGGCAACAGGCCCAGCTTATAGCGCCAGAGCACGCTATAAACTTCGGCGACAAATCCTTTCATCTCACTTCAGCGACGTCTCTGCGTCTCCATGAAACTACTATTATTTGCCGCGACCTCTATCTCATCTTAGTTGACGAGAAAGATTTCGTATGCAATTGACGTTACTATCGTACAAAAATCTTTTTCTTTCGTCAATGAAAAATTTTTTAAGTCATTTAGCCTAATCCATATGCGGATTAGGCTTTTTTCGCTGCAACGACGATGCGGTCGTCTTTGACATCAATGTGGATTGTCCGCACGTTTTCCTCATCGAGCAACACGTCGGCAATTTGATCTTCGACATGTTCTTGAATGACGCGGCGGAGTGGACGAGCGCCAAATGTCGGATGATAGCCAAGTTCGGCTAATTTTTCTTTCGCTTTGTCGCTAATAGTCATCGTGACGTGTTGTTCCGAAAGTGTACGTTGCAATTCATAAAGCATCAGGTCAACAATTTGCAACATATGTGCTTTTTCAAGCGGTTTAAATTCGATGATCGCATCGAGACGGTTTAAAAATTCCGGTTTAAAGTATAAGCTGAGACGTTGAAGCAAGTCGCCTTCCACATTCGTCCCTGCGTTTGATGTCATAATGATGACTGTATCTTTAAAGCTGACGGTACGACCTTGGCTATCTGTTAAACGACCGTCTTCTAAAATTTGTAAAAACATATGTTGCACGTCCGGATGCGCTTTTTCCATTTCATCAAGCAAGATGATGCTGTAAGGATTGCGGCGCACTTTTTCCGTCAATTGACCAGCTTCCTCATGACCAATGTAACCAGGAGGTGCACCGATCAGTTTGGCGACCGCATGTTTTTCCATATATTCGCTCATATCTAAGCGAATCATTGCATCTTTAGAGCCGAACAATTGTTCAGCAAGCGTCTTTGACAATTCTGTTTTACCGACACCAGTCGGACCGACGAATAAGAACGAACCGATCGGACGGTTTTTCGCTTTTAAGCCGGCGCGACTTCTGCGGATCGCTTTAGCGATTTTTTTCACCGCTTCTTCTTGACCGATCACTTTTTTCGCTAAGTTTTCTTCTAAATGTTTCATTTTTGCTTGTTCATCCGCTTGTAATTTGCCGACTGGAATGCCCGTTTTTTCTTCAATGATTTGTTGAATGTGCATGACATCAACAATAGGTTGTTCTGCTTGTCCGTTTTGTTGCAGTTGTTTTTCAAGCTGCAATTCTTCGGTGCGCAATTTGGCTGCGAGTTCGTAATTTTCTTGTTGCGCCGCTTGTTCTTTTTCTTTTCTTATTTGTTCAAGACGTTGTTCGATTGCCTCTTTATTTGTCGGCATCGCTTTTAAGCTTACTTTAGAGCCAGCCTCATCTAACAAGTCAATCGCCTTATCAGGAAGGAAGCGGTCTTGAATGTAGCGATGCGACAATGTGACGCATGCGTGAATCGCTTCATCTGTGTATTTTACTTGATGGAATTGTTCATATTTTGGCTGAATGCCTTTTAAAATGTTGATTGCTTGTTCAATTGTCGGTTCATGAACGACGACCGGTTGGAAGCGGCGTTCAAGCGCGGCATCTTTTTCAATTTGACGATATTCTTTTAACGTCGTTGCGCCGATGATTTGCAATTCTCCGCGGGCAAGCGTCGGTTTTAATATGTTGCTTGCATCCATCGAGCCTTCTGCCGATCCGGCACCGACAAGTAAATGAATTTCATCGATGAATAAAATGACGTTTTTCCGTTGTTGCAATTCAGCAATGAGTTGTTTCATTCGCTCTTCAAATTGACCGCGAATGCCTGTGTTTGCGACTAAGGAAGCGACGTCAAGCACGTACACTTCTTTGTTTAATAATTTTGTTGGAACAGATCCTTCGACGATTTTCAACGCTAATCCTTCTACGATCGCCGTTTTACCAACGCCCGGTTCACCAATTAACACCGGATTGTTTTTATTGCGACGATTTAAAATTTCAATGACGCGTTCAATTTCTTTATCGCGTCCGATGACGGGATCAATGAGTCCGGCTTTCGCTAATTGCGTTAAGTTGCGACCGAATTGATCAAGCAATCCGTTTCGTTTCGGTTGTTGTTCTTGTTGTTGGACATGGGAAACGGCTTCGTTAGTCAGCGGTGCGAAAAAGTCGGAGAACAATTGATCGAAACGATCGAAGTGGAATCCTGCTGGCACTTTTAATTGTTGTTTTTGTTTTGCATAGCACGTCTCGCAAAGGTGCAATTGTTGTTTGTCGTTGTTTACTTGCACATGTAAAAAGATGTTTGCTTCATTTTGTTTACATACTTGGCACATCATAGGCACCAACCTCCTTTTGACTTTGACTATATTTGACCTTTCTGACTTTATTATAATTTGACCTTTTTTGACTTTCAAGACCTTTTTTAAAAAAAATAAAAATTTTTTTCGCCATAAAAAAACTGCCGCAATGGGCAGTTAGATGAGTTTCGTCAGTTTGTCTGTAATTTTCACCATATGTTGCTGTACTTGATGAAGTTCGTCGATCGCTTCGGCGCTATCGTTTATTTTTTCCGCCACTTCTTGAAGCATATGAACCATCTCTAACACCGAGTTTGTAATATGATTCAGCTGTTCTGAAATGTCTTCGGCCGAATGTTTGCTTTTTTCCGCCATTTTGCGCACTTCTTCTGCGACGATCGCAAAGCCGCGACCGTGTTCGCCAGCGCGCGCTGCCTCAATCGCAGCGTTTAATCCGAGCAAATTTGATTGCATCGCGATGTCTTTCACGAATGAAATGACGCCTTGAATTTCCTCTGTGCTTTTGCTTACTTTTTCCGCTTTTTCACTCAACTGTTTCACGCGATTGTTGATTAAGCGGGCTGTTTGTTGAATATCGCCCGTGCTCGCGTTCATTTCTTCAAGTAAACTCGCAAACTCTTCATTTAACGTCTGGTGGCGGTCGGTGACATCGGTGGCGAGTTTAAAGATCGCTTGCACTTGCCCTTGTTCGTCTAATACCGGAGCGTAGAGCGCCTCAAGCCATATATGTTTGCCGTCGCGTGTGACGCGTTGCACTGTGCCGTAAAACGGTTGTTTATTGCGCAGGCGATTCCAAAATTCCGTATACGCATAGCTGTTTGTGTATTCAGGAAGGCAAAATTGACGGTGGGATAAACCGAGCAATTGTTGCTCCGTGTAGCCCATCGCTTGAAGAAACGCATCGTTTGCCCATAATACCGTCGTATCTGGGCGAAATAAAATGACCGCAAATGAGCGGCACATCGATTCAAATAGCCGCTCTAAATCGATCGGGATGGAACTCACTTTCATTTGTTTGCCTCCTTTAACTTATCATACATACATTGTACTATGATTCATGATATAACGGCAATTGCACGTACACGGTCGTTCCTTTTCCTTGTTCGCTTTCAAAGCGGATCGATCCCCCGTGTAGTTTTACAATTTGCTTAACAATCGCAATGCCAAGCCCTGTGCCGCCATGTTCGCGCGAGCGGGAGCGGTCGGTGCGAAAAAAGCGTTCGCCTAATCGTTCGATGTCTTGTTTCGACATCCCTTGTCCTGAATCGGAAATAACGAGCTCGCACATCGGATGTTTGTTTACGGTGTGTAACGATATGTTGCCGCCAGAAGGGGTGTAGCGCAACGCATTATCAAGCAAGTTTTGCAGCACTTGTTCGATGCGATCTGGATCGCCATCGACAACTAAATCATGGTCGATATCGAGAGAAAGATGGATGTCTTTTTCTTGCAAGAGCGGCTCGTATTTTTCAATCGTCTCTTCTATGAGTTGTGCGATTGAAAACGGCGTGCGCACGAGCGGATATGTGCCTTCTAGTTGCGCCAAATCGAGCAAATCGCGCACAAGACGCTGCATGCGGCTCGCTTCGCGGTGAATGAGCTTCATATATTTTTTTTGTTGTTCTTCATCTTCCACGACGCCGTCTAATAGCGCTTCACTATATCCTTTCACATAGCTTAACGGCGTGCGCAATTCGTGAGAAACGTTCGCTAAAAATTCTTTTTTTCGTTCATCTTCTTTGGCGAGCGCATGTGCCATTTGATTGAACGCCTTCGCTAATTGTCCGATTTCATCTTCCGTTTCAACATTCACGTGGACGGAAAAATCGCCTTGCGAGACGCGATAGGCCGCTTGTTGCATATGTTGCAGCGGTTTTGTAAAATGCATCGCAATTTTCCGACCGACAAACACAGTAATGAATAAAAAAAGGCTACCGCCGATCATGACGAACATTTGAATGCGCTCGAGCACATCTTCAATGGACGCGAGCGGAACGTACAAATATAAAATGCCCATCAGGCGATGTTCGTCTAATAGCGGAATGATGATGCCGACAATTTGACGGTCAAACGTTTGTTCATATCCTTTTTTTGTCACTGTTTTTCCAGCAAGTAGTTGTTGCCGTTCTGTTTCGCTAATAATGGAGTGGTGATCGACTTCAAACGGCAAGCAGGCGCTTAATTCACGCGGATTGTTGACGAGAACAATTTCTGCATCGGATATGTCATTGATGAAGGAAACGGTGTCGCGAAACGAGTCCGTCAGCGCACCGCCTTCATATGTTGCTGCGATGTTCATTCCTTCTTGCAACAAACGTTGTTCGACGCTTGACATATAAATGTTTTCATATATATAAACAGCAACCGTATATAAAAGCAACACCGCAAGCACTAAGAAAGCGCTAATCGTTAGCCATAGCTTTTGTTGTAAGGAAAGAGAATTAAACTGTTTCATCAAATTTATATCCCACTCCCCATACCGTTTGGATGAGTTGCCCAGCGTCGCCTAATTTAATGCGCAACGTTTTAATATGCGTATCGACGGTGCGCGTGCTGCCGACGTAATGAATGCCCCAGACGCGATCTAACAGCTGTTCACGCGTAAATACTTGACCGCGATGTTTTAAAAACAAGATGAGCAGTTCAAATTCTTTTAACGTTAAAAGAACAGGTTTTCCGTTGACCGTGACTTTTCGCGCTTTTTCATCGACAACGATCGGACCTGCTTCATATTGTAGAGCGGCGTCAGCCCCTTTCGTTCGCCGGAGTACAGCATGAACGCGCGCCACGACTTCATTCGGGCTAAACGGTTTCACGATGTAGTCGTCAGCTCCAATTTTAAGCCCATATACACGATCCCATTCATCGCTTCGAGCCGTTAAAAAAATGATAGGGACTTGCGAACGCTCGCGCACGTACATGCAAAAACGATAGCCGTCAAGTTTTGGCATCATAATATCAAGTAAAATTAAATCGACATGTCTCCGTCCGAATTGTGCAAGCCCTTCTTCGCCATCGTCTGCTTCGATGCACGTAAATCCTTCTGGCTCTAAATATAGGCGCAGCAATTCACGCATCTCTTTTTCATCGTCAATAATTAAAATCGTTGCCACGTTCATTCCTCCTTCGCATCGCGGAAAAAGATGTAAAACGGTCCGTGTCCAACAGAAACAGTATTTGTTTGTTTGAATGTTTTTTCATCAACAAAAAGTAGTTCATTGCTGTCGTAGCTTGCGATGACGAGATCGTTTTTCGCCTTTGTCATCGCAAACGGATTGGCGCCAATATTCAGCTCGCGAATTAAGCGTTTTGTATCTCGATCAAACGCGTATAACATGTTCGATCCGTGACAAAGAACGTATATTGCTTCGTTCGTTTGAGCGAATTGAATTGGCATCGTTTCTGCTTTTACACGTGTGATGAGACGCCCATCGACAAGCGAATGGACGTATGCTTCTTGTTGAATCGTTGCTCCGCTGCCATGCCCGCCAACCCATAGCTCATTCGTTTCAGGAACGACGAAGCCGCTGACGGCGGAATTGAGCGTATCGACCGTTCGTGTCACTCGTTTTGTCGTCTTGTCAATAAACGAAATCGCGCCATTTTTAAAATGAATAATAATCCATTGGTTATGTTTGTCGTCTTCTATTACTGAAAAAGGGGACGGCGGGGTCGCGATCACATCTGTCACTTTTCCATCGAACGTCATGAGCGACACCGTCCCTTTTTTTTCGTTGACGACGAGCAAGTCACGTTCGGTGACGAGCACATCCGTTACCCCTTTTTCAACGTTCCATCGTTTCGCTTCTCTTCCAGTTGATAACGTATAGGCGATCATTTCATCCATGTCTTGTCCGAATAAAACGATCGTATCGCCGTCGGGAAGAATCGCGGCTTTTGTGATCGGTTTTTTCACTTGCCATGTTGTAATTAACTGTTTCGTGTTATAATCAATAAATGACAAGCTTTGTTCTTTTATATTCACGACGCCAATGATCGCCCCGTCCCGTTTGATCGGGGTGTACGTTTGTGATGTGCAGCTCGTTAATAATATCACGATCATCAGCCAAAAAAAGAAACGAACACGCATCGCACAAATCCTCCATCGCATTTTAATACTATTGTAGCAAATAGTTGTGAATATTTTGTGAAACTATTGTAACACGGAAGGGGATTCAAATGAAAAAATGGTTGTTGTTGTTTTCATTCATGTTGCTTGTTGTCGCCGGTTGTGCCAATAATACGGAAGAAGAAGAGTTGGCGTATTTAGACGTCAAAATGGCGGTCGAAGAAAAGCTTCCGGCTAATCAAGAAGTCGAGCTCGCATGTTTAGTGACATATGGCGATGAAAAAGTAACCGACGCATCAGAAGTGAAATTTGAAGTGTGGAAGCATGGCACAGAAGACCGACAAATGATTGAAGGAAAACATGTCGGCGACGGAAAATATGTCGCAAGCTATACGTTCGCTGCGAAAGGGACGTATTCCGTTGTGGCGCATGTGACGGCAAAAAATATGCATAATATGCCAAAAATTGATGTAGTTGTAGAATAAACGGCGGAAAATATTCGCCGTTTTTTTTCATATATATAGAAAAAATGGACGAGTGGGGGAGAGCGTATGTGGATGCGGGCGGTTCAAATTGCGTTTGTATATGTAGGAACGGTCGTTGGGGCTGGATTTGCGACCGGAAAAGAAATTGTGCAATTTTTTACGCAATACGGTGCGATTGGGTTTGTAACCATTGCGGCAAGCGGGGGGCTATTTATTTTTTTCGGGACACGTTTAATGATGATGGCTGCTCGACTTCATGCCCGTTCATATGAACAGTTGAATAGTTATTTGTTTGGAAAATTAGGTTTTTTTGTAAATATATTTATGTTTATTGTGTTATTTAGTGTAACATCCGTGATGTTGTCAGGAGCGGGAGCGGTGTTTGAAGAACAGCTTCATATGCCGGCATACGTCGGGCTTGTGCTCACGATCATCCTTGCCTTTGTGACGATGTTATTTGGCTTAAACGGCATTTTAAGCGTTAATATGATTGTCGTGCCGATGATGATTATATTTAGCTTCTGTATTGCGATGATGAACGGAAGCGACGTTGTATGGACGAAGCCGCCGCTTGCTGCTTTTTTTTCTCCGTTTTCGTATGTGGCGTTTAATTTAGCGATGGCGCAAGCCGTTCTCGTTCCGCTTGCAACGGAGGTAAAGGATGAAAAAACGATTCGTCTCGGTGGCTGGCTTGGTGGCCTGTTGCTTATGTTTATTTTATTTAGCAGCCATGTTGCCCTTTCGCTATTGCCACAGTTGTCATCTTACAGCATTCCGATGGCGGAGGTGGTGAAACGTTCGCTTGCTTCGTTTTACTGGTTATACGTCGCTATCATTTATGGGGAAATTTTCACCTCGTTTATTGCCGGGGTGTTTGGGTTGCATCGGAAATTGGCGCTTTTTTTTCGCCAACCTTTCTTTGTTCTCGTTGCGCTTTTGTTGGCGATGTATGCGTTTAGTTTAGTCGGATATGATGCGCTTCTTACGGTATTGTATCCTTTATTTGGATATATGAGCATCATTTTTATTTTCTTGCTATTGTATCGAAAAATGCCTAGCTAGAAAAAAAGAAGTGTAGTACATTGAATGTGGGGAGGTGAATTCATGCGGAAAGCGGTCATCGCGATGTTCGTTTTACTTTTTTTCTTTGCGCTTGAAACGTTCCACATCATTCAATGGTACGATGCAAATGTATGGGCGCTTATTGTGTTTTCTTTTGGACTTATCGTTCATATATACGTGTTTAAGCGCGGTGTACGTGTGCATGATGCATTTCTTTTATTGCCAGCGGCCATCGCGCTATGGATGGCGGTTTTTTCATTATTTTTGCTTCATGGCGGAACGATGTACGTATTGGCGTTTACGATTGGTTTGTTCGAATGGTGGCTGTTTAGCAAGGAACAATGGTTAGAAACGCCGCTTCTCGTTTGTTTCGGATGTAGCGTTGTAGCTAGTTTAGAAGAAGGACATATGCTTTTGTTGCTTTTTGTTTTAACGATCGGTATGGGGGCGTACGCATACTACACAAAAAAGGAGCGAGCCAATGCGCATTAGGCTCGCTTTTTTATTTTATTCCAAACCGATGTAAAATTTGTTTTAGTTGATACACTTCCTCCGCCAATATCGCCGCTTCTTTTGCGAGTTGATGGACGCTCATCGCTTGTTGTTCCAGCCCGCTTGCCGTTTCGTGAACGACTTTTGTAAAGTCGTTGGCGATCGTATAAATATCTGCAATCGCTTCGTGTAGTTCGTTTCCTTCTTTTGTCGTTTGTTGCATGAGCGTTCGGTTTCGTTGGCTTAACGCGTTTAGCTCATGTGACATCGTTTGGAAATAAGCAATACTTTCGGTCAGTTTTGTTAAGGAAGCGGTCGTTTCGTCGATCGTATTCGCTTGTTTCGTGACCGCATTTGCAACGCTTGATAGTTGATTGTACGTATTCGCAAGCGATGATAAAATTTCATGTGCGAAAGCGTTCGTATGTTCCGCAAGTTTCCGCACTTCTGAAGCAACGACGGCAAATCCTTTTCCAGCTTCTCCTGCTCGTGCCGCTTCAATGGAAGCGTTTAACGCTAACATGTTCGTTTGTTCCGCAATTGCCGTAATGGCGGACACTTTTTGAATGAGCGCATCCGCTTCTTTCGCGACCGTTTGAATTTGTTTGGCGGTGTTGTTCATTTGTTGTTTTGTGTCGTTCATTTGTTGTTCAACGGCTTGCATATGGGCATATCCTGTTTGGGCGGAGTGAAATGTCGTTTGCGCCCGTTCGACGACTTGTTCAATATCTGTTTGGACGGTATGCATGTAATCAAGCATCGTTTGAATGCGTTGTTTCGCTTCATCGACAAATGTCGTTTGTTTTTGCGCCCCTTCACGAAACGTTTCCATGGTGGCTGATACTTCATCGAACGCCTCGGCAATTCGTTTTGCTTCTTCTTTTTGTTCGTGGCTCACATGTTCAACGGAGTGGGTTGCCTTTGCGATTTGTTGTAAAATCATGCGCAAGCCGAGAATCACTTTGTTAATTTCATAGCCGATTTGATGAAAAGCGTTGCGCTTTCCGACTGTCTTCACTTCGGTATGAAGCTGTCCGGATGAGACGGCACGAGTGACGTGATACCACGCGTGCAGGCGATTCATAATCGTACGGTAAAATGAAAAAGAAACGAGAAAACCGATCAAACCGGTGGCACTCGCCAGCAGCAACGTTTGTTTGAACGGTAGATGCATCATAAACGCAACAATAAAAAGAGCGATAACGGGCAATAAGACGATCGTGCCAAACCACATTTCTATATACGGCTGATGGATGAGACGTCCCATGCGTAAATTAAAGCGCTTTCCATTTTGTTCGAAAAGTGGACAAGAAGCATCGATCAGCACTTCACCTGTATTTCGTTTATACAGTTGCAACAGCGGGGTATTTGTTTTCGCACATTTTTTTCCTACTTCGTCGTCAAACACCATCCCTTCGCGCAAACGGTTCGTATGCACAACACCTTTTCCGTCTTCATCGACGATGACAAAATATTCATCGCGTTCGAGATGGCGGTCTAATACGTCGCGCAACGAATCGAGTTGTTGAGCGAGCGGTTGGTCTAATCGCATCGTTCGTTTTACTTCTTTCGCCACTCGTTGTACTTTTTGTAGTGCTTTTTTCGCTTGTTTCGATTGTAACAAAATTCTCTCCCCCTTTTCCCCTTATTTCAAATATACACAATTTTCAGACGATGAAAAAGACATAAAAAAGGAAAATGAACAAATGATAAAAAGGGAGGTGAGACGAATGACTCAATCGAAAAGACAAAAAGAGCGACAATGGACCGTTCGTAAACAAGCGCAAAATGAGCCACATGGGAAAGTGAAGTCGTTTGAACAACTAGCAAAAGAGGAAAAATAAATGGAAAAGGAGCTGACCAAAAGAGGCGGTAATGCTCCTATCTGGGTTAAAATAGAAAAATAGACCATCACTAAAACCTAGTAAAATCAAGGGTTTCAGAGGTGGTCTATTTCACATACTTCGGTGAAATTTCACCAAAAGGGGGGCTTTTGAGTCAGCCCCTTTTGCTTCATTATCTTGCTTTTAACGCACGAATTTCGTTTTCATGTACAAGTGACTGAAGCGCAAGCGACTGAATAGCAAGTTCATGTCGCGCTTGAGTTGCGATGACATCATCTAGTTTTTGGGACATTTCAGCGAGGTTTTGCTTGATCGTTGATATTTCATTTACTGCTTCTAACGTTTCTAGCACGGCTTGTTTAATGAGAGGAATGTCTGCGACGTCATCTTTTGTAGCCATACGTTGTTCAATGCTAATGATGTCATCTTTTGTAGCCATCGTTTGTTCGATGTGCTCGATTCGCTTGTCCATGGCAGCGATGTCATCTTTCGTGGCCATGCGTTGTTCAATGCTTGCGATGTCATCTTTTGTAGCCATACGTTGTTCAATGCTAATGATGTCATCTTTTGTAGCCATTGTTTGTTCGATGTGCTCGATTCGCTTGTCCATGGCAGCGATGTCATCTTTTGTAGCCATGCGTTGTTCAATGCTTGCGATATCATCTTTTGTGGCCATTGTTTGTTCGATGTGTTCGATTCGCTTGTCCATGGCGGCGATGTCATCTTTTGTAGCCATGTGTTCACGCAACAATGCGAGCTCATCGAAAATACGTTTGAGCATATCATCCATGTTTACTCACCTCCCCCGAAAAAAATTATATCATCACATGAAAAAGAAATCGACAAAAAAAGGATGCCCCAATGGGAGGCACCCGAATGTTTAATAGTTTAAATCAATGCGAATTCCTTTGACGCTATATAAAATATTTTCAGCGATATTTGTCACATGGTCGCCAGCGCGCTCTAAGTTGCGCGTGATGAACGACAATTGTGTAATTTGGTTTGTAAACTCTGGCTTTTCGCTCATTAAGTCAATTAGTTCTTGAATAATTTTCCCTTGTAATTCGTCTACTCGATCGTCTTCGAGCGCAATGCGTTTCGCTTCTTCAACATCATCGTTATGGAACGCATGAAGCGCATGATCTAACATTTCGTTGACGATCGCGGCCATTTCAGGAATGTGGACGATTGGTTTCACATGCGGTTCTGTGCCGATAAATTTGACCGATTTTGCGATATTGACCGCAATGTCACCAATGCGCTCGACATCAGACGAAATTTTCAGCGCAACAATTAACCGACGTAAATCAGATGCGACCGGTTGTTGTTTTAAAATCGTCATAATTGCCAGTTCGTTAATTTCGCGCTCGAGTTCGTTAATTTTTTTATCGTTTTCGATAATTTCATCTGCTTTTGTAATATTTTGCGTTTGTAACGCTTCAATCGATTCATGTAGCGCTTGTTGGGAAGCGGATACCATCGTCATCAATTTTTCGCGCAGTTGTTGAAGCGCCGCATCAAAAGTTGAACGTTTTGTCATGTTGAATCACCTAACTTTTTTGTTGTTATTATATCCTGAAAACAGTTCACAAATAAAGCATAATTTTTTTATAGAATGAATATATGTTTTATGGTATATTGTTAGGCGTACAATTGAAGAAGAATTCTGCGCATAGCGCAGGAGAGGTTCTAGAACACCCTCTATAAAAAAACTAGGGATCGCTATGTCCTTAGGGGGTATAGCGTTTTTGTTTTAGAACGCTCTTTCTTCTCACGATGTAAGAAAGGGGAGCGAAAAATGAAAAAAGAAAAAGCAGTCGTCGTTTTTAGCGGCGGGCAAGACAGTACAACATGTTTATTTTGGGCGAAAAAATATTTTGCGGAAGTCGAAGCGGTGACGTTTGATTACAACCAACGCCATCGGCTTGAAATTGACGTCGCTGCATCGATCGCCAAAGAGCTTGACGTGCCACATACGGTGCTTGATATGTCGCTATTAAATCAGCTCGCACCAAATGCATTGACAAGAAGCGATATAGCGATCGAACAAAAAGAAGGACAATTGCCGTCCACGTTTGTCGATGGGCGCAATTTATTGTTTTTATCGTTTGCGGCAGTGCTTGCCAAACAAAAAGGGGCGCGTCATCTCGTGACGGGCGTATGTGAAACGGACTTTAGCGGTTATCCGGATTGCCGAGACGTATTTATTAAGTCGTTAAACGTGACACTTAATTTAGCGATGGATTACGACTTTGTCATCCATACGCCGCTCATGTGGTTAAATAAAGCAGAAACGTGGAAGCTTGCTGATGAGCTACATGCGCTTGAGTTCGTGCGCACGAAAACGCTCACGTGCTACAACGGCATTATCGCTGACGGTTGCGGCGAATGCCCGGCGTGCGTGCTGCGTAAGCGAGGTCTTGATCAATATATGAGTGAAAAGAAAGGAGCGCATGTATAATGATCCAACAAATTTATCCGCAAGTGATACACCCGTTTCGCTATGAATTAAATAAGGATATGCAAATTGCTGCGGCGCACTTTATTCCGCATGAAGCAGCCGGGCAATGTGCGAACATGCACGGACATACGTATTTTATCAACATTACTATTGCAGGTGACGAGCTGGATGATTCGGGCTTTTTAATTAACTTTCAACAGTTAAAAAAACTTGTGCACAACCGTTTTGATCATACGGTGATGAACGACCATAAAGACGTATTTAGCGATACAGATGCTGAACATTTTCCGACGACAGAAGTGGTAGCGCGAAAAATTGCAGAAATCGTTCAAGAACATTTAGATACGTTGCCGAATAAACCGACATGCGTTCAAGTGTTTGTGCGGGAGTCCCCGACAAGCTACGTCGTATATCGTCCGAAAGCAGGGAAACAATAATGGAACGCATTCCGGTCATTGAAATTTTCGGTCCGACGATTCAAGGGGAAGGGATGGTCATCGGACAAAAAACGATGTTTGTCCGCACAGCAGGATGCGACTATCGTTGCCGTTGGTGCGATTCGTCGTTTACGTGGGACGGTTCGGCGAAAGATGAAATCAAACAAATGACGCCCGAACATATTTGGCAACAACTGAAACAACTTGGCGGGGATCGTTTTAACCATGTGACGATTTCAGGCGGCAATCCTGCGCTGCTTAAAAGTTTGCATGCACTCATCTCTTTACTAAAACAACATCGGATGCGCATCGGCTTAGAGACACAGGGGAGCGTATGGCAAGACTGGTTTTACGATATTGACGATTTAACGATTTCACCAAAGCCGCCGAGCTCAAACATGGAAACAAACTTTGCGATGCTTGATACGATCATAGACCGATTAACAATGCATCGCGGACAAGTGAGTATAAAAGTCGTCGTGTTTAACGATGAAGATTTTGTTTATGCCAAACATGTGCATCAACGCTACCCGACCGTTCCATTTTACGTGCAAGTCGGCAACGATGATATACATGAAGCAGACGACACGATGCTTCGCTTAAAGTTATTACAAAAACTTGAATGGCTCGTCGAACAAGTTGTGCAATCAAACGAGATGAACGATGTTCGCGTCTTGCCGCAACTACACACGTTATTATGGGGCAATCGTCGCGGCGTATAACTAAAGGAGGAGAAAAAATGAGAAAAGATGAAGAACTACAAGGAGTTACGCTTCTTGGAAACCAAGGAACGAAATATGTATTCGAATACAGCCCAGACATTCTTGAAGTGTTTGATAACAAACATCCTGATCGCGACTACTTTGTAAAATTTAACTGTCCGGAGTTCACGAGCCTATGCCCTAAAACAAACCAACCGGATTTTGCTACAATTTACATTAGTTACATCCCTGATCAAAAATGTGTTGAAAGTAAGTCGTTGAAGTTATATTTATTTAGTTTCCGCAATCATGGCGATTTCCATGAAGATTGCGTCAATATTATTATGAACGATTTGATTCGCGTCATGGAGCCGCGCTATATTGAAGTGTGGGGGAAATTTACACCGCGCGGCGGCATTTCCATTGACCCGTATTGCAACTGGGGCCGCCCGGGAACGAAATATGAAAAAATGGCGGAATATCGCTTATTAAACCACGATTTATATCCGGAAAAAGTGGATAATCGCTAAGAAGGCTGGCTCATAAGTCAGCCTTAAAAAATTCATAAAAGAGAACTAGTTTTTTTTCGCAAACGGGTATATAATGACAAATTGTTACGAACCTTTTTTTGTTTGGGGGGTCTTCATTTGAGACAAAGAACAGCTCTTGTGATCGGAGCAAGCGGGTTAGTCGGAGGCGAGCTTCTCCAACGATTGCTTCGCTCAGAGCATTATGAACGAGTGACGGTGTTTGTTCGAAAGCAACTGTCGTGCGAGCATGAAAAATTACAACAAGTTGTCGTTGATTTTGACAACATCGAACAATATGAACAATATTTTCATGTCGACGATGTATTTAGTTGTTTAGGGACGACGATGAAAAAAGCAAAAACAAAACAACAATTTATTAAAGTCGATTACGAATATACGTTGCGGGCGGCAAAGCTAGCGGAAAAATGCCACGTCAAAACGTTTTTATTCGTTTCTGCGATCGGGGCGGATCCGCATTCGATGTTTTTTTACAATCGCGTCAAAGGAGAAACGGAAGAAGCGTTGCAGCGGCTTACGATTCGCTCGTTACACATTTTTCGCCCATCGTTATTAACAGGAGAGCGACAAGAGTTTCGCCTCGGTGAAAAAACAGCGGAATGGCTTTCTCACGGTTTTTCGTTTGCGTTCGTCGGCAAATGGGAAAAATATAAACCGATCGCTGCAAAACAGGTGGCGGAAGCGATGTATTATGCTGCGCTTTCAGAAAAACAAGGAGTATACATTTACGAATGTAGCGAAATGAAAGATCAATGTGAACAACAAAGAGGGCTGTCTCATCAACAATAAGCAGCCCTCTTTTCGTTACTCTACAATTTTGTAGTTTTTATGGTTGACGACTGTTCGTTCTTGTAAGTCGAGTTCTTTGTAGTTATCCATGTACGTTAAGTCGACAATCACTGAATTTTCGTTTACTTTTTCAACGATTCCCCGCAACCCATTTTTAAATTCAATGACATCGCCAATTTGCGCTTTTTTCATTGAAAATCCCCTTTACTTTTGAATTTTTAAACCTTTTTTCTATTTTGCATGATTTTTCCTCGTTCGTAAAGGGCATTTTCAACTATTTTTAACGCTGTGGCCCATACGGCATGTACGGCCACATCGGCGCCCCGCAACCGCCTGTCATCATTTGTTGCGGCATCGGCATCATTTGTGGCATCGGCATTGGCATCATTTGTGGCATTCCTGGCCACATCGGTCCCATCGGCATGCCACAGCCACAATCGCTCGGCATCATTTGCGGCATCGGCATCATTTGTGGCATTTGTTGTGACATCGGCATCGGTTGCATTTGTTGCGGCATCATTTGTTGATCTAATCGGAAATCTTCATACATATTCCAGTCATTCATCGTTCATCTTCCTTTCTTTCATTTAGAATCCACCAACATTGTATGTGCATTTTTTATAGACGTGTGTCAATATAACAAAATTAGGCATTCACACATTGTATTGACATGTATCGTTCAGCGCGTTAAAACAAAGAGGGAGGGATGAACGTGACTGAGCAAGAAGCGAAGCAACTTCTTCAACAATTGCGCACACGCGACATTCCGCATGTGCTTGTAAAAAAAGAACATTTTTTAACGTTTCGTCATGTGCTCGTCCAGCAAGAAGATTTTAAACATTTTCGCGGCGTCGCCCAGCGTGGCGGCGATGTCGTGTATTACTATATGGATGAGCCGCGCAGTTAACGTATCGTTTTAGCTTTTTGACGGCGGACAGGCGCCATTGTTTTACGGCATTTATACTTACGCCTTCTTCATCGGCAATTTGTTTTAACGTTTTTCCTTCGATCACATGACGAATAAGCCATATGCGCTCGCGCGGCGTTAAATATTGTAGCGCATCTTCCCATACGATGTTGGAAAAAAAATCGACATCTTCTCTTAGCACATATTCTTCTGGCAACGGAACATATGCGTTTTTCGTTTCTTTGCGCAGTTGTGATACGATGCGCCAGCGAATCATTTTAAATGCGAACGTACAAAAGGAGCCTTTCGTTTCGTCGTATCGCTCATATGCTTCCCAAAGCGCGATTAAACCGATTTGCATATATTCATCGACATGACGGCGAATATGCAACTTGCGAATCATATAAGAAATGAGCGGGCGATATTGCTCCACGACCGTTTCAAATGACATGTGTACTTCCTTTCCCGAAAGCGCGCTCTCGATGATTCCGCGGTACATTTAGCTTATCAAAGCGGCTCGCTTAGCGCGAATCGAAAAATAGTCCGAACGAACGGTTGACATGTATGCATATACATTATATTCCTTAAGGAAATGGGGAAAATGGGGCGGAAAACGGAGTGAAAATGGAGCGTTTACGAAAAAATGTTTTGAACAATGGAAAAATTTTGTGATATGATAATAAAAAATGGAAAGGCATGAGTAAGAGATGAAAATTAGAAAAGCAACGATTGATGAACAATCGTCACAACAAAACGTGTACATTTATGAAAATAAAAAAGAGCAATATATCGTTATTGCGATTCCGTATTTGGAATGGTCTGCGCAAGTGACTTATGCCGATTTGGCGAATATTGAATTACGTTTACAACAATCGCTTGCGAACGTATTAGAAAAAGAATATATTTCACCGCTTGCCATGAAGCTCGCCCAATGGATGAGAGAAATGTAAGAAAGGTTTCGTTGCCAAATGAAATACGCCGTTTTCCTCTATGTTATTGTTAGTTTCGCTTGGATCATATTGACCGACTTGTATGTAGACAAATTGCCTATTCCACAACATATCGCACCGCACGTACAGACGATCAAAGGCTCGCTTTTTGTCGTGCTATCGGCGGTATTTATGTATATCGCTTTAAAAAAACATCGCGCGTTAAAACAAATGAGCGAAAGCGAGCAAGAGCTGTTGACGCTCATTCATGCGATGCCTGATTTCGTATCGTTTAAAGATGGACAAGGACGTTGGCTTAGGGTAAACGAATTTGGCTTAAAGCTGTACGGACTTGAGCATGTCGACTATAAAGGAAAAACAGATGCCGAACTGGCGGAATATACCCCTCATTTTCGCGAAGCGTTACTTTATTGCATCGATTCGGACGAAGAAGCGTGGCGGGCGAAAACGGTGACGCGTGCGGAAGAATCGTTTTCGACGCCAGACGGTGAAGTGAAAACGTTTGACGTCATTAAAGTGCCGCTATTTTACGAAAACGGAAAACGAAAAGGGCTTGTTGTCATCGGGCGCGATATTACACAACAAAAAGTTGCCGAGCAGCTGTTGTTGAAAAAAGAAAAACTATCGGTGATCGGTGAGTTAGCAGCAGGCATCGCCCACGAAATTCGCAATCCGTTAACGTCCATTAAAGGCTTTTTGCAAATGATGAAAGAAACGAAAGAAGTAGATGAACGTTTCGTACAAATTATGTTGGATGAAATTGAGCGCGTCAATCAAATTGTGAGCCAACTTCTCGTGCTTGCGAAACCGCAAATGAAATCGTATAAACCGCTCGCTTTACACGATGTTCTTGACTACGTGATCGGGCTGTTTACGTATGAAGCGATTTTGCAAAATGTGCAAATGAAATATGAACCGCGCACATCCGCAACCGTATACGGCGACAAAAACGAGCTCATTCAAGTGTTTGTCAATGTCGTAAAAAACGCATTAGAAGCGATGCCAAAGGGAGGAACAATCACCATTTCTGCAAAAGAAAAAGATGACCGCGTGCATGTCATCATCGAAGATACAGGAAAAGGTATTGAACAAGAGCGTTTGAAACGAATTGGTGAACCGTTTTATACGTTAAAAGAAAAAGGAATGGGACTCGGTTTAACGACAAGCATGAAAATGGTTCATGAACATAAAGGCACGATGCAAATTGAAAGCAAAGTCGGCAAAGGAACGCGGGTTCACATCATATTGCCAACATGCAAAAATGACCCGTCTTAAAACGGGTCATTTTTATTACTCTACCCATGTCGTTACTTCATCTACTGGTAGACGAAGAGAAGGATGCGCAGGTGCGCTCGCTTTGCCGATTGTGATGAGCATCACCGGAATGTATCGATCAGAAATATGAAACTCTTTCGTAAATGCTTGTGGGTCAAAGCCGCCGATCGCGCACGTATCAAACCCTTCAGCTTTTGCGACAAGCATGAGTTGCATCGCAGCTAACGAAGCGTTCGTTAACGCAGCATCGCGCGCATATTGTGCGTTTGTATACGCCCCTTCAATTTGTTTTGCGAGCGTTTCTTTCACTTCTTTTGTCATTTTTCCTTGCGCGACAAGCGGGTCATACACCGCATCTATTTTTTTATTCGCTTGTAAGTCGCCGAGCACGGCAACAACTGCCGATGCATCCACGATTTGTTGTTGGTTGTAAGCGATCGGAAGGAGCTTTTGTTGCGCTTCTTTTCCATAAATGACGACGAAATGCCAATGTTGCAAATTCCAAGCAGAAGGCGCCTTCGTCGTTAATTGTAAAATTTTTGTTAGTTGTTCTTTCGAAATCGAAGCGTTCGGATCGTATTTCCGAACGGATTGTCGTTGTTCAATAATTGAAATCATATATATTTCCTCCTTAAATGAACAAAAATAAAATAACTTACTTTTTGTTAGTTACGATAATTATATTAATTTAGTTACAATAAGTTTGTCAAATTTCATGCATAGGGTGATGAGTTATGGAACGTTCGCATGTTTGTCCGAAAATTGAAGCAGCATTTCAATTGCTAGGAAAAAGATGGAATGGGTTAATTATTCACGTTTTATTTCGCGGTCCGCTTCGCTTTAAAGACTTAGCAGAAAGCATCCCGGAAATTAGTCAAAAAATGCTAACCGAACGGTTAAAAGAATTAGAAGAAGAACAAATTGTCGTTCGTCACGTATATCCAGAAAAGCCTGTCCGCATTGAATATGAATTAACAGAAAAAGGGAAAGGTTTGCATATCGTGATGAAAGCTGTGCAAACGTGGGCAGAAAAATGGATGTAGTCCCTAACCTTTCGCCATCGTCGTTGCGATAGTAATAGGTGAAAGGAGGGGAAAGGCGTGATTCAACGTTCACAGCTTCGGTTAACGTTTGAAGTCGGGGTGACGGAAACGGGCAAACCCATTTATAAAAATAAAACGTATGTCATTAAACCGAACGCAACGGAAAGCTCGCTCGTCTCTGTCGCTCAAGCGCTTGCCTCTTTGCAAAGCGCTCCGCTCGTTCACGTATATCGCACCGATGTGCACGTATTAGGCGAATAAGGGGGGATAAGAAATGAAAACGCTTGAATTGCAGTTTGTAAATGAAGAAGGAAAGACGGTTCGTTTGACGATTGATGAACCGCGTGAACATGTGACGCAAACGGAAATCGCTAACGTGATGGACGTCATTATTGCCGCAAACGTCTTTCCATCGAGCGGAGGCGACCTCATCGCGAAAAAAGGCGCTCGCCTCATTGATACAACCGTGACACAATGGACGTTTGCCTAAACGGTGCAAGGTGTCCCGTAATCGGGGCACCTTGTTGTATATAAGCTAAAACAGGAAGGAAGGAGAGAAGATGGAAGCGTATTTGTCGATTCTTTCCGATGTCGGTTTTCCGATTGCGGTGACGTTTTATTTGCTGCATCGGATTGAAGGCAAATTAGATGCCGTCATCGACTCGATTCGTACGTTAGGCGAGCAATGGAAAGCACCCAACTAAATGGGTGTTTTCTTTTTGCATTCCTTTTGTTAACATAAACATATAAACAAGTGGTTTATATGAGTTAAGGGGGATTATCCATTGTTTAGACGAAAACAACAACAGCACAATGACCAACTTGAAGCGATTTTACAAATGAAAGAAGAGCCGATTCGCCTGCATGAAGGAACGGTTGAACGACAGCTGGCGCTCATCGGGATGACGACGAAAGATATTGCGATTTTACAATATGTTCAGCCATACATTGAAGCGCATATTGCCCGCATCGTTGACGCCTTTTATGGTGCGCTTCAAAAAGAAAGCCATTTGTTTTCAATCATTCAAAAACATAGCACGATTGAGCGCCTAAAGCAAACATTAACGATACATGTAAAAGAAATGTTTAGCGGAAACATTGATGAAGCGTTTATTGAAAAAAGACGCCGCGTTGCTCAAGCACATGTCCGCATCGGCTTAGAGCCGAAATGGTATATCGCTTCGTTTCAACATTTGCTTGAGGAAATTTTAGCGGTCATGTTAGAACAATTACGCCAGCCGTCGTATGTCATTGTCGTCATGAAATCCGTTTCTAAAATGTTAAACGTTGAACAACAGCTCGTGTTAGAACAATACGAACGAGAAAACGAAGCGCTTCGTTCGCAAATGGAAGCGCTAAAACAACACATAAAAGAGCAAGTGAAATTGTCGCTGCAACAGCTAAGTCACGTGTCTGAAGAAGTAAGCGCTTCCGTTGCGTCGCTAAACGCGCAAGCAGCTGGCATTTCCAAAGCGGCGCAAGAAGCGTCTGCTGTGGCACTTGCGAGCGCCGACAAATCAACGGCAGGCAAACAGCGGCTCCAAACACAAGTGGAAAACATGTTGCACATGGACGAAAAAATGAAGCAAATTGAAGCGAATATGGACAAGCTTCAGCAAGCGATGCATGAAATTGAACATATTGCTTCACTCGTCACATCCATTGCGGATCAAACGAATATGCTTTCGCTCAACGCATCGATTGAAGCGGCGCGGGCAGGAGAGCACGGAAAAGGGTTTGCCGTCGTTGCTGATGAAGTGCGCAAACTTGCGACGCAAACGAAACAATCTGTCGCCGACGTTTCGCGCGTATTAAGCGACATTCAACACCATCTCGCTACGATGGCACAATCGCTACATGAAGCGTCACGTTCGATGACCGACAGTGCAAATCGAATGAAAATGATTGATTCATTTTTCGATGAGTTTGCTGTTGCGCTTGAGCAAATTTGTCAATATAGTGTGCGCATTGACGATGAAATGAAAGCGTGCGTACAAGCGGTGGGCGAAATTCATGAAGCGATCGCTCACGTCTCTGCGTCAGCAGACGAGCTAAAAGGGCTAGCGGGCGAATTGTAATTTATTTTTTTGTTTTTTCCTCATGCTTTTCGATTTTACGAATATATTGTCTCGGCTGAAACGGCTCACGATGCCTTTCGTTTACCGTTGCGTAAATGGAAGGCTCTATTTTTTTTGTTTCGACTTCATAGTCAGCAAAAAACATGGCAAACATAAAAAAAGCAACCATCACTTTCACTCCTTTTTTGTTTTTACTATGTATTTTGAAAAAAAGTGAAACTTTTTATACATATGGTTCGTATAAAAAAGAGGATCGTTATGTCAGAAGGGGGTTGATTGTTTTGTCGACATTACATATCGCCATGTTTGCGCCGTTTTTGTTGGCGCTATTCGTTCCGTTGTTGTACAAATTCGTTCGCTCGCTGCACGTCGGGTGGTTTGTATTACCGCTGCCGATTGCGTTATTTGTTTATTTTTTATCTTATATGGATGATGTGCGTAAGTACGAAGCAGTTCGGGCAACCATGCATTGGATTCCGTCGCTTGACATTTCTTTTGACGTATATGTCGATGGGTTAAGCTTATTGTTTGCATTGTTAATTACAGGGATCGGGACACTCGTTGTGCTCTATTCCATTTATTATTTGCAAAAAGGAAAAGAACAGCTTGGCCATTTTTACGTATATTTGCTTTTATTTATGGGGGCGATGCTCGGTGTTGTGTTATCCGACCATCTCATTGCGCTATACGTCTTTTGGGAATTAACGTCTATTTCATCATTTTTATTGATTGCTTATTGGTATACGCGCGATCGTTCGCGCTACGGGGCACAAAAATCAATGCTCATTACGATGTTTGGCGGGCTGCTTATGCTTGGTGGGTTTGTTGCGCTTGCGATCGCAGGTGGGACGTATAGCATTCGTGAATTGATGCATGCATCATTAACAGAACATCCGCTGTTTATCCCCGCACTTTTCCTTATTTTGTTCGGCGCCTTTACGAAATCAGCGCAATTTCCGTTTTATATTTGGTTGCCTGATGCGATGGAAGCCCCAACGCCTGTTAGTGCATATTTACACTCGGCAACGATGGTGAAAGCAGGTATTTATTTAATTGCGCGCTTGACGCCGATTTTTGCCGTTTCGTCTTTTTGGGTTTGGACTGTGGCTCTCGTTGGGCTTGTGACGTTATGTTGGGCATCATTTTTAGCGTCAAAACAGACGGATTTAAAGGCGATTTTAGCGTTTTCAACCGTCAGCCAGCTCGGTTTAATTACGTCGCTGTTAGGAGTGGGGGGATTGGCGTTTCATTACGATTGGATGGAAGAAAACATATTTATGGTTGCGGTGCTAGCTGCTATTTTCCATCTGTTCAACCATGCGACGTTTAAAGGGAGTTTGTTTATGGTCGTCGGCATTGTTGACCATGAAACAGGAACGCGCGACATTCGCCGGCTTGGTGGGTTAATGACGGTCATGCCGATCACATTTACGATCGCGCTCATCGGTTCGCTTTCGATGGCAGGACTGCCGCCGTTTAACGGTTTTTTAAGTAAAGAAATGTTTTTTACTGCGATGTTGCACGCGAGAGAAGCGGCAGGATGGGCGGCTATTTTACCGGTTGTTGCGTGGGTTGCAAGCATATTTACGTTTTTATATAGCGCCCTTTTCGTGAGCCGCACGTTTTTTGGTACGTACAAGCCGCATTTATTGAAAAAAGAAGCGCATGAAGCCCCAATTGGGATGCTTATAGCACCAATTGTGCTCGCGTTGCTCGTCATCTTCATCGGAATTGTGCCAAATGTATTGTCCGAATCTATATTAGCGCCAACTGTATATGCGGTGTTATACGGACTGTTTACACCAAACGAAGCGGTTGATGTGCATATTTCTCATTGGCATGGGTTTACGCCAGAATTATTTATGACGATTGGCGTGTTATTGTTCGGTTTGTTGTCGTATCGCACGTTTCCAAAATGGAAAAAGGTGTATGCCCGCCTTTCTGAACGAATGTCGTTAAACTTTTTTTACGATCAGTCGTTCATTTGGATGGAAAGAGGGGCACGCGCGTTTATGTCGCGCATTATGACAGGATCGATACGCACGTATTTAATCTATATTTTTGCATCGCTTGTTGTTTTGCTTTTGTTTACGATCGGTTTAAGGGAGCAATGGAACATCGATTTAAGTCGCTTAGCGCACGTTCGCATATATGAAGTGGTGCTCGCTTTAGCTATGATCGCAGCGACGATCACGACGGTGATGGCGAAATCACGTTTAACAGCTATCGTTTCATTAGGGGCTGTTGGTTATTCGGTAGCGTTGTTTTTCGTGCTATTTCGCGCCCCGGATTTAGCGCTAACACAACTTGTCATTGAAACGATTTCTGTGGCGCTCTTTTTGCTTTGTTTTTACCATTTGCCAAAGTTTAATCAGAAGCAAGAAAGCGTCGGTTTTAACGTAAGAAACGCCCTTATTTCTGTTTCGGTTGGCGTCACGATGAGCGTCATTGCCTTTTTTGCTTATGCAGGAAAACATTTCGATTCTATTTCGCAATATTACGTAGACAATACGTATGAAAAAGCCGCTGGAAAAAATATGGTCAACGTCATTTTAGTCGATTTTCGCGGCTTCGATACGTTGTTTGAAATATGCGTGTTAGCCATTGCCGCATTAGGCATTTATGCGATGGTGAAATTGCGACTTGCGAAGGAGGAGGAACGATGAAGCGAAACGATGTCATTTTACGAACGACAACAGCGGTCGTCACGCCAATCATCGTGCTGTTTTCCGTTCAACTGTTTTTTGCAGGACATTATTATCCGGGCGGCGGCTTCATTGGCGGATTAATGACAGCTGGTGCGCTCGTTTTATTGCTTTTAGCGTTTGATATTGAAACGGTTCGCAACATGGTTCCGATCAATTATAAATGGCTTGTGGCGATTGGATTGCTGTTTGCAGTCGGGACGGGAATGATGAGCATGTTTCTCGACCGTCCGTTTTTGACGCATGCGTATCAATACGTCCATTTGCCTTTGCTTGACCATACGTCGCTTCATACTGCGGTGTTGTTTGACTTAGGTGTTTATTTTGTCGTCGTCGGCGTGACAATGATTATTATTGAAACGATAGGGGAGAGCGACTAATGGAACTGCTTATGATTGTCGTCATCGGTTGTTTATTTACCGCCGCGACATATTTAATACTAAGCAAAAGTTTGCTTCGCATCATTATCGGTACAGGTTTGCTTAGCCATGGCGCTCATTTGTTATTGTTGACAATGGGCGGACTAAAAGTAGGTGCCCCGCCACTTTTAGGGGAAAAAGCGACGCGGTACGTCGATCCGCTACCGCAAGCGCTCATTTTAACAGCAATTGTGATCAGTTTTGGGGTAACCGCATTTTTCTTAGTGTTAGCGTATCGTTCATACCAAGAAATTGGAACAGACCATATGGAAGGGATGAAGGGAGATGAGTAACCTTCTGCTTTTGCCGATTGTTATTCCGCTTGTGACGGCAATCATTCTTATTTTCTTTCCGAAGCACGTGTTTTGGCAACGTGCCGTTTCAGCGGTAGCGACAAGTAGTTTAGTCGTCGCAAGTAGCGTATTGCTTTACCGCGTCCATACAGACGGCATCCAAACGTTAAACGTCGGAAATTGGCCGGCGCCATTTGGCATTACGCTCGTATCCGATCCGTTATCTGCGCTTCTTGTGCTTACGGCAAGCATCATCGCGCTTGCCTGCTTAGTTTATTCGTTTTACGCCATTGGCGAAAAACGGGAAACGTTTTATTATTATTCGTTTTTTCAATTTTTGCTCGTCGGTGTGAACGGATCGTTTACGACAGGCGATTTATTTAACTTGTTCGTCTTTTTTGAAGTGATGCTTATGTCTTCGTACGTGCTGCTTGTGCTTGGCGGGACGAAAATGCAATTGCGTGAAACGATTAAATATACGCTTGTTAACGTCATTTCATCCGCTTTATTCGTCGTTGCGGTGGCGTATTTATACGCGGTGACAGGAACGCTGAATATGGCGCATTTAGCTCAGCGCATTCATGACCTTGGCTCGTCCCCCATTTTAACGGTTATTGCAGTGTTGTTTATCGTTGTATTCGGATTAAAAGGAGCGATTTTCCCGTTCTACTTTTGGCTTCCGGGTGCATATTATGCGCCGCCGACACCTGTGTTAGCGTTATTTGGAGGACTGTTGACAAAAGTAGGGGTATATGCAATATTGCGCACGTTTACGCTTTTATTTACGCATGATGTTGCCTACACGCATACGTTGCTCGCTTGGCTTGCGATCGGTACGATCGTGATCGGCGTCATCGGAGCGGTGGCGTATCACGATATGCGTTACATCGTCATTTATAACATTATTGCCGCTGTTGGCGTCATGATCTTTGGCATTTCCGTCATGACGCCAGAAAGTGTAGAAGGAACGATTTTTTACTTGTTGCAAGATATGGTGATGAAAACGACGCTCTTTTTATTCGTTGGCATCGTCTTTTCGATTACGCGTTCGAACGATATACGTACGTTTTCTGGGTTAATTTCGTCATACCCGCTTCTTGGTTGGTCGTTTTTTATCGCCGCGTTATCGCTTGCGGGCATTCCGCCATTTAGCGGATTTATCGGCAAGTTGCTCATTGTAAAAGCAAGCTTCGATGCACATCTCATATTTGAAGCAATTGTCATTTTATTGTCGAGTTTGCTTGTGTTATATTCCGTCATGAAAATATTTATGAACGGCTTTTGGGGAGAGGAAAAAGGATTTGAACAAAAGCGGCTCGACGGACGAATCGTTCCGGCGTTGTTTTTGCTTGTTTTATCCGTTGCATACGGCGTTGGCGTGGAATTTGTCCGCCCGTTCGTTGTGGATGCGGTGAACGTATTGACGGAACCGAGTGTGTACATTCAAGCGGTGTTAAAGGAGTAGAAAGCGATGGCATTTCAAATTTTATTAAACGTCTGTTTAGCGTTCGTATGGATGTTTTTAACCGTTTCATTTAATGGAGCCTCGTTTATCGTCGGCTATATGATCGGGCTGTTTATTATTTTTATGTTGCGACGCTTTTTCCATTCGCGTTTTTATCTCGTTCCGGTGTTTGTCATTGTGAAATTACTGTTTATCTTTTTCAAAGAGCTCATTTTATCGAACATCGCAGTGGCAAAAGTCGTTATGAAACGTCCGTTAACAATTCAGCCTGCTATTTTTGCGTTGCCGACGGAATTAAAAAAAGAGTGGGAAATTACGATTTTAGCGATGCTCATTACGCTCACACCGGGTACGCTCGTTCTGGACGTGTCCGATGATGGAAGCACGTTGTATATTCATGCGTTAAATAGCCCAGATGTGCATGAAGCCATTGAAAGCATTAAGCAATCGTTTGAAAAAACGATTATGGAGGTGAGCAAATGATTGCCAATATCGCCCTCGTCATTTTGTCATTAGCGATGATCGGCTTTTTATATCGTGTCGTCAAAGGCCCAAGCGTTGCCGATCGCATTATTGCCCTTGATGCGATGGGCATTACGCTCGCTGGTATGGTTGCGATCGTTTCGATGTTGTTAAATACGAGCGCGTTTTTAGATGTCATTTTGCTCATCGGCATTTTAGCGTTTGTCGGGACGGTGGCGTTTGCGAAGTTTTTAGAGAAAGGGGTTGTCATTGAACGTGGGAATGATCGCTAATGTGTTTGTTGCTGTCCTTATTTTACTCGGGGCGGTGCTCACCCTTTTATCTGCTGTCGGTGCCATTCGTTTGCCAGATGTATATACGCGCAGCCATGCGATCAGTAAAAGTACGACGCTTGGCATCATGTGCATTTTACTTGGGGCGTTTTTACATTTTTTGATTGAAAACAACCACTTTAACTCCCGTTTATTGCTTGGCATCGTGTTTATTTTTATGACATCTCCTGTAGCGGCACATCTCATTAGCCGTGCGGCGTATTACGCAAACGTTGATCGGTGGGAAGGAACGGTTCGGGACGATTTAAGAGAAAAAGCTGGCGGAAAATAACCGTCAGCTTTTTCTATGCAAAATATGAGCGAATAATCAGATGGAGTTCGGCGTCATGTTTTGTTGGAATTTGATGGCGTGCCCCGTCGACATAGACGATGCGGACGTCGGGCGCATGTTGTTGAAATATACGCCCATACGCATGAACGTAATAGTCGCGCGCTCCGTATATGAGTAAAATCGGACAACGAAGCTCATGTAATCGGTCGGTGGAACGGTAATGAAGTCCTGTGACGTACATTTCATACAATCGCTTTCGATCGCTTAATTGAACGTAGTCAGCAATCATTTGTTGTTCTTCTTTCGTTATGCCGTGGGAACGACCGAGCACGTTTGCCAAAAAAGATAGTCCGTGCCATTTGACCGCATAAATGCCCAGTAAAAATTCGCCGTATAGCAGCGGCGTGCATACTTCGGAAAAGCCGCCGATAAGCACAAGCGCCTTCACTTGGTGCGGATATTGCAACGCGAAATGTTGGGCAATCGAGCCTCCGTTTGAATAACCACAGACGATCGCTTCTTTCAGCTCAAGATGGTTGAACAGCTCATGTAAATCGCTCGCTAACATATCCATCGTAATCGGTTTATTTCCTTTTCCGCTTTTTCCATTTCCTCTTAAATCGTATGTGATCACTTGAAATGAAGAAGAAAGTTCGCGCTGGCGATGAAATGTTATACTTCCCATGCCGGGTGGATGAACGAACACGATCGGTGTCCCGCTTCCTACCGTTTCATAGTACAAAGGAACGGAATGTTCGACAAATGTGTAAGCCATTTCACATCTTCCTTTCGTTTTCATACGAATAGTATGCGAAAAAAGATCGATATTTTATGCTTGTTTCAATTTAATGGAATTATAGTATGAAAATATACAGTTAATAGATGAATAGTTTCATGTTATCATATGAGCAGAGAAGCGCTTCAAAAAAGGAAAAAGGAGTTTGGGACGATGAAAAAAACGATTGTAGCTGGAGCGGTATTATCGACGTTATTTTTAGGGGAAAAAGCGGTAGATGCCGCGCAATATACGGTCAAATCAGGCGATTCGTTATGGAAAATTGCCCAAACGTTCCGCACGTCAGTGACTGAATTAAAAACGTTAAACCAGTTAACGACAGATACAATTTTTATTGGACAAGTATTACAAGTGCCTGATGGACAAACAACTGTTCAAACAACTGCGCCAACAAACACTACAACAACTTATACAATTCAAAGCGGCGATACGTTATCTACGATTGCGAGAAAATGGAATACAACCGTTACGCGTCTTCTTGAACTGAATCCAACGATTACAGACGTGAATCGTATTTATGTTGGACAAGTATTACAAGTGCCGGTGGCGGCAAGCACAACAAATACAACGACAAATCAGTTGACGTCACCAACGCCAGCACCAACAGTAACACCGCCAACAACGACAAATAGCGCAAGTAAATCGTATATTGTCCAGCCTGGTGACACGTTGTCAGCGATTGCGCAAAAATTGAATGTGACGGTAAACGATTTACTCGCACTCAATCCAACGATTACGAACGTGAACTTTATTCGTGTCGGGCAAACGATTTACGTCCCGCTTTCTTGGGAAGAACGGGCGAATGCAATCATTGAAACAGGAAAAAAATATCTCGGAGCAGCATATTTGTTCGGTGCACCGACGACGCGCACAGACGTGTTTGACTGCTCATCGTTTACGTATCGCGTATATAGTGAAAACGGCATCACGTTGCCGCGCACATCGCGCGAACAAGCGATGGTTGGAACTGAAGTGCCGCTTGCGAGCGTGCGCAAAGGCGACTTAATCTTTTTTGATACGACAGGGGATGGCGTCATTAACCACGTATCGATTGTCGTCGATAGCGCAACGTTATTGCACGCTGCTACAAGCACAGGTGTTGCTTTCGCAAATATGAGACCTTATTGGGCGCCGCGTGCAGTAAAAGCCGTTCGTCTTTTTTAATTGAAAGTGACGTGTTTGAAGATGCCTCTTACGTTTGAGGCATCTTTTCGTTTATGCGAAGCACCGTTTCGATCGCCTCATGGACGGAGGAAACGATGTAGCGTGCTTCTTTTTTCACTTGCTCATGCGCGTGCGACATGACGAAACTATGCGGGGTGAGGCGAAACATCGGAATGTCA
The DNA here is from genome assembly GCF_050613275.1 of Anoxybacillus dikiliensis. Taxonomy (GTDB): domain Bacteria; phylum Bacillota; class Bacilli; order Bacillales; family Anoxybacillaceae; genus Anoxybacillus. The sequence goes on from NZ_CP187112.1 coordinate 831,537, forward strand.
TTAAACGAGTCGCCAAAGCAAGCGACTTGTTCCGGTTGCATGTGTAAATGGTTCATTAACAGTTGAAGCGCTTCCCCTTTACTAATTCGTTTCGGCATAATGTCTAAACAACGAGGCTCGGAAATGAACGTATCGACATCTTGCTCCCAAGTTTGACGAACGAATCGCTCAAACTGCGCGACGATGTTTTCTTCAGCAATGACGGTAATTTTTGATGGAGAAAGATCATGGCCGATCGCATCGAGCATCTGTTTCTTTTCAACAATATCGAAAAATAACCGCGCTCTCATTTGCTCGATTTGTTCCGTTTTCGTTTCGACAAAGCTCGTTTGTTCATTGCAGACGAGCACAATCGCTTCAAGCGTGCGCGCTTGTTCATAAATGGAACGCGCAAGCGCTGGATCGAATGCGCGCTTATGAAGAAGGCGGTGATCGCTTGTGTACACAAATGCGCCGTTTTGGCTAATGCGATGAGCGTCATGGCCGATTTCCTTTAACACTTCTAAAATTTCATTATCCATTCGCCCAGAAGCGACAGCAAAGTCGATGCCGTTTGTAATCGCGCGCACGACTGCTTCACGATCTTCTTTTTTGACGCGTCGGTCGTAACCGAGCAATGTGCCGTCTAAATCGGTGACGATGAGTTGAATCATAATGGCAACTCCTTTCCATTTCGTCATGAACAAAAGTTTAATCGAACAAACGCATTTGTGCAACTGAAACGCCTCTCTGCCAAAAAACGTTCACAGCTGTCTTGACAAAAAACATTTCATTTCCATTGACGTTGCTTCGTTCGTTTCGTAACATTGAAAGTAATGTAAACGTTTTTAAAGGAGCGAACTGGACGTGGAACAATCGTTTCGCATTGAAAAAATATTAAACAACAACGTGCTCATTGCCTCGCATCCAACGTACGATGAAGTTGTACTCATCGGGAAAGGCATTGGCTTTGGCAAAAAGAAAGGAGACGTCATTGAACAAAAAGATATTGAAAAATGGTTTATTTTAAAAAATGAGCGTGAACAAGAACAATATAAAAAATTGTTGCCGCATGTCGATGAAGAATTTATCGGCTTAATGAACGACATTATTTACCACATCCGAAAACGAACGAACAGCCCATTAAACGAACATATTCACGTCGCATTAACGGACCATATTTTGTTTGCAATCAAGCGATTAGAACAAGGAATGGACATTAAAAATCCGTTTTTAGTAGAAACGAAAAGTTTATATCCGCTTGAATATGACATCGCTACCGAAGTCGTAAATATGTTAAATGACCGATTGCACATTCAACTCCCTGAAGGAGAAATCGGTTTTATCGCTTTACACATTCATAGTGCGTTAACGAATCATCAATTATCGGAAGTGAATCAACATTCGCAGCTTATTTCTCGGCTCGTTTCCGTCGTGGAAGAACAGCTCGACATTCGCATTGACCGCGAAAGCATTCATTATTTACGGTTTGTTCGCCATTTGCGCTATGCGATTGAGCGAGTGAAAAAAGGAGAAAAAATTGAAGAACCAAAAAAATTATCAAACATATTGAAAGAGACGTACCCACTATGCTATAATTTGTCTTGGAAGCTCATAAAAATTATGCGGCAAACGTTGCAGCTTCCGGTAGATGAAGCAGAAGCCGTATATTTAACGTTGCATTTGCAGCGGTTAACTGGAAAAAGTGAATAAATGGGCACTTATCTTTACGTGTTACTGATTCGATCAGGCATGAGTAAAGAAGGCAAGAAAAGTGGTGTAACGAAATATTCGTTACATATTACCTTTTTTCTGTCATTCTTTGCTCATGCCTTTTTGTTTTCTCTTATTTGCAAATGCTTACATTTGTTAGACGTCTAATGTTTTACTTCATCTACTTTTCATGCATGAACATGCCGTTTGTTGCAAACGTTAACAAGGTGAAGGAGGGTTTTATATGAAAAAAGCGTTTGGTACGTTACAAAAAGTCGGTAAAGCGCTTATGCTTCCCGTTGCGATTTTGCCGGCAGCAGGTATTTTGCTTGCGTTCGGTAACGCATTGCAAAACCCAGCATTAATTGAAAAAATTCCAGCGTTAGAAACAGGCTGGGTCGAAATGGTTGCGAAAGTGATGGAGCAATCGGGTGGTATTGTATTTGCCAACTTGCCGCTTTTATTTGCGGTCGGGGTAGCCGTCGGGTTAGCTGGCGGTGAAGGGGTTGCTGGTTTAGCAGCGATCATCGGCTACTTAGTGATGAACGTCACGATGAGCGTCATTTTAGGTGTGACATCCGATCAAATCGGCACAGATCCATCGTTTGCAAACGTATTAGGTATTCCGACGTTGCAAACAGGGGTATTCGGAGGGATTATCGTCGGTATTTTAGCAGCGTACATGTACAACAAATACTTTAATATCGAATTGCCATCTTATTTAGGTTTCTTTGCAGGAAAACGTTTCGTTCCGATTGTAACCGCTGCATCGGCATTAATTCTCGGTATTGCGATGACATGGTTATGGCCGCCTGTCCAACACGGCTTAAACGCATTCTCGCACAATATGATTGACGCGAACCGTACGTTAGCGGCATTCATCTTCGGTGTTATCGAGCGCGCATTAATCCCGTTCGGTTTACACCACATTTTCTACTCGCCGTTCTGGTTTGAGTTCGGTCAATACGTCAACAAAGCAGGCGAGCTTGTGCGCGGTGACCAACGTATTTTCTTCGAACAAATTAAAGACGGCGCTGAATTAACAGCAGGTACGTTTATGACAGGAAAGTTCCCGTTCATGATGTTCGGTTTACCAGCAGCGGCGCTTGCCATTTACCATGAAGCGCGTCCAGAAAACAAAAAAGTCGTTGCAGGGATTATGGCATCTGCAGCGTTAACATCGTTTTTAACAGGAATTACAGAACCGATTGAGTTCTCGTTCTTATTCGTTGCGCCAGCATTGTTTGCGATCCATACGATTTTTGCGGGATTATCGTTCATGCTCATGCACATGTTAAACGTCAAAATCGGTATGACGTTCTCAGGCGGTGTGATCGACTACTTACTATTCGGTGTGTTGCCGGGGCGCACAGCATGGTGGCTTGTCATCCCAGTCGGTTTAGTGTTTGCGGTCATTTACTACTTCGGATTCCGTTTTGCGATTCGGAAATGGGATTTAGCAACACCAGGTCGTGAAAAAGAAACGACAGATACAACAGCAACAGCGGACGCAGGCGAACTTCCGCACGAAATTTTAGCGGCGCTTGGCGGAAAAGAAAATATTGCACATTTAGATGCGTGCATTACACGTTTACGCGTATCAGTAAACGACATTCAACACGTCGATAAAGATCGTCTAAAAGCGCTTGGAGCAGCTGGTGTATTAGAAGTTGGCAACAACATTCAAGCGATTTTCGGACCAAAATCAGATATATTGAAAACACAAATAAAAGATATTATGGAAGGTCGCGTGCCGACAAAAGCGGTAGAAAAAGCGAAACCATCTGTACAAGCGACAGGAGAAACAGAACAAGTCGCATCTCCGCTAACAGGAAAAGTCGTACCGCTTTCTGAAGTGCCAGATCAAGTGTTTTCGACAAAAATGATGGGTGACGGATTTGCCGTTGAGCCAACAGACGGAACAGTCGTATCGCCAGTCGATGGAACGGTTGTTAACGTCTTCCCGACAAAACATGCGATCGGCATTCAATCAAACACAGGTCGTGAAGTGCTTATCCACTTCGGCATTGATACAGTGAAGTTAAACGGCCAAGGATTTGAAGCGCTCGTATCAGAAGGTGCAGCAGTGAAAAAAGGACAACCAATTTTAAAAGTTGACCTTGCATATGTGAAACAACATGCTCCTTCTGTTGTGACGCCAATTATTTTTACAAACTTGCAAGCAGGAGAAACGGTACACATCGCGAAACAAGGAACGGTAACAAAAGGCGAAGACGTCGTCGTCGTTCAAAAATAATTTGCTTGCAAAATGCGTCATTTTTCGGTAAAAAAACATAGAGGGTTTTCGCCCTCTATGTTTTCAAAATATAAAGTGAGGAGATGAGCAAGATGGAAAAAACGTTTCAAGTAACAGCAGAATCTGGTATTCATGCCCGTCCAGCAACGATGTTAGTGCAAACAGCGAGCAAATTCGATAGCGACATTCAATTAGAGTACAACGGCAAAAAAGTCAACTTAAAATCGATTATGGGTGTCATGTCTTTAGGCATTCCACAAGGTGCGCAAATTACCATTTCAGCTGAAGGTAGCGATGCAGCAGAAGCAATCAACGCATTAACAGACACGTTAGCAAAAGAAGGATTAGCTGAATAATGAAAAAACTGCAAGGGATTGCTGCATCGAATGGCATTGCCATTGCGAAGGCGTACCGTTTAGAACATCCAGATTTAACGGTTGAAAAACAAACGATTGAAAACCCAGCTGAACAAGTAAGCCGTTTCCAACAAGCGCTCGCCAAAGCGAAAGAAGAGCTAAAAGCCATTCAAGCGCACGCATTAAAAGAGCTTGGCGAAGATAAAGCGGCTATTTTCTCCGCCCATTTACTCGTACTAAGCGATCCAGAACTCGTCCAAGCTGTTGAACAAAAAATTGAACAAGAACGCGTCAATGCAGAATTTGCTCTTCATGACGTCGCATCGATGTTCATCGCGATGTTTGAAGCGATGGATAACGAATATATGAAAGAGCGGGCTGCGGACATTCGCGACGTCACAAAACGCGTCCTTGCTCATTTATTAGGAGTAACGATCTCTAACCCAAGCATGATTACAGAAGAAGTCATCATTGTAGGTGAAGACTTAACGCCGTCCGATACGGCTCAATTAAACCGAAAATATGTGAAAGGTTTTACAACTGACATCGGCGGCCGCACATCTCACTCGGCGATTATGGCGCGGTCGATGGAAATTCCAGCTGTCGTCGGAACGAAAGAAGCGACAGCGACGATTCAAAACGGCGACATCGTCATTATTGACGGACTTGACGGTGAAGTCATCGTGAATCCAACAGAAGAAATTATCGCCCAATATGAACAAAAACGTGCTGCATTCGCTGCGCAAAAAGCAGAATGGGCAAAGCTCGTTCATGAAAAAACGACAACGAAAGACGGTCACCATGTCGAGCTTGCGGCAAACATCGGCACGCCAAACGATGTCGAAGGAGTGCTTGCTAACGGGGCAGAAGGCATCGGGCTATACCGTACCGAATTTTTATACATGGGACGCAACGAGTTGCCGACAGAAGAAGAACAGTTTGAAGCATATAAAACAGTATTGGAAAAAATGGAAGGAAAACCTGTTGTCGTTCGTACGCTCGATATTGGCGGCGACAAAGAATTGCCGTATTTAGACCTTCCAAAAGAAATGAATCCGTTTTTAGGTTTCCGTGCGGTTCGTCTTTGCTTAAATATGCAAGACATGTTTCGCACGCAACTTCGCGCATTGTTGCGCGCAAGCGTATACGGCAACTTAAAAGTGATGTTTCCGATGATTGCAACGTTAGACGAATTCCGTCAAGCGAAAGCGATTCTTTTAGAAGAAAAAGAAAAGCTCGTTGCAGAAGGCGTTCCTGTGTCTGATGAAATCGAAGTCGGCATGATGGTCGAAATCCCAGCTGCTGCCGTATTAGCGGATCAATTTGCAAAAGAAGTAGACTTCTTTAGCATCGGTACAAACGACTTAATCCAATATACGATGGCGTCCGACCGAATGAACGAGCGCGTTTCATATTTATACCAACCGTACAATCCTGCTATTTTGCGCCTCATTTCCAACGTCATTGAAGCGGCGCATAAAGAAGGAAAGTGGGTTGGCATGTGCGGGGAAATGGCGGGCGAAGAGCTTGCGGTGCCGATTTTATTAGCGTTCGGCTTAGACGAATTTAGCATGAGTGCGACATCCATTTTACGCGTACGCTCGCAATTAAAGAAATTGTCTAAACAAGAAGCGGAACAAGTGAAAAATCATATTTTATCGCTTGCGACTGCAGACGAAGTCGTTCGTTTCGTGAAAGAAACGTTTAACGTATAAGAACCGATTGCTTCGGTTCTTTTTTTATGGAAAAAAAATCAGTACAAAACGGTCATAGACATCATATCGTAAACCTCTTATAATGAAACTACAACTTTATTAATTTTTCGACAATGCTCGACACAACTAGGGGGGACTACTTTGTTTCGTTCATTAACATGGAAACTAACTGGTTTAATGGCATTATTGTTAGTCATTGCACTCGTTGCCTCGCAAACGGTCAACTACGTACAAATGGCGTCTGTTATGAAAAAAGATGCAAAATTGCGTGCGGAGTCGCTTGTGACAGGGCTTGTTGACGATATCGAGCATAGCTTTGACAGCCAAGAAGATGCGTTAAAGCAATTTAGCGAAACGACGGTCTTTAAAATGTTTACAAAAACGGAAGATGAAAAACATTGGCAAGATATCGATCAACAATTCGCAACATTTTTAAGCATTCATCAAAAAGTACAATTAGCTTACATCGGTACAGCAAACGGCAACATGTATACGACACCATCTGTTGAGTTGCCGCCAGATTTTGACCCAACGACGCGCCCATGGTATAAAGCCGCTGTCGCTTCACCTGACAAAGTCATTTGGACGGAGTCGTACGTTGATGCGGTGACAAACGATTATATCGTCACGATCGCCAAAGCGATTGTTGAAAACGGACAAGTCATTGGCGTCATCGGCTTAGATATATCGTTAAATACGTTAGCCGAAACGGTTGAACAGTTCCGCGTCGGCTACAACGGCTATCCTGTCTTGTTTGACCAAAATAAATTGGCGATCGTTCATCCACAGTTTAAAGGAAAAGATATGTCTGACCATCCGGTCGTCAAAACAATGTTTGCGAAAGAAAACGGTGCGTACGAATATGAGCAAGACGGCGAAAAACGGTTATTATATTTCCATACGATTCCAAAGTTGAATTGGAAAGTGGGTGTCGTATATAAAGAAAAAGATTTATTAGCGACGTTAACAACTATCGGAAAAACGTCATGGACGGTTGTTGCTGTCGCAACGGCTGTTGCCTCGCTTCTTATTTATGCCGTCTCGCGTTCGATCGTCAAACCGATTATTCAGCTCAATGAGCGCGTGCAACAAGTGGCGACAGGCGATTTAACGGTGCGCGTCGAACCGAAAGGAAACGACGAAATTGCCCAACTCACAAGCCACTTTAACGACATGGTATCCCATATGCGCTCGCTTATTGGCGAAGTCGATCGCTCAGTTGCACAACTCGGCAGCGCAGCAGACCATTTAAGCGCCGTCTCCGAAGAAACGATGGCAACGAGTGAACAAGTGACGACGGCGGTAACTGATATCGCAAAAGGCGTATCCGAACAAGCGAGCAATTTAGATGCGATGAACGACCGCATGAACGACTTATCTGAAAAAATGGGTGCGGTGACGCAATCGGCTGAACGAGTGAAACAACTTTCTGATGAAACGAAAGAAGCAAGCTATATGGGCATTGAAAAACTAAATGTGTTGCAAGCAAAATCGACGGAGTCGCAAAACGAATTGCGCTCTGTTGAAACGGTGATCGCCGATCTAGGAGAAAAAATGAAACAAATTGGCGCCATTATTCAAACGATTACAGACATTTCTGCTCAAACGAACCTTTTAGCATTAAACGCTTCGATTGAAGCAGCAAGAGCAGGAGAGCATGGAAAAGGATTTGCGGTCGTTGCTGAAGAAGTGCGGAAGCTCGCGGAACAATCGGCGCAAGCGACAGAACAAATTCGTCAAACGATTACGTCCATTCAACAACAAGCTTCTCTTGCAACCGAAGCGGTTGACCATACGAAACAAATGAACGATCAACAACAAGCAGCGGTGAATGAAACGGCGGAATCGTTTATGCATATTGCAACGATGATGGAACAATTAACGTCAGCCATTGAACATATTTTTACGCAAATTCACGACGTCAACGAAAATAAAGAACAAATCGTCGCTGCGCTTCAAAACTTAGCGGCCATTTCCGAACAATCGGCGGCATCAGCTGAAGAAGTATCCGCTTCCTCAGAAGAACAATTAAAAGCGTTAAGCACGGTGACGGAAGCAGCAGAACGGCTAAACGATATGAGCCGCTCATTGCAACAACTCATCCATCGTTTTCACGTATAAAGCTAGGTATGATGCCTAGCTTTTTTTATATGTTTGTAACAAGTTTTTTCCTTGATTTTTTTTTACATGAGAATTACGATAAATTTAGGAGAAAAGACCTATATTTGTTTTTTGGAGGAGAGGGGTATGGATCAGTCGCTTATGGCGGCGTTAGAAAGTTTGCGCATTGCGCTCCATGTGACGCGCGTGGCCATTTTTCGTTTACATACAACCGCCCAAACGTATACGTTACAACGCATTCATCATATACAAACACCCTCTTCACGTCCTCTCATGCGTGATGACATCGTGCTTGCGACAGAACATGCCCATTGTTTTGCGCATTTGTATGACGGAAATGTGTTCGTCGGGCATACAGATGAATTAGAAGGTGATGTGCGCACCATTTTTGAAGAATGGGACATTCAATCGTTTATGATCGCTCCCATTTTTATTCACGATGAACGGTGGGGATTTTTAAGCGTCGTCGATTGCGAACGAAAAAGGACGTTTCCCGCTCATGAACGAGCCATTTTTTTGGCGATCGCCCGCACGATTGGCGAGTCAATGAAACGGGAACAAACGTTAAATGAACTGCAACGAATGAAACAAGAAATGGAACAAATGAATGCGACGTTGCAGCGAAAAGTAGAAGAAGAAGTGCGCAAAAACCGCGAAAAAGATTTTATGCTCATCGAGCAATCGCGCTATGCGACGATGGGAGAAATGTTAAGAAACATCGCTCATCAATGGCGCCAACCGTTAAACGTGCTCGGCTTGCTTTTGCAAGATATACAAGAAGCATATGTGTACGGGGAGTTAGACGAATCGTATTTGCGCACGTCCATTCAAAAATGTTTGACCCAAATTCAACATATGTCGCGCACGATTAACGACTTTCGCAACTTTTTTAAACCGGATAAAGAAGCGACATATTTTCGACCGATTCAAGCGATTCGCCAAGCGTTAAAAATTATTTCTGCAAGTTTAGATCATTATGATGTTCACTTGCACGTCGAAAATCGCACGCGCGCGCATATGTACGGATTCCCGAACGAAATGAGCCAAGTGCTCATTAATTTGTTGACGAATGCATGTGAACAATTTATTGCGCGCGATATTGCACGACGAATGATTTGCGTGCGTACATATGCGGACGACTCGTTTATTTACATTCAAGTGAAAGATAATGCAGGCGGCATTGATGAAACGATACAAGAGCATATGTTTGAGCCGTATGTGACGACGAAAAAAGACGGAACAGGGCTCGGACTATATATGTCAAAAATGATTGTCACAAAAATGAACGGTGATTTATTCGTTTCATCATCAAAAAAAGGGGCGACGTTTACGATTCGCATGCCGCGATATGAAAGGGGAAGAGGATGATGATTGCGGTACAAACAGATATTAAAGTATTATATGTTGAAGATGAGCCAGGCGCGCGCGATATGCTAACGCGTTTATTAAAACGGCGCATCCGCGATGTAAAAGTGGCGAAAAACGGTCAAGAAGCGCTCGAACTATTTATGACGTTTCGACCTGACATCGTCATTACAGATATTAAAATGCCTTTCTTGAATGGATTAGAGCTCATTCGCCACATTCGGGCGATGGATGAGCATGTGCAAATTATTATTACGACTGCCTATGACGATAACGATTTTTTCATTCGCGCCATCGAATACGGGGTAAACCATTTTATTTTAAAGCCAATTGACCATGAAAAATTTTTGCAATCGTTGCAACATTCCATTTATCAGCGTCAGCTCGAGCTTGAGCTTGAAAAACAAAAACAATATACGCGCACCATTATCGACTTTCAAGAAAATTTAATATGCATTTTAAACGATGAACGATTGTTAGATTGCAATTTGTCGTTTCAACGTTTTTTCGGGCAAGAACAAACGGAAAAACTTCGTGCCGGCCGGGCGCGCGTATGCGATTATTTTCTTCATGAACCCGGCTATTTTTATATGAAAGGGGAAAAGCATTGGATTCGCCCGCTTATTGACCGCACCATTCCGTTTTTAAAAGTAAAACTGATGTGTAAACAAGGGGAAGAGCGCGTCTTTTTAGTGAAAGCGACGTCGTTTCCAGATGAATCGGAGTCGTACTTAGTCGTTTTTACCGACATTACCGCACTCGAAGAAGAAAGCAAGCGAAACGAGTTTTTAGCGACGAAAGACCCGCTCACCAAAACGTTCAATCGGCTAAAATTTGATGAGTTTTTTACGCGTGAAATTCAGCGCGCGAAGCGATACAAACATACATTTTCCATCATTTTATTTGACATTGATCATTTTAAAAAAGTGAACGATACGTACGGACATGACGTTGGTGATGCGGTATTAGTGCGCATGTGTGAAGCCATTTCGAACCGTTTGCGCGATTGTGACATTTTGGCGCGTTGGGGTGGGGAAGAGTTTATTATTTTAGCCCCTGCAACATCGCGAACAGGAGCTGTTCGTTTAGCGGAATCGTTGCGTCATTTAGTGGAAACGGTTCATTTTCCGAAAGTCGGGCATATTACATGCAGCTTTGGCGTGTGCGAATACGAACAAGGAATGACGAAAGAGCAAATGGTGAAGCGAGCGGACGAGGCGCTATATGAAGCGAAGCGAGGGGGAAGGAATCGCGTCGTCGTTAGCGAATAGTATATCGTGAGAGGAGGGGATACAATGAAAACAGCGATTGTTGCTGCATCGAGCCAAGGGCTCGGTAAAGCGATTGCGACAAAACTCGTTTCGCAAGGCATCCATGTCATGCTCGCTAGCCGCGATGAGAGAAAATTGCACGAAGTCGCCGAACAGTTAAACGCGCTCGGGAAAGGGAAAGCGGCATATACGGTGACAGACGTGACGAATCGCGAAATGATCGAGCAGTTAGTAGAAAAGACGGCAGAAACGTTTGGTGACATTCATTTGTTAGTTAACAACTCTGGAGGTCCGCCGACAGGGACGTTTGCGACGTTAACGGACGATGATTGGCAACGGGCGTTTGAGCTAAATGTGTTAAGCTACGTCCGTCTCATTCGCGCAGCGTTACCGCATTTGAAAAAAACGAAAGGGAAAATTGTAAATATCGCCTCATCGTCCATTAAAGAGCCGATTCCGGGACTGCTTCTCTCCAATACGTTTCGCCTCGGCATCGTTGGCTTGACGAAAACGCTCGCGCAAGAGCTTGCCCCGTATGGCATTTTAATTAATACGGTTGCTCCAGGGCGCATTGCGACGGAACGTGTCGCCTATTTAGATGAACAAAACGCAAAAAAACTCGGCATTCGAAAAGAAGAACTAGAAGCGCGCATGAAAGCGACGATTCCGCTCGGACGTTACGGTACGCCAGAAGAATTTGCGAACGTCGTCGCCTTTTTATTATCAGATGAAAATACGTACATGACCGGACAATCGCTTTTAGTTGATGGCGGCATGGTGAAAGCGATTTGAATTGAGGTGAAACATATGCAAACGATCGGTTTTATTGGGCTTGGTGTGATGGGAAAAAGCATGGTGCGACATTTGCTTCGGGCACGTTATTCGCTCGTCGTATATACGCGCACGAAAGAAAAAGCGGAAGATATATTGGCGGAAGGGGCAGTATGGAAAGATGCGGTGAAAGACGTCGCTAAAGCGGCAGACGTCGTCATGACGATGGTCGGCGAGCCGCACGATGTTGAGCACGTATACTTTGGTGATGACGGCATTCTGGCAAATGCGAAACGCGGGACGTATGTCATTGACTTTACGACGTCTAAGCCATCGCTTGCGGTACGCATTTATGAGGCAGCGAAAGAAAAAGGAATATTTGCCCTTGATGCCCCTGTATCGGGGGGAGATATTGGCGCGCGCGACGGCACGTTGTCGATTATGGTTGGCGGCGATAAAGAGGCGTTTTCGGCATGCATGCCGCTTCTTTCTCATTTAGGAAAAAATATCGTTTGGCAAGGAGAAGCAGGGGCGGGACAACATACGAAAATGTGCAATCAAATTGCGATCGCGACAAATATGATCGGCGTATGTGAAGCGCTCGTGTATGCGGAAAAAGCAGGATTAGATCCGGAACGAGTGTTGCGCAGCATTTCACAAGGTGCAGCATCCAGCTGGTCGCTTTCCAACTTAGCCCCAAGAATGCTTGCGGGCGATTTCGCTCCCGGTTTTTATGTCAAACATTTCATTAAAGACATGGGCATTGCGCTTGCGGAAGCGGAAACGCTCGGCTTGTCGCTTCCGGGGTTAAAGCTTGCGAAACAGTTGTATGAATCGCTCGCTGAACGCGGAGAAGGACAGAGCGGGACGCAGGCGTTGTATAAATGGTACAAAGAATGGTAAAAAGGTGCTTTTAGCGAGCACCTTTTTTTATATATGACTCGATGCGATCGAGACCTTTTTGTAACGCATCGATCGAACAAGCGTATGACAAGCGAATATATCCTTCGCCGTATGTAGAAAACGCACTTCCCGGCACGACCGCTACTTTTGCTTCTTTCGCAAGCTTTAGGGCGAACTCAAATGAGGAGTGATGAAACGTTGCGATCGACGGAAAAATGTAAAACGCTCCGTTCGGCTTTTGTACGTGAAAGCCCATGGCACAAAGGCGGTCGTACACATATTCCATTCGTTCAGCATATTGTTGCTTCATATCGTGTGCATCGTTTATTCCGGCCGTTAACGCTTCTAGCGCTGCTTTTTGCGAAATGGACGTCGCGCATGAAACGTTATATTGATGCACTTTTAATATATGTTCAATGACCCATTGCCGCGCAAATAAAAGACCGATGCGAAATCCGGTCATCGCATGCGATTTGCTGACGCCGTTAATGACGATCGTTTGATCAGGAAGCCATGTCGCAATTGACGTATGCGCCCCTGCAAACACAAGCTCACTATAAATTTCATCCGAAATGACCCAAATCGGTTTGTCTTTCACAAGTTCAGCGATTTGTTTCAGCTCATCGCCCGATAACGTCATTCCTGTCGGATTGGACGGATATGGAAGCACGATGCAGCGCGTCCGCTCAGTCATAAACGGCTCGATTTGTTCAGCTAACAGTTTAAAATTTGTTTGGCGCGTATCGACATATACAGGTGTAGCGCCACATAAACGAATAATCGGCTCATACCCTGGGTAAATTGGGGCAGGGAGAATGACTTCTGAGCCCTCTGTTAAAATCGTGCGAAACGCAATATCAAGCGCTTGGCTTGCTCCGACGGTGACGATGACTTCATCGGTTGTATAGCGCAGCCCATATTTCGTTTCAACAAAACGGCAAGCCGCTTCCCGTAAAGGCAAGTATCCCGCATTATGCGTATAAGAAGTAAATTGTTCATCAAGCGCCCGCTTTGTCGCTTCTTTAATATGTTCAGGTGTCGGAAAATCAGGTTGCCCAATCGTTAACGAAATAATATCTTTTTCTTGTGCTACGAGATTAAAAAATTGGCGAATGCCAGATAACTGGATATGTTGCACACGCTCATTGATCGGAAGCATCATCGTTTTCACCTTTCTTCATTTTCTTTCTATTAAACAATAAAAGGTGAACGTTTCGCAATGCGTTTTTGCGTCAAACGTTCACCTTATGTGCTGTTCTGTCGTTTCACAGTCGATCATGCCATATCCTCCAAATGACGATAGCGTTCTCGAAGCTCGTTGTATTGTTGCGCGAGGGTTAGAAACAACGCTTCATCCCGTTGCTCAAGCGCCTTGTCAATATCGCGCATGAGCCGATCTCTTTCGTAGCGAAATAACGCCTGTTCGATGACCAATTGTGCGGCTTGTTTGTAATCTGTGAGATCATACGGTTGAGATACGAGTGCCATATCATTGTACTTTTCAAACATGTTTCATTCCCCCTTAGAGAGAAGAATATTCTTCTCCTTTTCTACATTATAAAGAGTTTTTTGTAAATTGTAAATAAAATTTAGAAAAATAAAAACAAAAAAATAAAAGCTGACGAATGCCAGCTTTAATAACCGTAGTCCCAGTCGATTTCTTCATCATGCCAAAGAACCGCTTCTGTTTCTTCGTCCACGACTTCTTCCAGTTGCTCTTTTTCTACATCTTCTAAAATCGTGACCGTATGATTTTCTTCAAAAAGAATGGCTAACCCTTTCATTTTGACACCTTCTCTTTTCGTGTTTTTCTTCACAAACATTGTAACGCGCTTCGCTTGTCCACGTCTATGATGTTCATAAAGATGTCAACATGTTTGTTTTTTCTGAAAATAACAACGAATGCATCCCTTTTCTTTCTTATGCTACAATACAGATGGAACAACTGTGATGGAGGAACTACATGTTTAGCGCTGTCATGAAACCGCTCGTTGTCAATATTACGATTTTATTTTCGCTCATTTTCAATGCCAACTTATTTTTTCCGTTTCGCCGGAAAATGATGCTCACTTGGAAACAAAAAATAATGTATGGGGTTGTCGCATCGTTTACGGCTTTGTTATGTATGATGTATCCGATTCAGCCGTTAGCGAAAACGAACTTCGACTTTCGCATGATCGTCATTTTAGTGACGACATTATATATCGGAAAAATGGCCGGGCTGTTATGTACGTTCACCGTTGTTATTGCACGGTTCATCATTGGCGGCCCGTTCGCTTATGCGGGAGCGACCGTTTCCGTATTTGCATATGTTGTCGGCATATTGTTTCGCTCGTCTTTTTTTAACGTCAAAAGAAAAATGTTATATGGGATGATGATCGTTTTCATTTATCTCATTTTATATGTCGCAACGATTATATACGCCGTTCCACCGCTTCCTTGGCGATTTTATGTCGTTTACTTCTCCTTTTTTATCGCCATGTTTTTAGCGCTTATTTACGTCATCGAGCGGCTCATTCAATTTAACGAGCAGTTTGACGATATGATTTACCTTGATAAACTAGCAACGGTAAGCGAAATGGCGGCTTCATTTGCCCATGAAATTCGCAATCCGCTCACGACGGTGCGGGGCTTCGTCCAATTTTTAAGTAAAGATACGACCGATGAAAACGTAAAAAAGTTTGCCCCGATCATTTTAGAAGAATTAGACCGAACGAATAAAATTATTAGCGAATATTTAACGCTCGCTAAACCAGCATCCTTTCAACTGCAAAAAGTGAACGTCGATGACATTTTACATACATCTGTCCATTTATTAAGTCCGCTCGGTACGATGACGAATGTGTCGCTCCATCTTTATACGGAAGGAAAAAGCAACGTGTATGGCGATGCGCATTATTTAAAACAAGCGTTATTAAACGTGATGAAAAACGGGATGGAAGCGATTGAATACGGTGGGGGCGTGACAATTCATAAAACGGCCGATGAAAAAGAAAAAAAAGTCATCATCACGATTCGCGATACAGGAAAAGGAATGACCGAAGATGAACTGAAAAATATCGGTTTGCCGTACTATACGACAAAATCGAAAGGAACCGGTCTTGGAAGCATGATTGCCTCTCGGCTTATTCGCCAAATGGGAGGAACGATGGCGTACGAAAGCCGGCTGAATGAAGGAACGACGGTCACCATTACATTGCCATTGTACGAAGGGGATTAGTCCCCTTCTTTTTCTATGTAATGCGCAAACATGTTCCATGCGTTTGTCATAAACGTAGCGAGCGATTCGGTCACATATGAAAACATCCATAAATGTAGTGCGCCGACGTACAATTGCATCGCAATATGTGCCAGTGCTGCAGCGGATTGTTTCGCCCGCACGTGACCGCTTCGTTTCCCTTCCTCGAATAAACGTGTCAATACGTCGTGCAATGGAGCGAGACAATGCCCCTCTTTCGTTTTTCCGGTATAAATATGGAGCACCGCTTTTGCTACTTCCCGTCCGAGCTGTTCGTGCATCGTCGCCAACTCGTAAAAGACGCGATCGATTTTTTGACGCCAGTCGTTGTTATCGTTCATCATTTTTTCACATATTCGCTCTATGTGTGAGAAAAATACGCTATGTAACACTTCTTCTTTCGTACGAAAATAATTAAAAAACGTTCCTTTCGCTACGCCAGCTTCATTCGTAATTTGCAAAACGGTCGTTTGCTCATATCCTTGTTTTTGAAATAATTGAAGGGCGGTTTGTTGGAGTAATATTCTCGTTTGCTTTTTTTGTCTCTCTCTTTTCATCATGAATCCCCCGTCATCATCTTCTACTTTTATTATAGTGATTTTTACCTAGGAATAAAGTAATATTTTAAAAGATGAAAGTTTTGTTTAGACATGTATCATTCGCATATATATGGAAAGAAACATGAAAAGGAGGGAATGGACATGTGGGGCGTCGATTCAGCGGCAAAAGTGACGGAAACGTTGCTTTCGTGTGTAAGAAAAGAATACGGTTTTCCGCAATTTTGGGGAAGGTATGTGACGACCGTTCCAAACGTATCGGACGGCTTGACGAAAGAAGAAATCGCGTTTATTCGTGGGCGCGGCATAAAAATCGCACCGATTTACAATGCGTTTCGTGAGGCGACGCAATACGAAAAAGGGAGAACGGCGGCGCGCAATGCGATTTTTCACGCGCGCAGATTAGGCATCCCGAAAAATAAAGTCATTTTTGCGAACATTGAAGATGAATTTCAAGTAGATGACGCATGGATTCAAGCATGGGTCGATACGTTTTATCCGAGCGGATATCGCCCAGGCATATACGCTAATCCGACGAAAGGGGCGTTTGGTGAAGCTTATTGTGAAGCGGTGAAAAATGATGAACGCATCGCCCAACAAACGATTATATGGAGCTCATACCCGCGTCCAGGGACGACGCCAGCAACAAAAGCGCCAACGTATCGCCCGAACGTCCCGAATTGCCGCGCGAACGTTTGGATGTGGCAATATGGCCGCGATGCCGACCGTTGCGCGATCGATACGAACGTGGCAAACCGAAAAATAAGCGACTATTTATATTAAAAATATTTTTCGTCCGCGATAAGAAGTATGATAAAATAACGGTAAATGATGTCGTAATGGAGGCTGTGTTATGGAAAATAAACATGGAATTTTATTAGAAAGCGGGACGAATGAACTAGAAATTGTCGAATTTTTAATTGGTGAAAACCGATTTGCGATCAACGTTATTAAAGTAAAAGAAATTATTCATCCGATCGCACCGACAAAAGTGCCGCATGCACATCCATACATTGAAGGAATTATTGAATTGCGCGGTGAAGTGCTTCCGCTTATTGATTTAGCGAAAGCGCTTGGCTTTGGACCGTCAAATAACCCAGCGCAAGATAAATATATTGTTGCGGAGTTTAATCAACAAAAAGTTGTGTTTCACGTCCATAACGTTACACAAATTCATCGCATATCATGGAAGCAAATTGAAAAACCATCGCAAATGTATCAAGGATTGGAAGGCCAAATTATCGGCGTTGTGAAATTAAACGGCAATATGATTTTGTTGCTTGACTTTGAAAAAATCGTCGTCGATATTAACCCGCAATCGGGCATTCACGTCGAGCGTGTGAAAAAGCTTGGCAAGCGTGAGCGGTCGAATAAAAAGCTGATCGTTGCAGAAGACTCACCGTTGCTGCGCAAACTTTTACACGATACGCTTGCAGAAGCCGGATACGTATACGTCGAGTTTTTTGAAAATGGGGAAGATGCGTTAAACTATTTACAATCGATCGTTCAAAAAGGAAAGCCGGTTGAAAGCGAAGTGCAATTAGTCATTACCGACATTGAAATGCCGCAAATGGACGGCCATCATTTAACGAAACGCATTCGTGAAGATGAAACATTAAAACATTTGCCAGTCATCATTTTCTCTTCTTTAATTACAGATGATCTTCGTCATAAAGGGGAGCGCGTTGGAGCGACAGCACAAGTAAGCAAGCCAGAAATTGCCGAACTTGTGCAAATGATTGATCAACACATTTTGTAGTAGGGGATTGCTATGGATCGCTATGAAAAATATCGCCAACATTTTTTAAAAAATATTCGCAAACGGTTAGAAGAATGGGAAACGGTAGATGAAATTGCTCATCAAGACGTCTATCGCTTGCTTCATTCCATCGCTGGTACAGCCGCGATGATTGGCATGAACGATATCGGAAATTATGCGCGCCAGTTAATGGAACAATGGGGCGAAGATGAAGAAAAAACGTGGAAAGCGACAGATGTGAAAGAGCGGCTCGCCCCGCTTTTTCAACTTTGTTATGAACAACAAATTGGAGACGTCACACAACGGGAACAAGGAACGAAAAAGGGAGACGAACCGACCATTTTGCTAATTGATGACGATCCATCGTTTTTAATGTATGTGAAAGAGCATCTCGAACAAAGCGGATGGTACGTTGTCGCGATTGCCGATCCGATCAAAGCGGTCGCTTCGTTTTACGACGTTCGTCCGGATTGCGTCGTCATCGACATTCATATGGGGAAAAAAACAGGATTTGAAGTATTAACGTTTTTAAAACAAAAATTAAAACAACAGTTCGTCCCGATGATTATGGTGAGCATTGATGATCGAAAAGAAACGCGCATGAAAAGCTATGAAATGGGCGCGGACGATTTTATTCCAAAACCGTTTGCGATCGATGAATTTATCGTGCGCATTCGCCGACAGCTTCAAAGAAAACAACTCATTGACGAACTGCTTCTTTTAGATGAATTGACGCACGTCTACAACCGGAAATATATAAAACAAGCATATGAACAATTAAAGAGCGATTGGCATCGTACGCACGAACCGTTTTGTTTAGCGGTGCTCGATATTGACCATTTTAAACGAGTCAACGACCAATACGGACATTTAATGGGGGACGTCGTTTTAAAACAATTTGCGCAATTTTTAAAAACGAACGTCCGCGCGCGCGATGTTGTCATTCGTTTTGGCGGAGAAGAGTTTGTCGTGTTATTGCCGGCGACGGAAGCGACAGAGGCGTTTCTTGTGTTTGATCGTCTGCGCGAACAGTTTGAACGGATGACGTTTCAAAGTGGCGATGTGACGTTTTCGTGCACATTTTCAACGGGAATTGTTGAAGTGAATGATCCAACAAAGCCGATCGGCCATTGGATTGAGTTGGCTGATTCTGCGTTGTACGAGGCGAAAAATACAGGAAGAAACTGCGTCGTGCTTGCAAAACAACAAGAAGCATCATATCGCCGCACCGTGAAAGTAGCGATTGTCGATGATGATGCGATTGTGCGCGCCATTGTGGCGGACGTCGTGCAAAAAATGTTTACGAAAGAAAAAGTGACGCTCGATTTACGCGCATTTAAAGACGGAGAGCAGTTTATTGCGTCCGATTGGCATCGCGGAACAGAACCGTGCCTCGTCATTTTAGACGGAGTCATGCCAAAAATGGATGGGCTTGAAGTGTTGCAGCAGTTGCGAAGCGAAAAAGATTCATCAAGATACAAAGTCATTATGTTAACGGCAAGAAAAAGCGAAAACGATATTGCCCGCGCGCTTGAGCTCGGTGCAGATGACTATATGACAAAGCCGTTTAAACTGCTTGAACTTGAAGCAAGAATACGCCATATGTTAAAAAGGATGAATTAGTTGTGTCTAATCAACTTGTTTTGTTTACGGTCATCGTGTTCACTTTATTCGCTGTTTTACTTGCGATTTTTCTTTATTTAGTTGTCCGGAAAAGAAAGGATAGCAAATGGAGGCGGGAAGTGGAAACGTATAAACAGTTGTATGAACCGGTGCTATTTCGCTATTTAGCTTACGGTGACGAACAAATCTCCGCTCCGTCATCATCCGCGCAACGTGTCGCAATGATGGAACTACTCGATCATTTTATGCGCGTGCTTGCTAATGGCGATGTAAAGGAGAGGGCAACCACGTTAGCAGAAATGTATTTTGTCGATTATTTACGAGATCAGCTTGCTCATCGCCGGCTCGGAAGAAGAATGAACGCCCTCTTTTTTATTGAAGATTTCCATCTTCGCTCGCTCGTCCATGAGTTAGAAGCGATGTATGAACAAAAACAGCTAACGACGATGGAAAAGCGCCAACTGTTAAAAATGTTTGCGCTTTTTCAACATCCGCACGTATATGAATATATGAAACAGACGGATGAATCGTTTACGCAATTTGATTATCGCCTCATTTTATCGCGCATGGACGATCGTATGTTTGCAAAAATGGTTGACCATTTTTTTGATTGGAACGAAAAAATACAATATGCGATCGTTGACATGATTGGCATTATGCAAAAGTTTGCGCACGTTTCATTTTTGCGTACGTTGCTTCGGCATGAACAAAGCGAATACCGCATTCGCGCATTAAAAGCGTTAGCGGAAATTGCTTTTCCGCTTGATTCCGAGCAACTTCGCATTCATTTACATTCACCTGTTTGGCAAGAGCGGCTCATGGCTCTTCGGCTATGCGCGCGCACACGTCCATATGAGCTTGTTGAGACGATAAAAGAGCTTGTCAAAGACCGTGTGTTCTCCGTGCGCTCGCAAGCAGCAGAGGCGTTGCTGCGCATGCCGAACGGCTTGGCGATTCTCGAACAAATCGCCCAAACATCAGATGATCGTTATGCGCGCGATATGGCGCTTGAGTGGTTAGAAAGAGGGCGAGAAAATGATTAAACTCGCAGCGATGTTCGTCTTTTTCTTTATGATTATGGTCATTTTATTTTATACGTTTTTACTCGTTGTGTCGCTTATTCAATTGCGCCGCATGTACGAATTAGACGAATGGGAGCCGTATGAAGAAATGCTCGATGTGAGTTATACGAAACCGGTCTCGATTTTAGTGCCTGCCTACAATGAAGAAGCTGGCATTTTCGCAACCGTTCGCTCGTTGCTTAGCATCGAATACCCAGAGTATGAAATTGTCGTCATTAACGACGGTTCAACAGACGATACGCTTGAGCGGCTAAGGAAAGATTTCGACCTTATTCCGATAAAGCGCGTCATTCGCGAGCAATTAAAAACGAAACGGGTGCGCGCGGTGTATCGTTCCCGCAAGTTTTCTCATTTATTTGTCATCGATAAAGAAAATGGCGGAAAAGCAGATGCGTTAAACGCAGGCATTAATTTTTCGACGTATCCATACGTTTGTTCGATTGATGGCGACTCGGTCATTGAACGCCGCGCCTTTTTAAAAGTCATGAAACCGATTGTCGACTCAGACGAAGACGTGATTGCATCTGGTGGAAGCGTGCGCATCGCTAACGGTTGTGACATTGAAAAAGGGGAAGTGTTGCGCATCGGGCTTTCTCGTCAACCGCTCGTCATTATGCAAGTCATTGAATATTTGCGCGCGTTTTTAATGGGACGTATCGGATTGAGCCGTCATAATTTATTATTAATTGTTTCAGGGGCTTTCGGTGTCTTTTCAAAACAATGGGTCATTCGTGCCGGAGGTTATGCGCATACAGTCGGAGAAGATATGGAACTTGTCGTCCGTCTTCACCGTCTCATAAAAGAAACGAAAACAAATAAAAAAATTGTATACGTACCTGACCCGGTTTGTTGGACGGAAGCGCCAGAGTCAATGAATGACTTACGAAAGCAGCGCCGGCGTTGGCATCGTGGATTGTTTGAAAGCCTTTGGCTTCACCGGCGCATGTGGTTCAACCCGCGTTACGGCTCAATCGGGCTCGTATCGATGCCATATTTTTTACTGATTGAATTTTTAGGTCCTGTCGTTGAGCTGCTTGGCTACATCCTCATCATCGTTTCGCTCATTTTAGGCGACATATATATTGAATTTGCGATTTTACTATTCCTCGTTTCCGTGTTGTACGGCTCGATTTTTTCGATGGCTGCTGTGTTGTTAGAAGAATGGACGGTGCGGAAATTTTCGAGCGTTTCAGACGTCGTACGCCTCTTTTTTTATTCATTTACTGAAACGTTATGGTATCGTCCGTTGACGGTGTTATGGCGCTGCGAGGGAATTGTTGACGCGCTGTTAAAAAGAAAAGGATGGGGAGAAATGAAAAGAAAAGGTGTGTCGAAATGATGAACGAACAACGTTGGCTCGTTTTATATGTCGTCTTTATTTTTCTGATCATTTCTTCACCGTATTGGCTATGGAAAATGAAGCCAGCCACCACGTTAAATGTGTTGATTGTCAATAAAACGGTTCCAGATGATACGTATCGTGAACATGAAGGACTTATTTGGCTACTAAATCAGCAAAAGTATGTGAAGCCAGACGGCGCGCGCTATGAGTTAAAAAAAGATTACGTTGGGTTTATCCCAACGACAAAAAAAGAGCGTCCATGGCCGACATCGTTACAATCGTACGATGTTATTTATATAGCCGACACGTATGGCGTATATGAAAATGATTGGACAGCGGAAAAAAAGAAAGGGAAGCGTTCAAAAAAAGTGTACGGTGGTCTGACAGAACAAGAAGTCAATCGGTTGCATGAGGCGATGTTTGAAGGAAACAAAACGCTCATTGCCGAATTTAATTCGTTCGCAAGCCCGACCGATCCGTCTGTTCGCAACAAATTTTATGCTTTATTAAACGTCGAATGGACGGGCTGGATTGGCCGCTATTTCCCGAAGCTCGAAGATGACGAAGTGCCTGTTTGGGTAAAAGAAAACTACGAAAAGCAATACGATAAACGATATGCGTTTACTGGACCCGGCTACGTGCTCGTCGATGAATACGACCGGCTCATCATTTTACATGGAAAAGAAATAGGAAAACGAGGGGTGCTTTTTACTCCGACGAAAAAAGGAGAAAAAAAACTTGGAATCGATGGCTCTATTCCGTATTCGTATTGGTTTGATATCGTAAAGCCAATACATGATGAGGAAGTGCTAGCGACATATACGCTGTCGTTATCGGAAAGAGGGAAAGAAAAATTACGAGCGCTCGGGCTACCGATGACGTTCCCAGCCATCGTTCATCATCAAAATGCGCGCTATGAGGCGTATTACTTTTGTGGCGACTATGCAGATCAACCGGATGTACCGGGCATATATCAAACGGTCGGCATCGACATATGGCGAAAATGGACAGTGCGCCATGATCCGAACAGTACCGCATCGTTTTATTGGAAAGCGTATGTTCCGATCATGAAAACGATTTTTCAATCTGTTCGCCACGAACAAACGCGTACCGCTGAACGAACGGTTGCGAAAACAGACGACGGGATTCAACTTGCGGGACGCGTCGGAGAGCAATATATACAAATTTATAAAAATGGGAAATGGAAAAATGTGTTGTTAAAAGGTGTGAATATGGGAATCGCAAAACCGGGCCATTTCCCGGGGGAAACAGCGATTACGAAAGAACAATATTTCCGTTGGTTTAAACAAATTGGGGCGATGCATGCGAATGCCGTCCGTGTGTACACGATTCACCCGCCGGCGTTTTATGAGGCGTTTTATGAATATAACGAAATGGCAGATCAGCCTTTATATTTATTTCACGGGGTGTGGGTGAATGAAGAAACGTTTTTACGTACAAACGATGCGTTTGCAAAAGAAAATACGGATGAGTTTGTCGCAGAAATAAAGCGAACGATCGATATCGTTCACGGGCGGGCAACGATCCCACCTCGCCCGGGGCATGCGAGCGGCATATATCGCTACGACATTTCTCCATATGTGCTCGGCTGGATTTTCGGGGTCGAGTGGGAACCGACCGTCGTTCATGCAACAAATACGAAACATGCGGGATTGCTAGATTATGAAGGGACGTATGTGTACACAAAAGGAGCGTCGCCGTTTGAAATTTGGCTGGCGCGCATGATGGATGAAGCGATTGCTTATGAAACGAAAACGTACGGCTGGCAGCGCCCGGTCAGCTTTACGAACTGGGTGACGACCGATTTGTTAACACATCCGAGCGAACCGTTAGAAAAAGAAGATTTCGTATCGGTCAATCCGAACGTCATATATGCGACAAAAGCGATGCATAGCGGCTTATTTGCGTCGTATCATATTTATCCGTATTATCCAGACTTTTTAAACTATGAGCCGAAATATGTCAATTACATCGATCATCGCGGTGAGAAAAACAACTATGCGGGCTACTTAAACGATATGAAACGAGCGCATCGCATGCCGATCGTCGTCGCTGAATTTGGCGTCCCGTCATCGCGCGGCATGACGCATCGCAACGTATATGGGATGGACCAAGGGTTTCATTCCGAACAAGAGCAAGGTGTAATCAACAAAAAACTATTTGAAGATATCGTCCATGAACAAATGGCAGGCGGATTTATTTTTACGTGGCAAGATGAATGGTTTAAACGAACGTGGAACACGATGGATTACGACAACCCTGACCGCCGTCCGTTTTGGTCGAATGCCCAGACGAACGAGCAACAATTCGGCTTGCTTAGCTTTGATCCGACCGAAAATGAAACGACGATGATAAAAGTAGACGGAAGAAAGGAAGATTGGGAGTTTCTCGGCATCCGTCCTGCGTTTCAACAACATGGCCGCGCGCTCTATATGACAAGCGACGAGCGGTACGTCTACATTCGTTACGACACAACTGTTAAGCAGGACAAAGACGTCTATATATTGTTTGATACGATACCCAATCAAGGACAATCGACTATTCTTAATGTGCCGAACGTGCGAACAGAAGGCATCGATTTCGTCCTTCATTTACGTGGGGAAAAAGAAGGGCGATTATGGATTGATAGTTATTACGATTCGTTTTATTATCATTATGGACATGTGTTGCAAATGATTGATCGCCTCCCATATGCGAACAAAAAAAATAACGGCGTATATCATCCGATTCGTTTGACGCTCAATAAAAAATTACAAATTAAAGGAAAAACGTATCCGTTCGATTTTTATGAAACAGGCGTTATGACGTTTGGTACCGCAAACCCGAACGATGAAGCATACAATTCGTTAACGGACGTAAGCGTCAGCAAACAAAAAGATCGATATGAAATTCGCATTCCATGGGCGCTGTTAAACGTCAAAGACCCGAGCATGCATGAAGTGATGGGAGATATATGGAAAGAAGGGTTGGCGAGCAGTCAAACGATTGCGGGCATGCGCGTCGGCGTATATGAAAACGAATTTTCGTATCCAGCAAAAGAAGGACATATGCTAGATGCGAAACAGTTTTACACGTACACGTGGGACGCGTGGGAGGAGCCGACATATCATGAGCGGCTCAAGCGATCGTACACGATTGTCAAAGAGACATATAAACAAATAGAAGGGGAGAAACGATAATGGCGAAAATTTTATTAGCAGAAGATGAAGAAGTGTTGCGCATGCTTGTTGTCGACACGCTCGAAGATGAAGGGCATGACATTGATGAAGCGTGCGATGGGGAAGAAGCCATTGAAATGATTAAACAAAACGATTACGACTTAATTTTGCTTGATTACATGATGCCAATATATACCGGCTTAGAAGTCATTCAACATGTGCGCAATATGCCCGATAAAAAACATGTAAAGATTATGATGTTATCGGCGAAAAGTCAACAAGCGGACAAAGAGCGCGTGCTGGCGGCCGGCGCTGACTACTTTATGGCGAAGCCGTACAGCCCGCTTGAATTAGTGGAACGAATTGAGGCGATTTTACATGGAGAAGATGCGTAACTATTTTCGGCAAAGTTTAGCAAGACAGTTTGTTTTACTTGTTGCGTCATTTTTAGTCATCTTTATTGTCGGAGCGATTGCCCTTTCGGCGTATCAATCCTCGTTAGTGGCGTCGTTTGAACAAAAAAAGAATGAAATCGAAAAGAAAATGAAATACACACAAGAAATTGAACGGGCGTTCAACCAAGCGTTTTCCGATGCGCGCGGCTATTTAGCCTTCAACCGAAAAGAGTTTAAGTTAAGCATTTTTCGCGAACAAGAAAACGTCCAAACTGCGCTCGATCTGTTAGAAAGCGCAGCAACGACGAAAGAAGATACGCAATTTGTGATGAAAGCGCGCCAATTTGTGCAACATTATTTCGAACGTCTCGTTCCAGAAGCGATTGACGCATTTGAAAGCGGCAATATACAAAAAGTATTAAGTTTATCAGAAAACGGTGGCACCGCGTCGATTGAACAATTTCAATTTCAAATGAAAACGTATAAGCAAAGCTTAAATGATCAATTAGATGGCGCTTTTCGACAGTTAATGAAGCAAGAACAAACCGCCCAAACGGCGTTTATCGTATTCGTCTTTTTCATGTTATTTTTGCTCATTATGATCGCGCGCATTATGACGAAAAAAATCGGGGCGCCGCTTCGTGCTCTCGCTAGCATGGCAGAAAAAATCGCAAAAGACGAACAAGTGCATAACGACGACGTCGTTCATACCGCTCGCGAAGATGAAATTGGAAAGCTCTCTCAGGCGTTTCGGAAAATGTTAGCGAGCATTCAAGATAAAGAGGAAACGTTAATGGTGCATAACGAAGAATTGCTTGCTCAACAAGATGAGCTAGAGCTGCAACAAACAGAACTCGAACAAGCGCTTGAAGCGATGCAAGCGCGCGAACGGGAATTAAAGCGGTATAACGACTTTATTCAAAGCTTATCGAATTCGCTTGATCGGCAAGACGTATTACAAAGCATCGTTTTTCATATGGCGCGCATTATGGAAGCGGATCGCGGCATGATCGTGTTAATGAACGATGAAAAAACGTACGCATCGTTCGGTTTGTCGCCATACGGGGTTGAACAGTTTTTAACGTACGTATACAACGGGCTGCATCAACGATTGTTTGAACAAAAAAAGCCGTTCGTGTTAAAACGCGAAGTCGCAGCATCGGAAAAAGGGTATCATGAAGAGACGATGTATGTGCACGACATTTTTTTACCTGTCTTGTCAAACGAAAATGATGTGCAAGCCATTTTAGTATTTAGCCGCTTTGGCGGACCGTTTTCTGATGAAGATATTCAAGAATATGTCGGGTTAACGAAACAAATATCGATTTCACTACAAAAAATTGCGCTATACGAACAGTCAGAACGAGCGCGTGAGACGGTACAACATATTTTAAATACGGTGCAA
Source organism: Anoxybacillus dikiliensis (assembly GCF_050613275.1). GTDB lineage: Bacteria > Bacillota > Bacilli > Bacillales > Anoxybacillaceae > Anoxybacillus. The sequence goes on from NZ_CP187112.1 coordinate 858,568, forward strand.
GAAGGCATTCACTTCGTTGACCGCGACGGCCATAGCGTCATCGTGAATAAACAAATGGCGGACTTGCTTCGAAAAGAGACGATTGCTGAACTGGAAGGGGCAAGCTACGAACAATGGGCGCGCGGCTTAGTTGAACAGTCCGATGCAGGCAAAAAGTTATGCGACTATTTACGAGCCATTATTTTTGACGGCGATGAAGAACATGAACCGTTTGTGTACCATTTGCCACAAAAGCGGAAAGTGATGCAAGTATATGCAAAGCCTTTATATCGTCATGGGGAACGACAAGGGACGGTATTTGTCCATCGCGACATTACGAAACAGTTTGAAGTCGATCAAATGAAGTCCGAGTTTGTCAGCACCGTCAGCCACGAATTGCGCACGCCGCTATCGAGCGTGCTCGGCTTTACGGAATTGATGTTAACAAAGGAATTAAAGCCAGAGCGACAAAAGAAATATTTAACGACTATTTATCAAGAAGCAAAACGGTTAACGGCACTTATTAATGACTTTTTAGATGTGCAGCGGATGGAGTCCGGAAAGCAAACGTACGATAAAAAATATGAAGATATCGTGTCTATTATTGAACATGTGATTGATACACAAAAAGTGAATACGACCATTCACACGTTTCACATCCAAAAAGAAACAAATAAAACGACCGTGCTCGGCGACCGCGATAAACTGGCGCAAGTGTTTACGAATTTAATTAGCAACGCCATCAAATATTCGCCAGATGGCGGCAACGTGACTGTGCGCATATATGAACAAAACAATCGCCTATGCATTGACGTAAAAGATGAAGGATTAGGCATTCCAGAAGAAGCGTTGCCAAACATATTTACAAAATTTTATCGCGTCGACAATTCCGACCGTCGCCGCATCGGTGGAACAGGGCTTGGGCTTGCGATCGTGAAAGAAATTGTGAAAGCGCATGAAGGGGAAGTGAGCGTTACATCAGAGCTGAAAAAAGGAAGCACGTTTACCGTCTCTCTTCCGCTCGTCGTTTTGGCGCCTGGTGAGGAAGATGAGCGCGACAACGATGACAAACAAGCGCATGCGCATGTCGTGATTGTTGAAGATGATGAAAATTTAGCGGCGCTATTAGAAGCGGAATTAAAAGATAGCGGGTTTCGCGTCAAACATGTGAAAGAGGGAAAAGAAGCGATCGAGCTCATTCAAAAAGAAAAGCCGGATGCGGTCGTGTTAGATATTATGTTAGAGGAGCATAACGCGTCTGGTTGGGATGTGTTAAAAACGCTGAAGCAAAATGAAGAACTCGCCCATATTCCAATTATTATTTCTTCCGCATTAGAAGAGCGAGAGAAAGGATTGGCGCTCGGGGCAAATAGTTATTTTGTGAAGCCATATCAACCGAGCCAACTATCGAAAACGATTTTACAAATGTTATTAAATAAAGAGCGGCAAGGGGAAATTTTTGTTCCGCTTAGCGAGGAAGCCAAATAAGGTTTCCTCTTTTTTTGCATAAAAAACGCGATGTATTACAAACTAGGAAAAAACGAAGCGGAAGAAAAAGGGGGCAAGACGATGTGGTTTTCAAAAAAAAATCGAGTAGAACATATTGCCGAACAACTTGCCCACTCGCCAGATTTGATGTGCCGGCGCATCCAATGCAAAGGAAAAACGGTCGACGTTTTATTTTTAAGCAATTTAATTAATCATAACCACTTGCAGCAAAACGTCTTGGCGTTTATTCACGACCAAGAAGACGTATCGTTGAAACAGCTCGCCCGCTGTTTGCCGATCGGTGCAGTGCACGTATGCGAAACAGAAAAAGAGATGGCGTCTTACATACGCGACGGTTGGGCAGGTGTGTATATCGAAGGGGAAACGCGCGGACTTGCCGTTAACATCGCTGAAAAAGTAGAACGTTCGCTTGAAAAGGCAGAAACGGAATCGCTCGTCCTCGGGCCGAAAATGTCGTTTACGGAGTCGATTGATACAAACATTCGCATTTTGCGCCAAAATGTGACCGATGCGAAATTAGTGACGGAAAAAATGACGATCGGGATGCGCAACTCGCTTGAAGTGCGCGTCGTGTACATCGAAGATATTGCCGATGAAGAAAACGTTCAAACGGTAAAGCAACGGCTGTCTGAGCTTCACATTGACGAAGTGATCGACAGTTCCGTATTAGCTCAATTATTGGACGATCATGCGTATACGATTTTTCCGCAATATTTATTAACGGAGCTTCCTGACCGACTAGCGTACAGTTTAATGAAAGGACGCATCGGCATTTTCGTTGACCGAAGTCCGACCGTCATTATTTGTCCGACGACGTTTTTTAGCTTTTTTGAAACGACAGAAGATATTTATTTACGTTGGACGATGAGCACCGTCTTGCGCGCGATTCGCATGCTCGGTATTTTTGCTTCCATCTTTTTATCGCCGCTTTATGTTGCCGTCATTACGTATCATTACGAAGTCATTCCGTCCGCTTTGCTTTTGACGATCGGAGAATCGCGTTCGCGCGTCCCATTTCCTCCCGTCATTGAAGCGTTGTTTCTTGAGTTTATGATTGAACTGTTGCGCGAAGCAGGAGCGCGCTTGCCGACAAAAGTCGGCCAAACGATGGGTATCGTCGGCGGTATCGTCCTTGGACAAGCGGCAGTCGATGCGGGATTTACGAGCAACGTGCTCATTATTATTGTCGCGTTAAGTGCGCTCGGCTCATTTACGGCGCCGAGTTATGAGATGGGCGCAACGATCCGTATTTTACGCTTTCCGATTATTTTATTAGCGGCGCTTTGGGGACTTGTCGGTATATTGATCGGCGTCAGCCTGTTGCTTATTCATTTATTAAAACTGACATCGCTTGGACGTCCGTATATATCGCCCGTTTATCCGTTTCGTTTCGCGGATATGAAATATGCGCTCATTCGTTTGCCGATTAAGTTTTATAGCGAGCGTCCGAAAACGAACCGCCCGCAAAACGCCCGTCGTTTTTCATGGCGTGAAGCGATGAAACGAAAGGATTTGGATGAATGATGAAAACGCCAAATGAACGGCTGTCGATTAACGCGTATCTCGTCTTTTTTCTCATCCATACTGCACAAATTGGGCTTGGCATCGTCGGCGTGCAGCGCGTCATTTTTGTCGAAGCGCGCCAAGATGCATGGATGGCGGTGCTGATTAGCGGATTATGGATTCATCTTGTCGTTTTTATCATGTATAAAACGTTAACGTTAACGGAACATGACAACATTTTTTCACTTCATACGTTCGTGTATGGGCGGGTGTTCGGTTGGATCGCCAATGCGCTCGTTGTCGCCTACTTTTTAATGGCGTATACGTCCATTTTGCTTGGTTACGTCGAAATGGCATTAACGTGGATGTATCCCGATTTTCCGCTTTGGGGCGGAGCGCTCATTTTAGTTATTTTAACGGTATACGCCCTATATGGTGGGGGATTTCGGCTCGTTGCGGGCGTTAGTTTTTTAACGTTTTTTATGACGATTTGGATCGTCGTTGTCGTTTTTCAGCCGTTGAAATATGCGGAGTGGATTCATTTGCTGCCCATTTTTGAAGCGACCCCAAAACAAATGATGAACGGTATATTAAAAACGTCTTATACGATGCTCGGATTTGAAGTGTTGTACGTCATTTATCCGTTTGTGAAAGAAAAAGGGCGCGTTCATCGTTATGCCCAGCTTGGCGTCATGTTGACGACGTTTCTCGTAGCGGTAGTGACAATCATTGCGATCGCTTTTTTTAGCCCGAAGCAGCTCGATGTGACCATTTGGGCGTCGTTGTCGATGTTTACGATCGTTAAATTTCCGTTTATTGAACGGTTTGAATACGTCGTTATTCCGCTTTGGCTGCTCGTCATTTTGCCTAACTTGCTTATGTTTATGTGGGCGATGACGCGCGGCGGAAAAGCGCTTTTTCATATAAAACAAAAATATATGTTGTTCGCGTTCGGTTTCCTTTCATTTCTCGTTGCGATATCGTTTCAACAGCGCGCCACCATTAACGAATTTATTGATCAAGTCGGGTGGTACGGATTTTGGCTTAGTTTTGTTTATCCGTTTATATTGTACGTATTTGTGCGCATAAAAACATGGGGAAAGGTGGGCGGGAAATGAAGTGGCTCATCGTTTGTATGATGTTATTAAGCGGATGTGTGCAACCACGCGTCCTTGAAAGACAAGGAATCATTACGGCTGCTGGATTTGATAAAAAAGGGAAGTTATATGAAGGGGCGTCCGTGATGCTTTCGTTTCAAACGAGCGGGTCGTCTTTGTCTGAAGTAATTGAAGCAGCAAATAAAACGAGCAAAGGACTTCGCCAAGATTTAGAAGCGCAAACGAGCCACGATTTAGGATCAGGGCAAATTCGTGTGATCGTATACGGAAAAGAGCTCGCCGAAAAAGAGGGGATTTTTACGTTAACCGATACGCTGCAACGCGATGCAAATATCGGTTCGCTCGTTTATTTAGCGGTTGGCGAGCCGAATGCAAAGGAAATCGTGAAAAGTAAAAAGCATGAAGATACCCCAGATATCGGGACGTATTTATATCGGTTAATTGAAAAAAATTTGCGCAGCGAATCGCTGTTAGCTGCGACGTTACATGAGTTTATTCATAGTTATTATGATGTCGGGAAAGATCCTGTATTACCTTGTTTATCGTTGCGTGATGACAAACCGATTATTGAAAAAGTCGCGCTATTTCGCGGCGACAAATTTGTCGGAACGGTACGGCTCGATGAAAGTTTTTATATTAAAATGCTTGCGTCCGAGTATAACACCGGACTAAAAAATATTACCGTGTCGCGCGAAGATGTCGCCCCGTTATTAATAAAGAAAAAGGAAAAAAAAGTAAATCTTGTCATTAATGAAATTAAAACAAAACGAAAAATTAAACTTATTAGCCAAGAGCCAGCCCCGCATTTTCGCGTCACCGTCAAGTTGCAAGCGGAAATTTTAGAGATGTCCGAAAAAATGAAGCCGATTATGGAAACGAATGTCCACATTCTTGAGCGGGCGATTGAAAAACAAATGAAAAAAGAAATAGAGCAACTATTAAATAAACTAAAAGCATACAACACTGATCCGATCGGCTTCGGACAAATATACGACCATTCGGTGCGTACATTGCAGTTGACGGAGAAACAGTGGGACAAATTATATAAGGATGCGAAAATAGATGTCGATGTGCATGTGTCCATTTTACGTACAGGAACGATTGATTAATTTCCGTTTCTTTATGAAAAATTATTTTCAATCATCATGCCATATGGTTTAATAAAAGAAGGAGGGACAATACGAAAAGCGAGGATTACAACATGAACGAACAGCAGTTTTTATTCCAACACCCCCCATTGATAAAATGGGAGGCCGTTGGGCAAAAGTTTGATCAATGTGCGATTTTTTTTGTTACGAACGAAGATGGCACGATTGTTTATATGGGCGACTCGTTTATGAGACAGCTGTCACGTCGCTATGGCGTCGTGCAACAGCTCGTTGACCGTGCTCATGAAGCCGTTGCTACATTACATACAAACGACACGTGGTGCGGAAAGGTGGTCGTCGATCATCGTCATGCATATGTGCACGTGCATTCGTTTCAATCGCATCTCATTTGGATCGGGTTCTTTTTGTTAGACGATGACGATTCCGATACATTAACGGGTGTCTTGTCGTACGATTCGTTTCAACATACGCTTGGCGAGCGAATAAATCAAAATGAACCGTTTACGTTATTGTCGTTGAATTTAGACCGTTTTAAATTTATTAACGATTTAATTAGCTATGAACGTGGAAACGAATTGCTAAAACAAGTAGCGGAGCGATTGCGCCGCTATGAAAACGGCATCGTTGCACGACAACATCGCGATCAATTTTTTCTCGCTTTTTATACGGTTGACCGAAATGAATTGCATCGTTTACTTGGCGAAATCATGCAATTGTTTTCTGCCCCGTTTCAGCTCAAAGACCAAGAATTGACGGTGACGCCAAGCATCGGTGTAAGCGTATTTCCAGATGATGCAACCGACTGGACGACGCTCGTTTCGCTGGCCGATTTAGCGCTAGAAACAGCGAAGGAAAACGGGGGAAATACGTACTGTTTTTATACGAACGAATTAAAAAAGACGAACGAAGAAAAATTATACATTCAACATAGCATTCGAAAAGCGTTGAAAAACGATGAATTTACGCTTCACTATCAGCCAATTGTCGATATTGCTTCCGGACAAATTGTCGCTGTCGAAGCGTTATTGCGTTGGCATCATCCGAAACGCGGCTGGATTTCGCCGGCGACGTTTATCCCGATTGCGGAGGAAACGAATTTAATTCAAGCGATTGGCGATTGGGTGTTGCGACAAGTATGTGAACAAAGTAAAGTGTGGAGGAAAAAAGGGCTCCCACATGTGCAAATCGGTATTAACGTCTCGATTAAACAATTTTTGCAAGCAGATTTAGTGAAACATATTGAACACGTGTTGCGCACGTACGAGTTAGATCCGTTTTGTTTAAAACTAGAAATTACAGAAAGTATGGCGATGCATCATATCGATTATGTGCTCGCTCAACTTCAATCGTTAAAACATTTAGGGCTTCAGCTCGCTGTCGACGATTTTGGGACAGGCTATTCGTCGTTAAACTATTTAAAAAAACTGCCGGTCGACATCATTAAAATCGACCGTTCGTTTGTACAAGATATGGTGAAACATTCATACGACTTATCGATCGTTCGCGCCGTCATTGAAGTGGCGCACAGCTTACAAATGAAAGTTGTTGCCGAAGGAGTGGAAACGGAAGAGCAACTTGCGATTTTAAAACGAGAAGGTTGCGACCGCGCCCAAGGCTACTACTTCAGCAAACCGCTTTCCGCTGAACAGTTTGAACAATTATTCCAAAGTGAAAAAGGGCGATCTCATTAAGAGGCCGCCCTTTTGTGTAATATAATAAATAATAGAAAATGGGAGGAGCTTGTCCTTAGCGAAATGTTTTCCCGAACCGATGCGGACGTGACCAGTCATAGCGTTTCGGCTTTGGCTGCACATCTTCTGGTGTGATGCCTGTATATGCTTGAAGTAAACGTTTCGCTTGAGACAACGGCATTTTAGCAACAGGGTTACGATAAGAGTCGTCCAACGCACCGAGATGAGGCAACTGCTTGAAGTCTTCTTTTGTTGGAGGTATATGGAAGTAATACGCGCCGATTGCCACAAGCACATCTGATTTTTGTTGGCTGTACTTCGGGTTTCGGGAAAAATGCAACCCAACTTTTTTCGCTTTCCCTTCTGCAAGCATTTTTTCAATCGTTTTTTTCTTCAGCAAATACAAGTACGAAGGATTTAAAGCGGCTTTCGCATGCCGGTTGACGGTAAATAACGCAACTGATAAATTCTCAACGGTGCATTCGACAGTTTCCATTCGCATTTCACTCCTTTTTTTATTTTGGTACACTTTTATTATACACGATGACTTATGTTTTTGGAAAATTTTCAATTTATTTTTTTATATAAGGGAGGACGAACGTTGAAATACGGCATTATTGATATTGGCTCGAATACGATGCGTCTCGTCATTTACGAACAGAGCAAAAGCGGGCGATTGCGTGAACGAGAAAACGTAAAAATCGCGGCTCGCTTGCGCAACTATTTGACAGAAGACGGTTTATTTACAGATGAAGGATTGCATGTCCTTTTGGAAGGGTTATTGACGTTTCAAGATGTCACGCGCTTTCATCGCCTCCATGATGTAAAATGTGTGGCGACGGCAACGATTCGTCAGGCGCGCAATCGCGATGACATCGTTCGCATCGTCGCCGAACGAACGGATTTTCATATGCGTATTTTATCCGAATATGAAGAAGCATACTACGGTTTTTTAGCTGTCGTTCAATCGACGTCGTTTCATGAAGGGATTACGGTCGATGTAGGTGGAGGAAGTACGGAAGTGACGTATTTTTATAACCGCGAACTTGTCGATTATTATAGCTTTCCGTTCGGAGCGTTGTCGTTAAAGCGAGATTTCGTTTCAGGAAACGTTCCGACCGATGAAGAGCTACAAACGTTGCGTGCATACGTCGAAAAACAATTTCAATCGCTTCCGTGGCTAAAACAACGCCGATTGCCGATTATCGCCATCGGAGGAAGCGCCCGAAACGTCGTACAAGTACATCAAATGCTACAAAACTATCCGATTGCAGGCATTCATCAATACGAAATGAAACGTGAACATATCGTGCAAGTGAAAAAATATTTACGTTCGCTTACGTTCGACCAGCTGCAAAAAGTGGAGGCGTTATCGAAAGACCGGGCGGATTTAATTATTCCAGCGGTCGAAGTGTTTCAAACGTTGTACGAAACCGTTGATGCAACGATGTTTATTTTAAGCCGAAAAGGATTGCGCGACGGCATTTTTTACGAGCAGTTTGGGCCGATCATCTTTCCCAGCGTACTAGATGAAAGTTTTTTTGAACTAGCCCAAGATTACGAAGTAAATACAAACCACGTACAACACGTATTAAAACTTGTCATTCAACTATTTGAGCAAATGCGCACGCTTTCGCTTTTTCCGCTAACGGGAGAAGATCTCGTCTTATTAAAGCGCGCCGCCCATGTGTTTTATTTAGGGCAATATGTCGATGAAGAGGCAAGCAGCCAGCATACGTTTTACATTTTAGCGAATCGAACGATTGACGGATTAAGCCATCGCGACCGCGTGCAACTTGCGCTTGTCGCTTCGTTTAAAAATAAGACGTTGTTTAAACAATATATTCAACCTTTTGACACATGGTTTACTCGCGCAGAACAAAAAAAGCTTCGGTTTCTTGGCGCGTTGTTAAAGTTCGCTTACAGCTTAAACGATACGAAGCGAAATATCGTCAACCGCGTGCAGCTTGAACTGAAAGAAGAAACGATCGTCATGCACGTGTTTTGCAATCAATCGTTTAAAGCGGAAGAATATCAAGCAGAAAAACATAAAAAACATGTGGAAAAAATGTTAAAACGCCCGATTCAGTTACAATTTCATTTGGAGGGATGAAGATGGATTTAAGTCATCCGCGTTATTACAACAATCGCGAATTAAGTTGGCTTGCGTTTAACGAGCGCGTTTTGCAAGAAGCGATGGACGAACGCAATCCGTTATTAGAAAGGCTGAAATTTTTAGCGATTTTTAGCTCGAATTTGGACGAGTTTTTTATGGTGCGCGTCGCCGGGTTAAAAGATCAAGTGAAAGCTGGGTTTAATAAGCCGGAAAATAAAGCGGGACTGACGCCGAAAGAACAGTTGAAACAAATTGCGAAAAAAACGCATGCGCTTGTGAAGTGGCAGTACGACATGTACAACGAAACGCTGTTGCCGATGTTGCATGAGGAAGGGGTATATTTGCTTGCCCCAAACGAATGGGACGATGAACAGAGAACATATTTACAGTCGTATTTTATGAAAAATATTTTCCCGGTATTAACGCCGATGGCTGTCGATGCGTATCGTCCGTTTCCAATGTTGTTGAACAAAAGTTTAAATTTAGCGATCGTCCTTGACGATGAGGAAGATGAAGATGAACGGAAAAAATTAGCGATCGTCCAAGTGCCGGCGGTGTTAAATCGCTTCATTCCATTGCCAGCAAACAACGGCATGCACGCTTATGCGCTGTTAGAAGATGTCATTACGACGTTTATTCATACGTTATTTAAAGGATACACCGTTTCTTCTGTGACGCAATTTCGCATTACGCGCAACGCGGATTTAACGATTCACGAAGAAGGGGCGCGCGATTTATTAAAAGAAATTGAAAAAGAGTTAAAAAAGAGAAAATGGGGCGCTGCTGTCCGGCTAGAAATGAGCAAAAAAGGGTTTGACGAATGGGTGCTCGATTATTTATTAGATGAGTTAGAAATTCATGAAAAAGATGTATATCAAATTGACGGACCGATCGATTTCACATTTTTCTTTTCGTTTTATCATGAAGTGGCGAAATATAAAGAACATCTCGTTTTTCAAACGCTCATTCCACAGCCCCCAAAAGATTTAGATGACGATGAAGATATATTTGAAAAAGCGAAAGAACGCGATTTATTGTTTCATCACCCATATGAGTCGTTTGAGCCAGTCATTGATTTTATTTCCGATGCGGCAGATGATCCCGATGTGTTGGCGATCAAACAGACGTTGTATCGCGTCAGCGGCGATTCACCCATTATTGAAGCGTTAAAGCGGGCGGCGGAAAACGGGAAGCAAGTGACCGTCCTCGTTGAATTGAAAGCGCGGTTTGATGAAGAAAATAACGTCCAATGGGCGAAGGAACTTGAAAAAGCAGGATGCCACGTCATTTATGGGATGACGCATTTAAAAACACATAGTAAAATTACGCTCATCGTTCGGCAAAAACACGGAAAAATTGAGCGGTTCGTTCATTTAGGGACGGGCAATTACAACGACGCAACCGCCAAAATTTATACAGATTTCGGCTTCATTACGTCCAATGAGCAATTTGGCGAGGATGCGACAAACTTTTTTAATTATTTAAGCGGCTATATGGAAAAACCGGAATTTCACCATTTAGTCGTCGCCCCGTTTGATTTGCGGCAACAATTTTTACAGCTCATCGACGAAGAAATTCGCTATCATAAACAATATGGCGATGGGCGCATCATCGCGAAAATGAACTCGTTAACGGACAAACAGCTCATTATGAAGCTATATGAAGCGTCGCAAGCAGGGGTGCAAATTGATTTAATTGTACGTGGCATTTGTTGTTTGCGCCCGCAAATGAAAGGTGTGAGCGAAAACATTCGCGTCCGCAGCATCGTCGGCCGCTTTTTAGAGCATAGCCGCGTATATTATTTTCATCACCATGGGCAAGCGCGCGTCTTTTTATCTTCTGCCGATTGGATGACGCGCAATATGGACCGCCGCATTGAAATTTTATTTCCGGTTTTTAAAAACGAATTAAAACAGCGTCTTATTGACGTATTGCACATTTTGCTTTCTGATAATGTAAAAGCGCGCGAGCAAAACGAACGAGGCGAATATCATTATGTAAAACGGGAAGAAGGCGAAGAAGAAATAGATAGCCAAATGATATTGTTTCAAATGGCATACGATGTCGCAGACGATGAAGAATAAGGAGATGATGATGTGAAAGAAAGCGGAGCGGTGGCCCTTGGCGGAGCGCTAGGGGCGTTATGTCGATACGGGGTAGCGATCGCATTCCCATTTCTCACATTTCCGTGGGGGACGTTGCTCGTCAATTATATCGGTTCGTTTTTGCTAGGGGCGCTTACGTCTTACGTCGGAAAGAAAAAAATGGCGGAATGGTTGCGCCTCGGCATCGGAACAGGATTTTGCGGCGGATTGACGACGATGTCGACGTTTAGTAAAGAGACGATCATGCTATGGCACGAACATGTTGGACTTGCGAATGTATATGTGCTCACATCTTTCGTTGGGGGCTTGCTTCTTTGTTATGCAGGCGTGTATGTTGGAGAGCGAATGGGCATGAAAGATGCAGGTGAGGTGTCATGATTGCGGTAGCTCTTGGCGGAGCATTTGGGGCGTGGTGCCGCTATCAGCTTGGCATATGGCTGTTGCGCTGGACGAGAAAATCACGTGTGCCGCTTTCCATTTTGTTCATTAATTGGCTCGGCTCATTCGGTCTTGGCATGGTGGTTGCACATGACGTGCAGGCAGTCGGGATGACGGTCGGCTTTTTTGGCGCGTTTACGACGTTTTCGACATTTAGCGTGGAAGCGCTGCAACTATTATTAGGAAAGCGATATAAAGAAGCGTTTCTTTACATCGTTGCTTCACTCATCGGAAGCATATGTATGTTTCAAGCCGGGTTTATGTTATAACCCGGCTTTTAACGTGAACAACGTTAATTCTGGTGGGGTTAAAAAACGAAACGGCATGCGCGTCGTTCCAAGTCCGCGATTGACGTATAAGGTGAGTTGCTGTACGTCGTAAAACCCTTCGACATATTGTTTCGCTAGCGGAGGGGTGACGAGCGGTCCAATCCACGGCAGTTGAATTTGTCCCCCGTGGCTATGACCAGACAGCTGAAGATGAAACGGATAACTGCTTGCTTGTGTCACAAGATCAGGCTCATGAATAAGCGCAATCGTATACGTTTCTTTCGGCAACTGTTGTACCGTCTTTGCGAAATTCGGCTGACCGAGCATAAAATCGTCCAACCCTGCGATGACAATTTGTTCGTTCCCTTGACGAACATGTACCCATTCGTTCACGAGTAAACGAAACCTAGCTTTCTCCATCATTTCTTTGTATATATTTGTTCCGTATCCGCCGTGATCGTGGTTTCCATAAATACAGTACTTCCCAAGCGGCGCATGAAGCGTCGCCAATAACGATGTAATCGCATCGACATGCTCATATTTGTTCGGTTCATCAAGCAAATCGCCTGTAAAACAAATGAGATGCGGAGCAAGGTCGTTCATTCGTTTGACGACGCGTTGAAAATGGTCAACAGAATAATGGTATCCTAAATGCACGTCGCTAAATTGAAGAAGGCGACACCCATCAAAGCTTTTTGGAATAAGCGGATGCACGATTTCATAGCGCCGTACCGTCAACTGCCTCGGCTCAATATATTTTGCATACATATATCCCGCTGTTGAAAGCAATGCTCCTTTGACGAATAAAGAAAAAAACGTTTGTAAAAAATCTCGTCGTTTCATATTTTCAAACCTTATCACGCGAAAATGTTCTCCATTCATTATAAAAGAAAAAAGTTGATAAAAACAGCAAGAAAAATATTAAAAATTTTCTAAATATATAGTACAATAAAAATGAATGAATAACCATTCATAAAAAGGGGATGAAAAAATGAAGGGGAAAGTTGTTATTGTGACAGGTGGTTCAAGCGGCATGGGAAAATATATGGCGAAGCGTTTTTCGGATGAAGGAGCGCATGTCGTCATTACCGGAAGAAGAAAGGAAGCGCTTGAAGAAGCGGCAAAAGAAATCGGGGGAAGCGTGCTTCCGGTCGTCATGGACGTGCGTCAACCAGAATTAGTCGCGGCAATGGTGAAAGAAACAGATGAACGGTTCGGGAAAATTGATGCGCTCATTAATAACGCTGCGGGCAACTTTATTTGCCCGGCAGAAAAGCTATCGATTAACGGTTGGAATAGCGTCATTGACATCGTTTTAAACGGAACGTTTTATTGTAGCCGGGAAGTCGGAAACTATTGGATTGAAAAAGGACAAAAAGGATCGATCATTAACATCGTTGCTACATATGCTTGGGGCGCAGGGGCAGGTGTCATTCATTCGGCATGCGCCAAAGCAGGCGTGTTAACGATGACGCGCACGTTAGCGGTCGAGTGGGGAAAAAAATACGGTTTTCGCGTCAACGCGATCGCTCCCGGTCCGATTGAACGAACAGGAGGGGCAGAAAAGCTCATTTTATCAGAAGAGATGGAAAAGCGTGTGAAAGATAGCGTGCCGCTCGGTCGCTTCGGAACGCCGGAAGAAATCGCAGCGGTCGCCTCGTTTTTACTTTCTGATGCGGCCGCGTACATTAATGGCGAGTGCATTACGGTCGACGGCGGACAATGGCTCAATCAACATCCGTTTTAATGCGACGTTTGCTGACGTCGCTTTTTTATTGGATGATGTACGATGAACGGGCGCGTTTCTTATGATATAATGAGTGAAAAAAACGGGGGAGGAAGCGTCGTTTTGGATGCGCTAGACATTTTAACACACATCGATCAAGTCGTTCCGTATTACCAACCGATTTTTAGTGCCGATGAGCAATGCATCGTCGGATATGAAGTGCTCGGGCGCTTTCAACAAGGAGATGAAGTCATTAGCCTCGGCCCATTTTTTCACGACGAAACGGTTCCAGAAGAGTTTCGCATGGAAGTCGATATGGCGGTGACGACAAAAGCGCTCGAACAGTTTGTTCACGAGCAGCCCGCATCGCTCATTTTCATTAATCGCGATGCGAACGTGTTAATGATCGATCGGGGAGAATCGTTTTTGCAACTTCTTCTTCAATATAAAGAAAAAGGATTACAATTAAACCAAGTCGTCCTTGAAATGACGGAGCATCATTTTAAAGGCGACATTCAACAGCTCGGACACGTATTGACGTATTTGCGTACATACGGCATTCAAATTGCGGTTGATAATATTGGGAAAGAAAGCAGCAACTTAGATCGCATTCGGTTGTTAGCACCCGATTTATTAAAAATTGATTTGCGTGCGTTGCGCACGTCAGCGACGATCGTATCGTACGATGATGTGCTTTATTCCATTTCGCTTTTAGCGCGGAAAATTGGGGCGACCCTTCTATATGAAGGGATAGAAAACGCCTTTCAACTTCAATATGCGTGGCGAAACGGCGGCCGATATTATCAAGGCTATTATTTGCACGAACCGTCACCGTCATTTCTTCCGCCACATTTATTAAAAGAAACGTTGCGCAATCAGTTTCATACGTTCATTCAACATGAAAAAAAGAAGCTGCAAACGTTATACGATATTTCCGAACAATTTCAAGCGCGCGTATCTGAGCTCGTCGCCAAACATAAAAAAGCCTCATCGTTTAACGAACTCATTTCCGCCCTAGCCAAACATTTAAGCGATTGCAGTTTTCGCATTTACGTATGCGATGAAGACGGATTTCAACAGTCCGCCAACATATTTAAACGAGGTGAAACGTGGGAGCTCCAGCCGCAATACGAAATGAAAAATTGGAGCTGGCGTCCGTATTTTTTAGAAAATATTATTCGCATGCGCTCCCGCAAACGAGGCATTTTATCTGATTTGTACAGCGACATTGAAACAGGTGAAACGATTCGCACATACTCGTATCCGATTGATGAACATCATTATTTGTTTATCGATTTAACGTATGAATATTTATTTGAACATAACGCCCATCTGTAATAAAATATCGCTCGCGGTGGAAAAGTAAGCATAAGGGGCAAACGTTTTGTCACGACAATGCGACGTTTGCGCACCTTTTCGTAGAGAGGTGGGCGATGATGGATACATTTTCTTGGATGCTTTTACTTGTTGCTAGCGGGGTATTAGTCGGGGGACTTGTTTATACGTATCAAGTAGGAAAGCGACAAAAAGTGCAAGGTGAATACGATGCGCCCGTCAGCGAAAAAGTGGCTGCTCATCCGTATGTCCGCAATCCGATTTTTATTGCATACATCGTGTTTATCGCTCTTTTGCTCGGGTATATCGCATACGTTGCTTTTCAAACGTAAAAGCCCGCTCTTTTGTGGGCTTTCGTTTTTGTTTACTTTTTTCGCGAATCTTGGTACAGTAGTGAATAGTCGCTGAAATACGTATCGGAAAGGAATGAATGTCATGTCGCAATTATTAGGCATTATCCAACGGTTAATTAGCTTACAAGAACAAAAAACAGGAACGAACGAAGCGCCACAACGCAACTTTGAAGTCAATGGTGAAAAAAAATGTAGCGTGACATATTATGAAAAAACGAACACGTTCGTATTAGAAGTGTACGAAAAAGGCGAGAAGCCGAAATCGTATCAATTCGACAATATTGATATGATCGCCATTGAAATTTTCGATTTGTTGAATTAATTATTCGAAAGGCATATGAAAAGGAGCTATCTAATCATTGAGCAGTAAGCTCATTAGATAGCCCCTAGGTTGCCTGCGACAAGACAGGCAGTGATGACTTCGCTAACATAGCGAATGAATTGCCTGTGACAAATACAGGCGATGTATGATCAGTTTATTTTTATATCGCTCATTTTATGCATAAAATATGCGAAAAGGACCTTCAGACAGGTCCTTGTGAGAAAAAACGTGATTTATCACGTGGTTTGCCCGTGACGAGACAGGCGATGTATATGTTTGTCTTAAATATATCTTGACGTACGAGTGGCTGTCAAGCCCATTTATTATTTTTTTAAGCTTTTTCTAAGTCCGAAAACCCATTCAATACGAATCATAATCTTTTCCATATCTTTTATGTCGATGTTTCCTTTATGTTCTTTCAAGCGAATTTTGCTTACGGTTTTTGTTTCTTCTCCTAAAACAGCTGAATCATAATCTAAAAATGGATATTTGTTTTTAAAAAGAAAATAGTGGCTGTGATACCGTGGCTCATTTAAATATGTAACGATTTCCCCGTTTTTGAAAATCGCTTTCTTTTTTAAGTTTTTCGTTAAAGGGACGATCGAAACGTTGCCTGATGAAAGATTAATTTGATCATTAGATACGACAATGACTGGTCGGTATTCCCCTTGTTCAGTCCCAATATTTTCCCCTAGTTCACACATATACACACCACCGCGGATGATTCGGCGACTTTTTTGTGTCGTTTCGTTTTCAATCCATTCGCTGGCTAATGTTATTTTTTTCGCATGCCATTCATTTAGCTTCCCTTTTTTGCTTTCTTTTTTTAGGCGCAATCGCTCGCGTTTTACGGCTTCCGATTCCATTATTTTCTCCCCCCATATGATACCATTTTGTCTATTATTGTATCATATCCGATGCACTTCTCGCTTTTCCATATCGAAACGAACATGATACAATGACAAATGGGGATTATATTGCGAAAGGCGGAATGACGATGCAACAACCATCGCTGACTGAACTAATGATTCCGTCCGATAAAGTGGCGCACGTGCAAGTGGGGAATCATTTACAACACGCGTTACTCGTCTTAACGCGCACAGGATACTCGGCTATCCCAGTATTAGATATGACGTATAAACTGCAAGGGCTCATTAGCATGACGATGATTATGGATGCCATTTTAGGCATTGAGCGGATCGAGTTCGAGCGGCTTGACACGATGAAAGTGGAACAAGTGATGCAGCGCAACATCCCGCGCTTACATGTAAGCGATTCATTTTTAAAAGTGTTGAAGTTGCTTATTGATCACCCATTTTTATGCGTAGAAAATGATGACGGTTATTTTGTAGGCATCGTTACGCGCCGTGAAATATTAAAGCGGTTCAACCGCTCGATGTACGAAAAGCGACAATAGGCTTGTCACCGTTTATATCATTTGTTAAAGTAAAAAAATAAAATGATAAGGAGGAAATTGCGATGATGATGGATGCGAATGAAATTATTTCCTTTATTCAAAACAGCAAAAAGAAAACACCTGTGAAAGTATACATAAAAGGAGACGTGGCTGACATCGATTTTGGCCCGAGCGCGAAAACATTTATTACAGGTCAGACAGGCGTCGTATTTGGCGAATGGGCAGACATTGAAGCCGCGCTTGAAGCGAACAAACATAAAATCGAAGACTACGTCGTGGAAAACGACCGTCGCAATTCTGCGATTCCACTTCTTGATTTAAAACATATAAAAGCGCGCATCGAGCCGGGAGCGATCATTCGCGATCAAGTGCAAATTGGCGACAACGCCGTCATTATGATGGGGGCGGTCATTAACATCGGCGCTGTTATTGGCGAAGGAACGATGATCGACATGAACGCTGTGCTTGGCGGACGTGCGACAGTAGGGAAAAACTGCCATGTTGGTGCAGGGGCGGTACTTGCTGGTGTCATTGAGCCGCCATCCGCAAAACCGGTCATTGTGGAAGATGATGTGATGATCGGAGCAAACGCGGTCATTTTAGAAGGAGTGACGGTCGGAAAAGGTGCGGTCGTTGCCGCGGGTGCGATCGTGACAGAAGATGTGCCGCCATATACCGTTGTTGCAGGCGTACCAGCGCGCGTCATTAAACAAATCGACGAAAAAACAAAAGCAAAAGTTGAAATTAAACAAGAACTTCGCCAACTATAAAGCGTGGATCCATTCCATGCTTTTTTCAAAAGGAGGAAACGTATGGGCGACTTTATTCATATTCGCCGCGATTTGCACCAAATTCCTGAGCTCGGCTTTCAAGAATTTAAAACACAGCAATACATATTGAACTATCTCGCTACTTTGCCGCAACAACGTTTGGATGTGAAAACGTGGCGCACCGGCATTTTCGTACGCGTACGTGGCCTTTCTCCGACGAAAACGATCGGCTATCGCGCCGATATGGATGGGCTGCCGATTGACGAACAGACGGACGTCCCGTTTCGCTCGACGCACGAAGGACGGATGCACGCATGCGGACACGATATGCATATGGCGATTGCGCTCGGCGTGCTTACTCATGTCGTTCATCATCCGATTCGCGATCATATGCTCTTTATTTTTCAACCGGCTGAAGAAGGACCGGGTGGAGCGCTTCCGATGTTGGAGAGCGAGGAGATGAAAGAATGGATGCCCGATATCGTACTCGCCTTGCATATCGCTCCAGAATATCCGGTCGGAACGATTGCGACGAAAGAAGGGCTCTTATTTGCGAATACGTCTGAACTTTTTATTGATTTTATCGGTAAAGGTGGGCACGCAGCCTTTCCGCACGAAACGAAAGATATGGTCGTCGCTGCAAGCGCCTTTATTATGCAGCTGCAGACGATCGTCGCGCGCAATGTCAATCCGCTCGATAGCGCCGTCATTACGATTGGAAAGTTGACGAGCGGCACCGTTCAAAACGTCATCGCTGAGCGCGCTCGGCTCGAAGGAACGATTCGCACCCTTTCACCGGAGGCGATGGAAAAAATAAAAGGGCGCATTGAAGCGCTCGTGCGCGGCATCGAAGTCGCTTACGATTGCGAAGCGCATATCGATTACGGTTCGATGTATTATCAAGTATACAACGATGAAACGCTCACAAATGAATTTATGCAGTTCGTTGAAAAAGAAACGAACGTCCGCCTCGTCCGCTGCCAAGAAGCGATGACAGGGGAAGATTTTGGCTATATGCTCGCTCGCATTCCAGGATTTATGTTTTGGCTTGGGGTGCAATCGCCGTTCGGCTTGCATCATGCGAAGTTAAACCCGGACGAACAAGCGATCGATGTCGCTATTGAACTTTTGACTCGCTACATCGCTTGGAAAGGAAATCATAAAGCAAAGGAAGAAAAACGATGAAATTACGAGAACCTATGCCATCATTAGACGGAGCAACTATCGTATTAAACGAAAACATCACTCGCGAACAGCTCATCGGAAAACCGACGCTTATTCATTTTTGGGCGGTGAGCTGCCATCTTTGTAAAGACGGAATGAAACAAGTCAACGTCTTCCGCGAGCGTTATAAAGGGGAATTGCACGTCGTATCTGTCCACATGCCGAGAATAGAAAGCGACAAAAACGTAGATGCGGTAAAACAGCTTGCTGAACAATACGGCATGACACATCCGCTTCTCGTTGACAATGACCATCGAATAAAAGAAGCGTTTGACAATCGCTGCGTGCCGACATATTACGTATTTGATGCAGACGGTATATTTCGCCATTACCAAGCAGGTAGCGGTGGCATGCATATGTTAGAAAAACGAATCATTCGCGTCATTGATGAATATCGAACAAGAGGTGACGTTTCGTGAAGAAAAAAGAATTTGCGGTTATCGGTCTCGGACGTTTCGGAGGGAGCGTGTGCCGCACGTTAAGCGAACAAGGGATGGAAGTGCTTGCGATTGATGTAGACGAAGAGAAAGTGAACGCATATGCGTCCATTGCCTCGCAAGCGGTCGTTGCCGATTCAACGGACGAAAACGTTTTGAAAAGTTTAGGCATCCGCAACTTTGACCACGTGATCGTTGCCATCGGTGACAACATTCAAGCGAGCATTTTGACGACATTAATTTTAAAAGAGCTCGGCGTCGAAAAAATTACGGTGAAAGCGACGAACGATTATCACGAAAAAGTGTTGAAAAAAATCGGCGCCGACCATATCGTCCATCCGGAGCGCGATATGGGTGAGCGCATCGCGAACAATATGATTTCTAACAATGTGCTCGACTATTTAGAGCTGTCTGACCGACATAGCATCGTTGAAATTGTCGCGAATGAAAAACTTCATGGTCACTCCTTATTAGAGCTCGACATTCGCGCGAAATACGGCATTAACATCGTGGCGATTAAGCGGCATAACGACATTATCGTCTCGCCGCTCGCATCAGAAACGATTTACGCCGGGGATATTTTAATCGTCATCGGCGCCGATCAAGACATTGACCGCTTCGAAAGCGAAGTCGTTGGCGAATAAAAAAGAAGGTGTCCAAACGGGCACCTTCTTTTCAACAATCTGAAAGACAGAATATATTTCCGTCTTTTTCATTAGGTATGGTTATTTATGATATTTGTCCTTTCAAGAATTCTTTTTTCTTCTAGATATTTCAATTGGATTTCAAACACTTTTTCTCTTGGTACGTAATGAATGATTCCTTGTTTTAGAAGTGCATCTACTCTTTTTACTTTTTTCATTATTTCTTTCCGAAGCTTTGTATTTTTAATTTCAAAAGGAACATCATTTAAAGTATATGGTTGCCCAATGAATTCTTTATGAATAATATACATATTTTGTATCAATAAATAACTATCATAACGATTTATTTTAATTGGGTGTATAAAATCCGGTCTTTTCATCGATAATGCTTTAATCTTCCCGTTTTTATCATCATCTTTTGTGATAGGAATACAAACAAGCCCATCGGGAAATTCTTCTTTTTCAATGACTAAAATTAACATAGGCCTTTTCTCTTTTGTAGGTACTTTATATTGTGCCCAGTCGGTGATTGAAAAAAATTCTTCCTTAATAAAATAAATTTTGAAATGTTCAGACATTTTTTAATACCCCAATCTAAAAAAAGAAGCGGAGTATCCGCTTCTTTTTTGACAAGTTTTCGAGTCCGCCATTTATTAGTCGCCTGCGGATGAGCGACAAGTTTTCGAGTCCGCCATTTATTAGTCGCCTGCGGATGAGCGACAAGTTTTCCTTCTGTCGCTACGATTTTTAATGGTAGCGAGCATTCGATCGTGGGTAACTAAAACACCCTACACCTGTATTTTCATTATATTCAACAGAATTTATTCTGTCAATGAGCATAGTTTTGTGTTTTTCTTATATTTCCATAATAATCGGCAAAATCATCGGTTTTCGCTTCGTTTTTTCGTATAAAAACGGTGCGAGCGTATCGGTAATTTCTGTTTTAATGTCCGACCATTGATTTGTTCCTTGTTCAAGCAGCTGTTGTAAATGTTTGGCGATGAGCTGTTGCGCGTCGCTAATTAAATTGCCCGATTCACGCATATAAACGAATCCGCGTGAAATAATGTCTGGTCCGGAAGCGATTTTCATTTCTTTCATATTAATGCTTACAACGACGATGACAAGCCCTTCCTCCGATAAAATGCGGCGGTCGCGCAAGACGATGTTGCCGATATCTCCGATGCCGCTTCCGTCAATATACACCGAGCCGGACGGAATTTTACCGACGATGCTTGCGCTTTCTTCATTTATGCCGAGCACATCCCCATTGTCCATAATAAAGCAGTTTTCTTCTGGGACACCGCAATCGACTGCGAGTTTGACGTGCATTTTTTGCATGCGATATTCCCCGTGAATCGGCATAAAATATTTCGGCTTCATGAGGCGAATCATTAATTTTTGTTCTTCTTGCCCGCCGTGCCCAGACGTGTGAATGTCGCTAAGCGGCCCGTGGATCACTTCCGCCCCTGCGCGTGCGAGCATGTTAATAATGCGGTTAACGCTTACCGTATTGCCCGGAATCGGCGAAGACGAAAAGACGACTGTATCGCCCGGCATAATTTGAATTTGACGGTGTGAGCCGTTCGCGATGCGCGACAACGCTGCCATCGGCTCGCCTTGGCTTCCGGTGCAAAGAATGGTGACGCGATGGGCAGGAAGACGGTTAATTTGCGCCGCATCGACGAACGTATCTTTCGGGCATTTAATGTAGCCGAGCTGTTGACCAATTTCAATCGCCGCTTCCATGCTTCGTCCGAATACGGCAATTTTTCGGTTGTTTAATACAGCCGCTTCCGTCACTTGTTGCAAGCGGTGAATGTTTGAAGCAAACGTCGCAAAAATGATGCGCCCTTGCACTTTTCGGAAAATATCATGAATGCTTTCTCCGACGCGCCGTTCCGACATCGTAAAATGCGGAATTTCGCTATTTGTACTATCCGACAATAAACAAAGAACGCCTTCTTTCCCGATCTCTGCCATCTTCGTTAAGTTTGCTGGCTCGCCGACAGGAGTGAAGTCGAATTTAAAGTCGCCTGTATGCACAATTTGTCCGACTGGCGTTTTGACGACGATGCCGTAGCTATCTGGAATGCTGTGCGTTGTACGGAAAAATGTCACTGCTGTTTTTCCGAACGAAATAACATCGTCTTCTTTGATTTCAATAAGTTTTGTTTGACGCAACAGTCCGTGTTCTTCTAACTTGTTGCGAATAAGTCCAAGCGCTAACTTTCCACCGTAAATCGGCACGTTCACTTGGCGAAGCAAATACGGAATGCCGCCGATATGGTCTTCATGTCCGTGTGTAATAAATAGCCCTTTAATGTTTTCTGCGTTTTTCACTAAATAGCTATAATCCGGGATGACGTAATCAATGCCGAGCAATTCGTCTTCTGGAAACTTAATGCCGGCATCAATGATGATAATCTCGTCCTCATACTGTACGCCATATGTATTTTTCCCGATTTCGCCTAGACCGCCGAGCGCAAAAACACCAACTTGTTTATCTTTTAAACATTTCATCGTTCAATCTCCAATACGTGAAAATCAGGATGTTGCTGTTCGTACGCTAAATGCGCCCCTTCAAGCGGTTGAATGTACTCAATATTGATTTGACGGTCTTGTAGTTTTCGGCGCACATCCCGCTCGCTCTCTGCTTCAATGTATAGCGTCTTCGTTTTTTCTCTTACCGGCACTTCATCGATCGCATCTTGGTAAAACACTTTAAAAATCAACGTTCATCTCTCCTTTTTGTCATTTGTTTAAAAAATAAAGCGATATTTAGCTCCGGACGCTTTCCGCTTTTCTTATTATATATAAAAAGTGTGGAATGGGAAACAAAATTGAAAAGAAGCCCTTCAATAGAAGGGCTCGTACAACTACGCAATCGATTTTCTGCGCAACAGTTCTTTCCATTGTTTGAGCAGCTTGCGTTTCAACTTTTTCAACATGACGCATCACTCCTCACTTTTATTGTATCCGATTTTGCAGGAAAGTAAATGTTTTATCTACTATTTATTATAAGAAGATGCTCGACAAATTTTGCATAGGAAAATATGTTAGTTTGAGTCAAGACTTTGTGGGAGATTTTTTTAGTCATATATGGTTTTGTAAAATCGTTATATGTAAGCGCTTTTATCCACTCTCATCCTGTAGATATGTGCGTTTTCTCCCGTTTTAAAAAGTCACGTAAACATCCTGGTATCTCCTCAATTCGACGAACAAGCGCCTCAAGTTGCTTTTCCTTCTCCTCATGTTCTAGCGTACCGATAGCACTTGTGAGTTCTCGTAACACGCCTTCTTCATCCCATGATGCGAATTTCTTTCGAATCACCCGATATCTCGCATGACCTCGGAACAATTGACGAATCTCTCTTGACACATGGAACCGATCGAGCTGAAAGTACCCTCTGTCCCCGAAATATTCTCGACACGCTGTGATCCATGGGGCACCATCTCCATTGATGACCACCCAATCCTCAAGTGGATCATAGCCATATTCCTTCATCAGAAAATTCTCTACAGCCTCCCAAATCGGTTCATTCGTTTGATGAACCATATACCGTCGATTCACTAAGGATACGCGTTTCCCGTTTTTCTCCCATCCTTGATGAATCGTGATGATCTTTTCTTCTTTCCCTTTGATGCGGCTTCGTTGACGTTTCACGTACAACCCGTCCGCTTCGATAAAAAACACGCGCCCTTTTTTCTCCATTTGTTTACATAAAATTAAAATGGTGAAAGGCCCTTTATGAACTTTATGTATTGACGTTTTTTTTTTTTTTTTTATAATTTTAAAAAATTATACAATTCAATAAGGGGATGTTTTAATGAAAAAGGTTTTGTTTAGCTTGTTTATGTTAGTTATGTTCTGTGTTTCGTTTGTCACAAATTCAGCATTTGCTAGCACAATAATCGGTAGTAAAAATGTAGATGATATGTTAGAACTACTGGGTTTCTCTACAGAGGATATTAGAGACTTAAAAGCAAATAGGTCTGATGTAGCGGATATAAATTTTGAAAACAAAGATGTGAGAAACTTGAAGCTGAAAAAGAAGGATATCTTAATTTTTAGCTCATTTTGGATTTACCAAGGAGCGAATTGAAGATTTTACATTAAGTGACTGGGAGCATTTTAAGAATATGAAAGAGCCTGAATTAATAGATGTGAACGTTTCATACTTCAAAATCGATGAGAATGATGGAGGACTAATTCCTATCACAAAATATGAGTTTGAGAAAAACAAAAAACAACGGGATGAGTATTATAACAAAATAAAAAATAATCCACAATTAGTAACAGCCTCTTTATGTGATCCAAGAAACACTTGTAAGGGATCGAACTCGTCGTCAATGGTGAAACTAACTGTTGCAGTTACCCGTTCGTCCAAATATGCAATTGTTTCCGATTTTGATTGGGTTAACGATTCTAATGAGCGGTATGTTGACTTATTCGGAACTGGACATAAAGAGGCTTTGACTGTAGACTATGAATCAATATTTGGGAGTTGGACAACTAAGTACTATGATAACTATGGTTATGTAGCCGGAAGAACTTCACATTTTAACGGTGCCACATATAAATTTTCTACAGGATATGTCCATAAGCTAGATAGAAATTCTCCTTCCCACCAAGAATTTTGGCAGTATAATGGAAAATGGATACGTGCACAAGACGATTCGGGATATACGTATGCTGAATTTTTATGGAGTTCTGGAGCAAACTCTTCCGCATATGCTAATTATACTCATATGAAAACGGGATGGAGTTCTTCATTTAGTGTGTCGATGCCACTAGGAGCGTCGATCTCTGTTTCGGGAACAACCAGTTACGTACAAATACCAAATGCTGCGGTTTCTTTTACGAGATAAAACTATATTGCAAATGATATCGTGAAGGGTGGCTTGTTGTTGAAACGAATCGTTATTTATTTTTTGTTGTGTACAATGCTAGCTGGATGTAATTATCAGGGAATACATTTGCAGGCTCAGCAGTTGGATGAAAAAAAACAAGGTTTTGATAAAGAAGAGGTCGAAAGCTTCATCAGAGAGCCGGAAAAGGTGAATCATGCAATTAACCCACAGTTAAAAAACAAAGATATTGTGAATTTATTTTTGCTCGGGTTGACGAAAGAAGAAATGAAACACATGGATAGTGAGGAGTTGCACTTCTTTAGCAATAAAAGTTCAATAAATAAATGGAATAACCTAAATCTAAATGAGCAAGCGTTGAGAGACATTTTCAAAAAGCAGACAAATGATCAAATCATTCAATGTGATCTCTATAAGCAGATGTTATGTACCGCATCGACAATTTACACGGTTCAAAAAAAGAAAGTGATGGAATTGACGATGTCTATTTCTTTGCTCAATCGAGAAGAGCCTCGATATGCTGTCGTTTTATCATATAAATGGCTTACAAATCCGCAAGAAAAGAAGGCAAATTTTTACGGAGTTTTGACAACGGAAAATGCAGTCGTAGATTATCGTGAATTTTACAGCTATTACAAAACATACAAGGACGCATCTCACATCAGCGCAAAACATTATAATAAGCCTTATCAATCTTCTGTTATTGGCTATGCCATAAAAAATTTTTTGAACAAGGAAAATAGTCGGCACTTCGGCTATTTGTATGCTGAAATCGTACCCTCAGATCGTACGCATAAATATATTGATGTTGAAGGATTTTATATACATGCTGATGAAGATCACTCGTTTTCTTTTCAAGATGTCCTTGATGCGGGTGTGAATGATGATATGGTGATGTTCAAGTCTCCGATTACCCGAATTGCAATCAAAAAGTGATGAATGAAGTGAAGTTGAGGGAGCGCTTAATCAAAAGCGCTCTCTCCTTTTGATATTTGTATGAAGAATGCACTTGTTTTTAACTTGTGGTGAAGAGATTGTTAACCAATTTATTGACAATATGGCGCAATTCCGTTACGGTAGGTTTGTGAACTTTTACACGAGGAGAGAGAAGCATGGAGAGAAAAATCGTCTTTTTTGATATTGATGGAACGTTGTTAGATCACGATAAACAGCTGCCGCCATCGACATATGAAGCGGTGCAATCGTTAAAAAAGCAAGGAGTATATGTAGCCATCGCAACAGGAAGGGCGCCGTTTATGTTTGAATGGCTGCGAAAAGAGTTAGATATTCAATCGTTCGTCAGCTTTAACGGACAATATGTCGTCTTTGAAGGGGAAGTGATTCACAATCAACCGCTTGATCGCGAACGGCTTCACGAATTAAAACAAATGGCGCACGCAAATGAACATCCGCTTATTTTTATGGACGCCGACAAGATGCGAGCAAGTGTCGCCGATCACCCGTACATTCATGAAAGCATGGGAAGCTTAAAGTTTGCCCATCCCCCATACGATGAAACGTATTACGAACAAAACGACATTTATCAAGCGCTGTTGTTTTGTAAGCCAGAAGAAGAACAGCCGTACGTCACAGCGTTTCCGACGTTTCATTTTGTGCGCTGGCATGCGGTATCTACAGATATTTTACCGTATGGCGGCTCGAAAGCAGAAGGGATTAAAAAAATGATTGACGAACTCGGCATTCGACGCGAACACGTCTATGCGTTCGGTGACGGATTAAACGATACGGAAATGTTGCGTTTTGTCGGGACAGGAGTCGCGATGGGAAATGGTCATGAAGAAGCGAAACGAGCGGCCGATTTTGTGACAAAAGCTGTCGATGAAGATGGGATTTTATTCGGACTACGTCACCTTGGCTTATTAAAATAAAAGGGCTCCGTCATGGCAGCCCTTTTCGTTCATCTTATCGTTCGATTGGAATGGCTTCAGCCGGTACGTCGTAAGGGTTTTGCTTATTTATCCGATCGTAAAACATGATCCCGTTTAAATGGTCGATTTCATGTTGAAACACGATCGCAGGAAGCCCTTTTAAGCGTAGCTTCACCGTTTCGCCTTCAAGCGTCGTTCCTGTGACCGTAATGCGCATATAGCGCGGCACGTAGCCAGGAATCGATTCGTCCACAGACAAACAGCCTTCTCCGCTCGTTAAATAACACATTTCAACAGAATGACTAACAATTTTTGGGTTAAACAGCGCGTAGCTATACAACGTTCCTTTTTCATCAGTTACATGTACCGCGATCATTCGCTTCGACACGTTAATTTGCGGCGCAGCTAAGCCGATGCCCGGACGAAGCCCATACGTTTTCGCTAACTCCGGATCTTGGCTCATTTTTACATACTCCAACAAGCTCGCTAAAATGCGGCGATCTTCTTCAGATGGGGGAAGCGGCACTTCTTCTGCGACTTTTCGTAACGTCGGATGGCCATCTTTAATAATATCCTTCATCGTAATCACGTTGTTTCACTCCCTACTCGCATTGTAAACCATTTTTATTATGAAGGATGGATTGAAAAAGTGCAATTGCGTGAGAAACATATATATCCACGTTGTAAAACAGAAATAATACAGATTCTAAAAAAATAGTATAACAGATTCATAACACAGTTAAAATTTTCTAATTTTCACTTTTATATAGAAGGTGGCGAGCAAACTGATTGACGAGCGTTGTCGAACGGTGTAAACTGAAAGATGTAAAAAAACAGTTGTATTAATCACACTTGCATTTCTCATTAATACAGCTTTCAATACACAACGTGTGGTAAAAAGAAACCGTTTTTGGGCAAATTAAAAGGTGCATCATTTTACGCTTTGAAAAGAAAGGATGAGGTGAACAAAATGGGTAAAAAACCCCTATTTGATGTGAAAAAGCAACTTGAAAAAGTCGCTGAGCAGTTCCCGACATTTCAAATTTTAAACGAGGAAGGCGAAGTCGTAAACGAAGCGGCCATGCCAAATTTAACAGATGAGCAATTGAAAGAACTTATGCGCCGCATGGTATACACGCGCGTGCTTGACCAACGTTGCATTTCGTTAAACCGTCAAGGACGTCTCGGCTTCTATGCGCCAACAGCAGGACAAGAGGCGAGCCAATTAGCGAGCCATTTTGCATTAGAAAAAGAAGATTTTATTTTACCGGGCTATCGTGACGTTCCGCAAATGATTTGGCACGGCTTACCACTTTACCAAGCATTTTTATTTTCACGTGGTCATTTTCATGGCAATCAAATTCCTGAAGGTGTCAACGTGTTGCCGCCACAAATTATTATCGGTGCTCAAATCATTCAAACAGCCGGCGTTGCGCTCGGCATGAAAAAGCGCGGCAAAAAAGCGGTCGCAGTTACATACACAGGTGACGGCGGTGCATCGCAAGGGGACTTTTACGAAGGAATTAACTTTGCCGGTGCATTTAACGCGCCAGCGATCTTTATTGTTCAAAACAACCGTTTTGCGATTTCAACGCCAGTCGAAAAACAATCAGCAGCAAAAACAATCGCTCAAAAAGCAGTCGCTGCAGGTATTCCAGGCATTCAAGTCGACGGAATGGATCCGCTTGCGGTATATGTGGCGGTGCGTGACGCTCGCGAGCGCGCGATTAACGGCGAAGGTCCAACATTGATTGAAACGCTTTGCTTCCGTTACGGTCCGCATACGATGGCGGGAGACGACCCAACGCGCTATCGTTCCAAAGAGCTTGAAAACGAATGGGAGAAAAAAGATCCGCTCGTTCGTTTCCGTAAGTTTTTGGAAAACAAAGGGTTATGGAGCGAAGAAGAAGAAAATCGCGTGATTGAACAAGCGAAAGAAGACATTAAAGAAGCGATTAAGAAAGCGGACGAAACACCAAAACAAAAAGTGACAGACTTAATGTCGATCATGTACGAAGAAATGCCAGCGTTCTTAAAAGAGCAATACGAAATTTATAAAGAAAAGGAGTCGAAGTAACCAATGGCGCAAATGACAATGATTCAAGCAATCACGGATGCGTTGCGCGTAGAAATGCGCAAAGATCCGAACGTTCTCGTGTTCGGTGAAGACGTCGGTGTAAACGGCGGGGTATTCCGCGCGACAGAAGGATTGCAAGCAGAGTTTGGCGAAGATCGCGTATTCGACACACCGCTTGCAGAATCAGGAATTGGCGGTTTAGCGATCGGTTTAGCATTGCAAGGATTCCGTCCTGTGCCTGAAATTCAGTTTTTCGGATTCGTATATGAAGTGATGGACTCCATTTCTGGTCAAATGGCGCGCATGCGCTATCGTACTGGCGGCCGTTTCCATGCACCAATTACTGTTCGTTCGCCATTCGGCGGTGGCGTACATACGCCAGAATTGCACGCCGATAGCTTAGAAGGGCTTGTCGCGCAACAGCCGGGATTAAAAGTCGTCATCCCATCAACGCCATATGATGCGAAAGGATTATTAATTTCAGCGATTCGCGACAACGACCCTGTCATTTTCTTAGAGCATATGAAATTGTATCGCTCATTCCGCCAAGAAGTGCCAGAAGGCGAATATACAATTCCGATCGGCAAGGCGGACATTAAACGTGAAGGAACAGACGTATCGGTCATCACATACGGTGCGATGGTACATGAATCGTTAAAAGCGGCAGCGGAGCTTGAAAAAGAAGGCATCTCTGTTGAAGTCGTGGACTTGCGCACCGTTCAACCGTTAGATATTGAAACAATTATCGCATCGGTTGAAAAAACAGGCCGCGCGGTCGTTGTACAAGAAGCGCAAAAACAAGCAGGTATTGCGGCAAACGTTGTTGCAGAAATTAACGAACGTGCGATTCTTAGCCTTGAAGCGCCGGTATTGCGCGTGGCAGCACCGGATACGGTATATCCGTTCTCACAAGCAGAGCCTGTATGGTTACCGAACTTTAAAGATGTCATCGAAACAGTGAAAAAAGTCATGACGT
This sequence comes from Anoxybacillus dikiliensis, assembly GCF_050613275.1. Taxonomy (GTDB): domain Bacteria; phylum Bacillota; class Bacilli; order Bacillales; family Anoxybacillaceae; genus Anoxybacillus. The sequence continues at coordinate 888,447 of NZ_CP187112.1, forward strand.
TTTAATGGAGGGGGCCTGCCCCTCCACATTTAAGAAACAGGAGGTTGAGATACATGGCATTTGAATTTAAATTACCGGATATCGGTGAAGGGATTCACGAAGGTGAAATTGTCAAATGGTTTGTAAAGCCGGGCGATGAAGTAAACGAAGACGACGTGCTTTGCGAAGTGCAAAACGATAAAGCAGTTGTCGAAATTCCATCTCCAGTAAAAGGGAAAGTATTAGAAGTTTTAGTGAGTGAAGGAACAGTCGCAACCGTTGGTCAAACGTTAATTAAATTTGATGCGCCGGGATACGAAAACTTAAAGTTCAAAGGCGATCATGGCGATGAGCCAAAAGCGGAAGAAAAGAAAGAGGAAGTAAAACAAGAGCCAGTCGCACAAAGCGCAGAGCCGAAAAAACGCGTCATCGCGATGCCATCTGTGCGCAAATATGCACGTGAAAAAGGTGTCGACATTCGCCTCGTTCAAGGCACAGGCAAAAACGGCCGCGTGTTGAAGCAAGATATTGACGCTTATTTAGCAGGCGGCACAGCGCCACAAACAGAAGCGAAAGCACAAGCAGCAGAAGAAAAAGCAGCACCAGTTCAAGAACAAAAAGCAGCACCAGCAGCACAACCAGTCGTACTCGAAGGCGAGTTCCCAGAAACACGCGAGAAAATGAGCGGCATTCGTCGCGCAATTGCAAAAGCGATGGTGAACTCGAAACATACAGCACCGCACGTCACATTAATGGACGAAGTCGATGTGACAAAACTTGTTGCGCATCGTAAGAAATTTAAAGACGTCGCAGCGCAAAAAGGCATTAAGTTAACGTTCTTACCGTATGTCGTTAAAGCATTAACGTCAGCGCTTCGCGAATATCCAGCGCTTAACACATCCATTGACGATGCGACAGAAGAAATTGTTCATAAACATTACTACAACATCGGAATTGCAGCGGACACAGATAAAGGATTGCTCGTTCCAGTTGTTAAACACGCAGACCGCAAATCGATTTTTGCGATCGCAAAAGAAATTAACGAGCTTGCGACAAAAGCGCGCGAAGGCAAATTAATGCCGAACGAAATGAAAGGTGCAACGTGCACAATTACAAACATCGGTTCTGCAGGCGGTCAATGGTTCACACCGGTCATCAACCATCCGGAAGTAGCGATTTTAGGCATCGGCCGCATTTCAGAAAAACCGATCGTACGCGATGGTGAAATTGTCATTGCTCCAGTGTTAGCGTTGTCGTTAAGCTTCGACCACCGTATGATCGACGGTGCAACGGCACAAAACGCATTAAATCATATGAAACGTTTATTAAACGATCCTGAATTATTGTTAATGGAGGCGTAATGCGATGGTAGTAGGCGATTTCGCAATTGAAACAGAAACTCTCGTCGTCGGTGCAGGCCCTGGCGGTTACGTCGCAGCGATTCGTGCGGCGCAGCTCGGCCAAAAAGTAACGATCGTTGAAAAAGGAAACCTCGGCGGTGTGTGCTTAAACGTCGGATGTATTCCGTCAAAAGCGCTCATCTCTGCCGGACACCGTTATGAAATTGCGACACATTCACAAGATATGGGTATTTTTGCGGAAAACGTAAAAGTCGACTTTGCGAAAGTGCAAGAGTGGAAAGCCGGTGTCGTGAAAAAATTAACAGGCGGTGTCGAAGGATTATTAAAAGGAAATAAAGTTGAAATCGTGCGCGGCGAAGCGTATTTCGTTGACGAAAATACCGTTCGCGTCATGACAGAAAATAGCGCGCAAACGTACAAATTTAAAAACGCGATTATCGCAACAGGTTCTCGCCCAATCGAGCTGCCAACATTTAAATTTTCAAAGCGCGTGCTTGACTCGACAGGCGCATTGAACTTGTCTGACATTCCAAAATCGATGGTCGTCATCGGCGGCGGTTACATTGGTACAGAATTAGGAACAGCATACGCAAACTTCGGAACGAAAATTACGATTTTAGAAGGGGCAGACGAAATTTTATCTGGCTTTGAAAAACAAATGAGCGCAGTCGTTCGTCGCCGCTTGAAGAAAAAAGGAGTAGACGTCTTCACAAACGCCCTTGCGAAAGGTGTTGAAGAGCGTGAAGATGGCGTCACAGTGACGTTTGAAGTAAACGGCGAAACGAAAACGATCGATGCAGAATACGTGCTTGTCACAGTCGGTCGCCGTCCGAACACAGAAGAAATGGGACTTGAACAAATCGGCGTGAAAATGACGGAGCGCGGCTTAATTGAAATCGACAAACAATGCCGCACAAGCGTACCAAACATTTATGCGATCGGTGACGTCGTTGCAGGTCCACCGCTTGCGCATAAAGCATCATACGAAGGAAAAATTGCGGCAGAAGCGATCGCAGGCCATCCGTCTGAAATTGATTATTTAGCGATTCCAGCTGTCGTCTTCTCCGATCCTGAATGTGCTTCTGTCGGTTATTTTGAAAAACAAGCGATTGAAGAAGGCATTGATATTATTACAGCGAAATTCCCGTTTGGCGCAAACGGTCGTGCTCTTGCGTTAAACGAAACAGACGGCTTCTTAAAACTCGTTTTAACGAAAGACGATGGCGTCATTATCGGTGCACAAATCGTCGGACCGAATGCATCAGATATGATCGCAGAGCTCGGTTTAGCAATTGAAGCAGGCATGACAGCGGAAGATATTGCGATGACAATTCATGCGCATCCAACGCTTGGCGAAATTACGATGGAAGCAGCGGAAGTAGCGCTCGGCAGTCCAATTCATATTATCAATAAATAAGAAAAAAGAGGATGGCTTCGCCGTCCTCTTTTTTCATGTTTTTTTCCTTGCGATCATATGATAGTTGTAAGGGGTGTATGAACATGTATATCGTTTTTTTACTTCAACTCGTCATTTGGAGCTTATTTTCACTCGTTGAATGGAGATCGGCTCACGATCATTTGATTTTTAAGGCGCTATTGTTTGTCATATTTATGTATGTAGCCTTTTTGCTTGCGCTTCGGTTGCATTTAACGAAAAAGCGCGCATGTTGGACAACCTTATTGACGATTGCCGTCTATTTCGTTTGCCGCAAGCTTTTTTGGTCTTATCTTTTATAATAATACATGATGCGCCCGTTAAATAAATGAAGCTTTCCCGCCATTTGTTTGGCGAAAAATTTGCATAGTTCGTTCGCTTTCCCTTTATCGCCGTGCGTCGCTTGTTTTGGCAAGACAAACTGCACAGCACGGTCGTGCACGCGGCATTCAATCATATGATAGCGATCATCTTTTCCGACTAACAAAATGCGGTCTTCGTTTATGACGATATCGTATGGAAAAGCGGACTGTTCGTAGTCCCAGCCGAGCTGTTCGCCTGTTTTGCGGGCGATATCACGAAATTGTTCAAGCAATTGCTTACATTGTTCTAACGTCACCGTCTCCCATGTTGATGCAGGGACAAGTTCAATGGTAGCTGTATAAGCCATTTTGTTCACCTCGATACGTTGAAATCACTTTCATTGTATCACGTACATATGTAAAAAAACAAATAATTGCGAAAATATAAATGATGCGGTATAATGAATGTTAACCTATTAGAAGGAGGGAATGATATGCACGTATTTGAAAAATTGTATGATGAGCATGAAAAAGTAAAAGTGAGGTTCGTCGGTTTTACGACAAAAGACGTTCGCTACGATTTTGGCATCGTTTATACGAACATGTTTTTTGGCAAGCCGCTCGTCATCTGTATGCAAACAGGCCGCTCAGCTCTCCTCGACCCGAAAGACATCGAAGACCACGACTACTTACAACGAATATTTCGCATCGACACGAAAGAACAAGCTGAAGATTTAGCTGAATTTTTCTCAGACATTTTACCAACGACACCTTATGCTGAACAATATGAGTAAGAGGCGTGAAATACGTCTCTTTTTTTGTTTAAATATGTCATACTAATTCCTATTGACAAAATAAATGTGACATATTATTATGAAATCAGTAAAACGTTTTCAACATTCCAAAGGAAAAGGGGTTATCGGGGATGGGTACAATTGTATGCCAAACATGCAATGCGACGATTGATCATTTTGAGGACGAAAAAGTGACGGTATTGTACGGTCAATGTAGCGGTTGCGATTGTGAAGACGAGGAATAAAACATAGATCGGAACGAGCTTTGGGGGATGAGGAGACAATATAGATGGGGGAAGGGATCGGCATAGCCGGTCTCTTTTCGTTGATGAAAAAAAGCGGAACTCGATGCGAGCTCCGCTTTTTTTCATTTCTGATGTTCTTTAATGACGCGCAACATTTGCAACGTGTCGTCTTCCGGACCTTGAACAGGCAAGCCGACTTCTATATTTTTGCGAATGTAGTTTAAATTTTCCTCCGTAATAATTTCACCCGGAATGAAAATCGGAATGCCAGGTGGATATACCATGACAAACTCAGCGATAATGCGCCCTGCCGATTCGTCAAACGGCACGACTTCTGTTTCAGAATAAAACGCATCGCGCGGGGTAAGCGCAAGGACAGGAATGTCTGGTAAAAGCACTTTCGGTTTCTTTCCGACTTCGGCTTGATGGCGAAATTCGTTTGACAAACGACGAAGCGCTTCGACTAATACGCTCGTCTCCCGTTCTGTATCGCCCGGTGTAATAATACATAAAATGTTATACAAATCGGACAACTCGACTTCAATGTTGTAATGTTCACGAAGCCATTTTTCGACTTCATAGCCTGTTAGTCCAAGCTCTTTCACCGAAATAATAAGCTTCGTTGGGTCGTAGTCAAACGTCGCTTTTGTGCCGATAATTTCTTTTCCGACGCAATATAAATAGTCGATGTCGTTAATTTGCTTGCGCGTTTCATTCGCGAGGCGAATTGCTCGTTCCGCCAGCTCATGTCCTTCCGTCGCAAGCCGTTTGCGCGCCACATCAAGCGAAGCGAGCAACAAGTAAGACGTTGATGTCGTCGTTAACATGCTTAAAATCGCTTGCACCCGTTTTGGCGACACAAGCCCTTCTTTTACGTTTAAAATCGAACTTTGCGTCATCGAACCGCCAAGCTTATGCACGCTCGTCGCCGACATATCTGCTCCTGCTTGCATCGCTGAAAGCGGCAAATCTTCATGGAAATGAATGTGTACGCCATGCGCCTCATCGACAAGGACAGGGACATGATAGCGATGCGCAATGTCAACGATGCGTTTTAAATCGCCTGCAATGCCGAAATACGTCGGGTTAATGACGAGCACCCCTTTGGCGTCTGGATGTTGTTTTAATGCCGCCTCTACTGCCTCCGGTGTAATGCCGTGTGAAATACCAAGCTCTTTATCAATTTCAGGATGAACGAAAATCGGTGTCGCTCCTGAGAACACGATCGCTGCCATGACCGATTTATGCACGTTTCGTGGAACGATAATTTTATCGCCAGGGCCTGCGACAGACATAACCATCGTCATAATCGCTCCGCTCGTTCCTTGCACGGAAAAAAATGTATAGTCCGCTCCAAACGCTTCCGCTGCTAACTGTTGGGCGCGCTTAATCATTCCTTTTGGCTGATGTAAATCATCAAGCGGACCGATATTAATTAAATCCATCGCTAACGCATTCTCTCCAATAAAGGAGCGAAACTGCTCGTCCATTCCTGCTCCTTTTTTATGGCCAGGAATATGAAATTGAATCGGATTTTTCTTTATATGCTCTAACAGTCCGGTAAATAACGGTGTTTCATACTGTGACAATTTCGCTGTACACCTCTTTAACTTGGATTTACATAAAACAAAGTGAATTATAGCACTTCTTTATACGTTTGCAAAGATGATTTTTTTGTTTAAAAATGAAAGATGGTGTATGTTTCTTCATTTATTGTTTGTGAAGGACTTTTCTTTATGTGTGAAGAATGATAAAAAGTAAAGGGGGAATGGGCTGTGAACTGGAACACGAGAGTAACGGAGTTGTTAGGCATTCGTTATCCGATCATTCAAGGAGGTTTGGCGTATTTAGCGTATGCCGATTTAGCGGCGGCGGTATCGAATGCGGGGGGGCTAGGTCAAATTACGGCCATGTCGCTTGCGACGCCTGATGAATTGCGCGAAGAAATTAAAAAAGTGCGCGAAAAAACAGATAAACCGTTTGGTGTCAATTTTGCGATCGGACAACATGGACGCCCGTTTGCGCACATGCTCGATGTGGCAATTGAAGAAAACGTGCCGGTCATTTCGATGACAGGTGGAAACCCTGCTCCGATTTTTGAGCGGCTGCAAGGCGTGCCGGTGAAAAAACTTGTGCTCGTGGCGGCGGTACGTCAAGCGGTGAAAGCGGAACAATTAGGCGCAGATGCGGTTATGGTCGTCGGACAAGAAGGTGGCGGACATCTCGGCAAACATGATATCGGCACATTTGTATTAGTGCCGCGCGTCGTCGATTCCGTATCGATTCCTGTCATCGCTTCAGGAGGGATCGGAGATGGGCGCGGCTTGATGGCTGCCTTGGCGCTTGGGGCAGAAGGCATTGAAATGGGCACGCGCTTTATTGCAACGAAAGAATGCATTCATGCCCATCCGGTGTATAAACAAATGCTTGTGGAACGCACAGAAAGCGATACCGTCGTCATTAAACGTACGCTTGGTGCGCCTGCCCGCGCCTTGTTAAACGAATGGACGGAAAAAATTTTACAGTTTGAACAAGAAGGGAAAGGATACGAACAGTTAAAAGAGTACATTAGCGGACAAGCGAATAAGCGGTTTATTTACGACGGCAATACAGAAGAAGGATTTGCATGGGCGGGACAAGTGATTGGGCTTATTCGCGATGTACCGAGCGTGGACGAACTTTTTGCCCGCATGATTCAAGAAGCGGAACAAATTCGCGCACGTTGGGCAAACTAAAACAGACAGCGAAAAAGAAAGGTGAACATCATGAAATATGCATACCCGATTGATTACAGTTGGTCAACAGAAGAAATCATTGACGTTATTAAATTTTACGAAGGCGTTGAACAAGCGTACGAACAAGGCATTGAACGGGAACAGCTGATGAACTTATATCGTCGCTTTAAAGAAATTGTCCCAAGCAAAGCGGAAGAACGAAAACTGTGCGATGAATTTGAGAAAGTAAGCGGCTATTCGCCGTATAAAACGATGAAAAAAGGAAAAGAGTTGTCCAATGGAGATATTGTGAACATGTAAAGTTGCATATCCCCTTTCCGTTACATAGTATGTAAAAAAGAACATATTCAGAAAAGAGACTTCAAAACGGAAGGGGTGCACAATATGAAAAAAACAGCTGATGCATTTAAGAAAATGGACGGAGAACGACGAATAAAAGTATTAAAGCTCGAAGTAGACTACGAATTAGCCACCCTTTATGAAGCCATGCTAGAAAATAACGAAGCGAAAAAAAACGAATGCAAACGAAAATTAGAAAGACTACGCCAAGAACTCATTCGTCTGTCGAACTGAAAGGCGGCCAGCGCCGCCTTTTCTACATAAGTATATGCAGGAGGTTTTATATGTGGAACGAAATTGATCAACATATGCAGCATTGGATTCGCGAAGCAGGGGAGCGCATTCGTGATGCGTTTCAAACGAAACTAAACATTGAAACGAAATCAAGTCCGTCTGACTTAGTGACAAACGTCGATCGGGAAATTGAACAATTTTTTATTGAGCGCATTCGCCGAACGTATCCGACGCATCGCGTTTTAGGGGAAGAAGGATTTGGCGATACGCTTGAAGCGCTAGACGGCATCGTTTGGATTATCGATCCGATTGACGGGACGATGAATTTCGTTCATCAGCAGCGCCATTTTGCGATTTCTGTCGGGGTGTTTCACGATGGGGTCGGCATGCTCGGCTACATTTACGATGTCGCGTTTGACGAACTGTACTATGCCCAAAAAGGAAAAGGGGCGTTTGTAAACGGCACGCCGCTTCCTCCGCTTGAAAAAACGACGCTTGACCGCTCCGTTATTTCATTAAATGCAACATGGGTGACGGAAAACCACCGCATCGACCCGAATGTGCTTGCCCCGCTTGTGAAAAAAGCGCGCGGCACTCGTTCATACGGTTCCGCTGCGCTCGAGATGGCGTATATTGCCGCTGGGAAACTCGATGCGTACATTACGCTTCGTTTATCCCCTTGGGATATTGCAGGTGGCATGGTGATCGTTCAAGAAGTCGGCGGTGTCGTGACGAACTTGTACGGTGAACCGCTCAATATGATCGAAAAAAGTTCCGTATTCGTTTCTAAACCGGGATTGCATGAAGAAGTACTTTCAATGATTAAGCGCTAACTATTGCTCGTTAGCGCTTTTTCTTTTTTTTAATGAAAAGCCAAGCCCCATGACTCCAAAGAGAGCGATCGTCGCCGCAATGATCGCCGGCACATGTCGGTAAGCGATTGCAATGCCGATGCTAATCATCGCCGTTGTGGCAAGTAGTGCAATCATAAAAAAAAGCGGTTGAAATTTGTTCATTTTCTTCCTCCTCATTCTCTTTCCTTTTAGGTTACAACAAAACATTCCGCTTTTCTACTATGTTTATGCTATAATAGACGCGCAATGTTGAAAAATAGGAGTTGACAAAAGTGAGAAACGATATTCGCAACATCGCGATTATTGCGCACGTTGACCATGGAAAAACGACGTTAGTCGACCAATTGCTTCGCCAATCTGGGACGTTTCGGGCGAACGAACAAGTGGAAGAACGGGCGCTTGATCGCAACGATTTAGAACGTGAACGAGGCATTACCATTTTAGCAAAAAATACAGCGATTCAATACAAAGGGACGCGCATTAACATTTTAGATACGCCGGGACATGCCGACTTTGGCGGCGAAGTCGAGCGCATTATGCGCCTTGTCGATGGGGTGCTTCTCGTCGTTGATGCGTATGAAGGATGCATGCCGCAAACGCGATTCGTATTAAAAAAGGCGCTCGAACAAAACTTAACACCGATTGTCGTCGTCAATAAAATTGACCGCGAATTCGCCCGCCCGCACGAAGTTGTCGACGAAGTGATCGATTTATTTATTGAGCTTGGTGCAACGGAAGAACAGCTTGAGTTTCCGGTCGTGTACGCTTCAGCGATTAACGGGACAGCGAGTTTACATGCCGACAAACAAGACGCCGATATGACCGCGCTGTTTGAAACGATTGTCGAACATATTCCTGCACCTATGGACAATAGCGATGAGCCGCTTCAATTTCAAGTGGCGCTTCTTGACTATAACGATTACGTCGGCCGAATTGGCATCGGACGCATTTTCCGTGGGCGCATGCAAGTCGGGCAGCAAGTGGCGCTTATGAAACTTGACGGATCGGTAAAAACGTTTCGCGTGACAAAGCTGTTTGGCTTTCTTGGCTTAAAGCGCATCGAAATTGAAGAAGCGAAAGCAGGCGATTTAGTTGCCGTTTCCGGCATGGAAGATATCAACGTAGGCGAGACGGTATGTCCGCTTGATGCGCAAGAAGCATTGCCTCCGCTTCGTATTGACGAGCCGACGTTGCAAATGACGTTTCTTGTCAATAATAGTCCATTTGCCGGACGTGAAGGGAAACATGTCACAGCGAGAAAAATTGAAGAGCGCCTTCGTCTCCAGTTAGAAACGGACGTATCGCTTCGCGTCGAACCGACCGATTCGCCGGATGCGTGGATCGTGTCAGGACGCGGAGAGTTACATTTATCTATTTTAATTGAAAATATGCGCCGCGAAGGGTTTGAACTGCAAGTATCAAAACCGGAAGTCATTATGAAAGAAATTGACGGCGTCATGTGCGAACCTGTGGAGCGCGTGCAAATTGATATTCCTGAAGAGTATACCGGGGCGATTATGGAGTCGCTTGGGGCGCGCAAAGGGGAAATGGTCGATATGATCAACAATGGAAACGGGCAAGTGCGCCTCATTTTCCTCGTTCCTGCGCGCGGATTAATCGGGTATCGCACAGAATTTATGTCGCTCACGCGCGGATACGGCATTTTAAACCATTCATTTGATAGCTACCAGCCGGTCATTGCAGGTCAAATTGGCGGCAGACATCAAGGGGTGCTCATTTCGATGGAAACAGGAAAAGCGACCGCTTACGGCATTATGCAAGTGGAAGACCGCGGCGTCATTTTCATCGAGCCGGGAACGGAAGTATATGAAGGGATGATCGTTGGCGAACATAGCCGCGACAACGATTTAGTCGTAAACGTATGCAAAACGAAACACGTGACAAACGTCCGCTCGTCAACGAAAGAACAGACGGTGACGATGAAAAAACCGCGCCTTATGACGTTAGAAGAAGCGCTCGAATATTTAAACGACGACGAATATTGCGAAGTAACGCCACAATCGATTCGCTTGCGAAAAAAAATATTAGATAAAAACGAACGGGAAAAAATCGCGAAAAAGAAAAAACTCGCCGAGCAAAAGAAGTAGGAGGGGTCGTCATGGATGTGATCGGTCGCCTGTCGTTTTTCGCTTCGCTATACAATGTGCATGAACAGCCAACGAAAGGGATGTGGCTGTTGTATGCGACGATTGTTGTTTTATCGATCATTGTGTATCGTCTTGGCTTTGCGCGTGAATTACCGCTATTAAAAAACGTTATTATTTACTCGTTGCTTGTAATCGGTTGTACGATTTTAACGTTTTTCGCCGTCTTTTTGCCTGTCGCAGAAGGATTGCTTGTTGCGGCGGTCGTATTAATCATTTATAAATGGCGATTGCGTCAAGAAAGGAAGGAGAGCGCATGAAACTACAAGATGCGGTGTACAACTGGTTAACGATTACGGTGGTCGCTCATGCTCGTCCAGACGATACGGCAGCACAAGAAACGGAACGATTTTTTGCCGACTTGTTGCGCGAAGATCATGCGGTTGAGCAAATCGCATATACAAAAGAAGACGACGTCTATACAGTTGTATTTACCGTAAACAACGAATCGCGCACGTTTCGCTTTCCAGCCGAGCTCGTCGAAACGATGCTCGATCAAATGAATCGCGAACCTGAAAAATATATCAATTATGAATAAGCGCCTATGCTTCGTGCATGGTGCTTTTTCTTATTTGAACTGTATAACATATGGAGAACATGATACATCTGACAGGAAAAGAAGTATTTGGTTGCTCATCATACATAGCTGTCGTCGCCCACCGATGTTGCAAAAGTTTTTGGGGGGACGACAGCGTTTTACTTACCATTCTGTTTCATGTTTGCTCGTGCGGAAAAAGCGAAATTTGCCGGTCGCTAGCCGCTCTTTCGTTTTTTGCGCAATGCGCTCATGGCACGTTTCGCACATATATGTATGAATCGGCCGGTTGCGCAAACGTTTCGCAAGCAGCGATTCATCGTTTAACGTATCTATTTTTTCACAAAGAATGCATCGTACTCTCATCGTCTAACCTCGCATGTTTTTTTAAAAATTAGTATATCATATTGTTTGAAACTGTGTGAAAAAAAGGTATGATAAAAACAAGGAGGGATACATATGCCAAATGCGGTAGAACCGACATTAATTGAACCGTTATTCCAATCGCTACAAAAAGAACGATTTGTCATCGTGTGCACGATCGATCATGAAACAGGTGCACCAAATACAAGTGCGATTTCATGGGTGTACGCTCCGACGCCTGACCGATTGTATTTTGCGGTTGACCAACGTTCGCGCATCGTTGCAAACGTGCAGGCTAATCCAGCGATATCGATCGTGTTGATCGCCAACGAATCGACGTATTCCATTAGCGGAAAAGCGCATGTGAAAGTAGAAAAGTTAGAAAACGTTCCGCTAAAGCTCGCCGCTATTCAAGTTGACATTGAAGAAGTGCGCGATGTCATGTTTTACGGCGCAAAAATTTCAGTCGAACCGAAATATGAAAAAACGTACGATGCACAAGCCGCTGCCAAGCTCGATCAACAAGTAATGAGCGCATTAAAACAAGCATAAGCCGAGCGACACGCTCGGCTTATTTCATATGGTCGTTTGACTGTTTTTGTTGTTCGTTTTCTAACTGCTGCTGTTCTCCTTCATTTAGCTGTTTATCGTTTTGTCTTGTTGAGCGCGGATTTGTCGTTTGTAAAAAGTCGCTCGGAATTTCAGGCATGACGCGACCGACGATGGCGGCGAGTTCATCCATAAATCCTTGAATCGGCTTTCCGTTTTCCACTTGCTTTTGAATCGCTTTCAGCCGTGCATTTAAATCTGCATCGGCAATGACGATTGCGTTCGCTCCGTACGGATCTTTTTGCAAGCTTTCGACGACGGAATATTTTACCGTCCCGACGCGCGATGGGTCAAGCTTAGCGTTCACATCAATACCTACTAACGCATATTTCCCAACAACTAATACGGTCGCATCGTTGACATTTGGCACGCTGCTAGCAAGATTTGCAAGATGGCGCGCAATTTGTTGGCCGGATTTGTTCACGATTCGCTCATTTGTCGTGTTTTTCACATGAACGAGCGATTGGCGGTCGTTTGGCTGCGCTTGCTGTCCGCAGGCGCTCGCAACAAGCAAAATAAAAACAATTATATATTTCAATCGTTCCACCCCTTTTCGTCTTTAACTTTATTTTGCAAAACTTCTTCTATCTTTATGCGTCCGTTCATATATATAAACAACAATCCCGTCCAACGACGGTCGTCAAGGGGGAAAAAGCGTGGGCAAAAAAATATACGTATTAGATACAAACGTGCTTTTACAAGATCCGTATTCTATTTTTTCCTTTCAAGATAACGAAGTCGTCATTCCGGCTGTCGTATTAGAAGAAGTCGACTCAAAAAAACGGTATATGGACGAAGTAGGCAGAAATGCGCGCCAAGTATCTAAAATTATCGATAACTTAAGACAAAGCGGAAAACTGCATGAAAAAATTCCGCTCGAAAATGGCGGCGTGCTGCGCATTGAATTAAACCATCGCTCGTTTCAGCAACTGCAAGAAATTTTCATTGAAAAAACGAATGACAACCGCATTTTAGCTGTGGCGAAAAATTTATTGCTTGAAGAACAAACGAAAGAAGACGGTCGCCCGGTTATTTTAGTTAGCAAAGATGCGCTCGTGCGCGTCAAAGCAGATGCGATTGGGCTAGAAGCGGAAGATTTTTTAAGCGATCGCGTCGTTGAAATTGATCATATTTATACTGGCTTTTTAGATTTGTACATAAGTCCGGAGCATTTAGGTCGCTTTTATGAAAGAGGTGAACTTGTGCTTGCCGAAATTACGAACCATCCGTTTTATCCGAACCAATTTATCGTCATGAAAGATGCGCTTGGCGGCTCTTCATCGGCGCTTGGCATCGTCGATCATACAGGAAAAAAAGTGCGAAAACTTGTGTTTCATTACGATCATATTTGGGGCATTCGTCCGCGCAACGTTCAGCAAACAATGGCGTTTGAATTGTTGTTGCGCACAGATATTCCACTTGTTACGCTCATCGGGAAAGCAGGGACAGGAAAGACGTTGCTTGCGTTAGCGGCAGGATTGATGCAGACGGAAGATTTACGGCTATATAAAAAATTGCTTGTCGCTCGTCCGATTGTGCCTGTCGGAAAAGATATCGGCTATTTGCCGGGCGAGAAGCAAGAAAAGTTGCGCCCGTGGATGCAGCCGATTTTTGATAACTTACACTTTTTATTCGACACGAAAAAGCCGGGCGAACTCGATGCCATTTTATCAGGGATGGGCTCGATTGAAGTGGAGGCGCTCACGTATATACGCGGCCGAAGCATTCCGGAGCAGTTCATTATTATTGATGAGGCGCAAAATTTAACGAAACATGAAGTGAAGACGATTTTAACGCGCGTCGGGGAACGAAGCAAAATTGTATTAATGGGTGACCCTGCCCAAATCGACCATCCATATTTAGACGAATACAATAACGGGCTCACATACGTCGTTGAGAAGTTTAAAGAACAAAAAGTCGCGGGGCACGTGCGGTTAATTAAAGGAGAGCGTTCGTCGCTTGCACAGCTTGCCGCGGACCTTTTATAAAGAAAAGAGGCGAAGCGCCTCTTTTCACTCGACGATAAACGCCCGCACGTGCGTGATCGGATTGTCGCGATTTGAGCCGTCCCCGAAATAAATATGGACAGGCCCATCTTCTTTTAGCGGTTTGCCATCTTTTGCAAAACATAATAACAGCTCATAAGCTTCGGCAAGGGAAATGGTCGTATTGCCGTTTTCTGTGACGATGGTGAAACGCTTGGCATCGTCGTTCGGTTCCGCGTTGCGTAAAAACGGGGCAAACGGCATGCCGAACGTACCCGATAATATTTTTTCTTTTTCAAACTGTTTTTCTGTTTGCAATGTCGGTGGAGACACCGCTCCTTCTTGAATTTCACGATCCCAATACGCTGAAATTTTTTGAATATCGTCCGTTTCTTTCTGTTGTGTCACTTCATCATTGTTTGTAAAATAAGTATGTACATCTACTTTTCGATCATCGAAAATCCATACGCTCGGATCGAGCGTAATTGTAAATTTCACGTTCCCTTTGATGACGATGACCATATTTATTCCCCCTATCTACCTTTCATTATATGATGTCATTATATGATGAAAGCGCTTGTTTGTAAAATTGTACAGCAAGACGTCATGCTTGCATTTTTCTCGCATTCACGATAAGATGAAGGAACAGGAACGTACGGAACGGAGGGGTCAGCGTGACGCCTGAAGTGGCGATAAACTTTCGGGAAAGAGCCTATTCGCTATTGCAAGCGGATGCGGAAAAAATCGTTAAGCTCATTCAAGTACAAATGGATCATTTAACGATGCCGCAATGTCCGCTATACGAAGAAGTGTTAGATACGCAAATGTTCGGTTTATCCCGTGAAATCGATTTTGCGATTCGGTTAGGTCTTGTCGATGAAAAAGACGGGAAGGCGATTTTAGACCGGCTTGAGCGCGAGCTTTCGGCATTGCATGAAGCGTGCACGAAAAAGAAGAAAAAATGACAAAAACTCAAACGAATTTCGTTTGGGTTTTTTCTATTTTGTAGTACAATGAGAGCAAAGAAGAAAAGGGAAGATGGAGCATATGCGTTTGAAAACGTTCGTCAAATACCATGATTATCCGCTCATCCTCGCGGTATGTTTATTATCGTTGTTCGGGCTTGTGATGGTATATAGCGCAAGCATGATTACAGCGGTCGTCCGCTTTCATACTCCAAGCGATTATTTTTTTCAAAAGCAAAAATGGGCATGGATGATCGGGGCGTGCATGTTTGTGCTCACGGCCTTCGTTCCGTACAAACATTATGCGCGCAAAAAGTTTTTGCAATTTATTTTTTTTGCGATGCCGTTACCGCTCCTTTACGTCCTTTTATTTGGACATACAGCAAACAACGCGACGAGCTGGATTAAAATCGGTCTCATTCGCATTCAGCCAGCTGAATTTGCGAAAATCGGTTTAATTATTTACTTAAGCGGCGTCTTAGCTAACAAGCAAAAAAAAATGCTTACATCGCCACAAGAAGCGCTCTTTCCCATTTATTATATGCTGTTTATTTGCTTGCTTATTTTTCTTCAGCCAGACGCTGGAACAATGCTCATTATCGTTGCGATTTGTTTAACAATTATTCTTTCGTCAGCAACAAGCAAATGGCTATTAATTAAACAAGGCGTATTATTCGGAATTGTTTTTCTCTTATCCCTTCCGTTCATATATGATAAAGTTTTTACTGAGGTGCGCAAGGCGCGGCTGTACAGCTTTTTAGATCCGTTTGCATACGCACAAAAAGAAGGATATCAACTCATTAACTCATATTTTGCAATCGCAAACGGGGGACTAAAAGGTCTCGGTCTTGGACAAGGCATTCAAAAATACGGCTATTTGCCAGAAGCGCATACCGACTTTATTATGGCAGTCATCGCAGAGGAGCTTGGTTTATTCGGCGTTTCATTCGTCTTTATTTTACTGTCGTTTATCGTATTGCGTGGCTTTGTCATTGCAAGGAGATGTCCAGATGCGTTCGGCAGTTTATTAGCTATCGGTATTTCCGCAATGATCGGCATTCAATCGTTCATCAATCTCGGTGGGGTGACAGGTATTATCCCGCTTACAGGGGTGACGCTTCCGTTTGTCAGCTACGGCGGATCGTCGCTCGTTTTACTTATGATGTGTGCGGGAGTGCTGGCGAACATCGCGGCGGTAACAAATTACGAACGGAAACATAAAACAGAAAAACAAAGTAATATTCAAAAAAATGATATTTCTTTTTCGTAATCCTATTTACAAATACAGAAAATTCGTTATAGTTTTTATATGAACAATAGGGGGAGGATGCATAATGAGGCGTATTCAAAAAGTACTTGTTGCAAACCGTGGGGAAATTGCGATTCGCGTGTTTCGCGCGTGCAATGAGCTCGGCATTCGCACCGTTGCGATTTACTCGCGTGAAGATGCCGGATCGTATCATCGCTACAAAGCGGATGAAGCGTATTTAGTTGGAGAAGGAAAAAAGCCGATTGAAGCTTATTTAGACATCGAAGGCATTATCGAAATCGCGAAAATGCATGATGTCGATGCGATTCATCCGGGCTACGGCTTTTTATCGGAAAACATCGAATTTGCGAGACGATGTGAAGAGGAAGGTATCATTTTTATCGGACCGCGCCAACAACATTTAGATATGTTCGGCGATAAAGTGAAAGCGCGCCACCAAGCGAAACAAGCGGGCATTCCGGTTATTCCGGGAAGCGATGGCCCTGTGCAAAGCTTGGAGGACGTGTTGCGCTTTGGTGAGACATACGGTTATCCGATGATCATTAAAGCTGCGTTAGGCGGCGGTGGTCGTGGGATGCGCATCGTTCGTTCGCAAGCGGAAGTGAAAGAAGCGTACGAGCGCGCCAAATCAGAGGCGAAAGCGGCATTTGGTAGCGATGAAGTATATGTCGAAAAATTAATCGAACGTCCAAAACATATTGAAGTACAAATTTTAGGTGATGCATACGGCAATATCGTTCACTTATACGACCGAGATTGCTCGGTGCAGCGCCGCCATCAAAAAGTCGTTGAAGTAGCGCCAAGCGTGTCGCTTTCGAAAGCGCTCCGCGAAAACATTTGCGAAGCGGCAGTAAAATTGATGAAAAACGTACAATACGTGAACGCGGGAACGGTTGAGTTTCTCGTTTCTGGCGATGAATTTTACTTTATTGAAGTCAATCCGCGCATTCAAGTCGAACATACGATTACGGAAATGATTACTGGCATTGATATTGTGCAATCGCAAATTTTAATTGCGGAAGGACATGCGCTACATAGCGAAAAAGTAGGTATTCCAAAGCAAGAACAAATTTTTGTTCACGGCTATGCGATTCAATCGCGCGTGACAACGGAAGATCCGTTAAACAACTTTATGCCGGATACTGGGAAAATTATGGCATATCGTTCCGGCGGCGGCTTCGGCGTCCGTTTAGATGCTGGAAATAGCTTTCAAGGGGCGGTCATTACCCCATATTACGATTCGCTGTTAGTCAAAGTGACGACGTGGGCGCTCACGTTTGAACAAGCGGCGGCAAAAATGTTGCGCAACTTGCGCGAGTTTCGTATTCGCGGCATTAAGACGAACATTCCGTTTTTAGAAAACGTCGTTCAACATCCGAAGTTTTTAAAAGGCGAATACGATACGTCATTTATTGATACGACGCCTGAGCTATTTATTTTCCCGAAGCGTAAAGACCGCGGAACGAAAATGTTGTCGTATATCGGAACAGTGACAGTCAACGGCTTTCCGGGCATCGGGAAAAAGAAAAAACCGGTGTTTGACCCTCCGCGCATCCCGAAAGTGAACTATATCGAACCGATGCCAAAAGGGACGAAACACATATTAGATGAACATGGCGCGGACGGGCTTGTGCGATGGATTAAAGAGCAAAACCGTGTATTGCTTACGGATACGACGTTTCGTGATGCTCATCAATCGCTGTTAGCGACGCGCGTGCGCACAAACGATTTGTTGCGTATCGCGGAGCCGACTGCGCGTTTATGGCCGCAACTCTTTTCGATGGAAATGTGGGGTGGGGCGACGTTCGATGTCGCGTATCGCTTCTTAAAAGAAGACCCGTGGGAGCGGCTTATTCAATTGCGTGAAAAAATTCCAAACGTCTTGTTCCAAATGTTGCTTCGTGCATCGAATGCGGTCGGATATAAAAACTATCCAGACAACGTCATTCGCGAGTTTGTGAAAAAGTCAGCCGAAGCGGGCATTGACGTATTCCGCATTTTCGATAGCTTAAACTGGGTAAAAGGAATGACAGTTGCCATTGATGCGGTACGTCAAACAGGAAAAGTTGCTGAAGCAGCTATTTGCTATACAGGTGATATTTTTGACCCAGCCCGTACAAAATACAACCTCGATTACTATAAAAACTTAGCGAAAGAACTTGAGCAAGCGGGCGCCCATATTTTAGCCATTAAAGATATGGCGGGACTATTAAAGCCGCAAGCGGCCTATACGTTTATTTCCGCCTTAAAAGAAGTCGTCGACATTCCGATTCATTTGCATACGCACGATACGAGTGGAAACGGCATTTACACGTACGCAAAAGCGATTGAGGCAGGAGTCGATATTGTTGACGTAGCGGTAAGTGCGATGGCCGGTTTAACGTCACAGCCGAGCGCCAATACGCTTTATTATGCGCTTGAAGGGACAGAACGCGCACCGGAAGTCGATATCGCATCGCTTGAAAAGTTGTCGCGCTATTGGGAAGATGTGCGGAAATATTACGTCGATTTTGAGAGCGGCATGAACGCGCCGCATACGGAAGTGTATATGCACGAAATGCCGGGCGGACAATATAGCAACCTACAACAACAAGCGAAAGCGGTCGGTTTAGGTGACCGTTGGGACGAAGTAAAAGAAATGTATCGTCGCGTGAACGACATGTTTGGCGACATCGTGAAAGTGACGCCATCGTCGAAAGTCGTTGGCGATATGGCGTTATATATGGTTCAAAACAATTTAACCGAACAAGACATTTACGAGCGCGGGGAAACGCTTGATTTTCCTGATTCCGTCGTTGAACTGTTCGAAGGCTATCTCGGTCAGCCGCACGGCGGATTTCCAGAAACGTTGCAGCGCATCATTTTAAAAGGACGCGAACCGATTACCGTTCGTCCTGGGGAGCTGTTAGAGCCTGTCGATTTTGAAAAGTTGCGCGAAGAGTTATATCATATCGTCCAGCGTGAAGTGACTGACTATGATGTGTTAGCTTATGCGCTATATCCGAAAGTGTTTGTGGAATATGCGCGCACCGTTGAGCAGTTTGGGGACGTATCTGTTTTGGATACGCCGACGTTTTTATACGGCATGCGTCTCGGTGAAGAAATTGAAATTGAAATCGAAAAAGGAAAAACGTTAATCGTCAAGCTCGTCTCAATCGGCCAGCCACAAGCGGACGGAACAAGAGTCGTGTACTTTGAGTTAAACGGTCAACCGCGCGAAATCGTCGTGAAAGACGAAAGCATTAAAACAACGGTCGTTGCGCGCGTGAAAGCGGATCGCAACAATCCGAACCATATTGCTGCGACGATGCCGGGGACAGTCGTGAAAGTGCTCGTTGAAAAAGGGGAAAAAGTGAAAAAAGGTGACCATTTAATGATTACGGAAGCGATGAAAATGGAAACGACCGTGCAAGCACCGTTTTCTGGTATTGTGAAAGATATTTACGTCAAAGGTGGCGACGCCATCCAAACAGGCGATTTGTTAATTGAATTAGCGGAAAAATAAAAGAACGAGGGAATCCCTCGTTCTTTTAGTGTGCTCGGCATGGGTGCAATCTCTAGGGTGAAAGTCCCGAACTGCGAAGGCAGAAGTAGCAGTTAGCTTAACGCAAGGGTGTCCGTGGCGACACGGAATCTGAAGGAAGCGAGCGGCAAACTTCCGGTCTGAGGAACACGAACTTCATATAAGGCTAGGTATCATTGGATGAGTTTGCTAAACAAAACAAAGTCCTTTCTGCCGAAGGTGATACAGAGTAAATGAAGCAGATAGATGGAAGGAAAGATTGCACTCTTACCCGAGGAGGTCTGATGGATACGTGAAGTACCCTTCACAACCTACTTAGCGATAAGTAGCTGAATCATCAGAAGTCAGCAGAGGTCATAGTACGAATCGGTCTAGAACGATTCGGAAGGACTGAACAATCAAGAGAAAATAGCCCTTGGCATTCAGTCCGTCACGATGAACACAGAAAACATAGGACCTCCCAAGAGAAAGGAAACGGTGAATCCCGTGGGGGATCTTTTGGAGGGTGGAGTGACGACTGGCATAAGAAGAACAGCTATTTACGGAAGGAAGAATAACGATGGTTTTGAATCAAATCCTGTCACGAGAGAACATGCTTCTCGCATTGAAACGAGTAGAACAAAATAAGGGCAGCCATGGAGTAGATATGATGCCCGTACAAAACCTGCGAACGCACATCGTCGAAAACTGGCAGTCCATCAAAGAAGCGATTCTCAAAGGTACCTATGAACCGATGCCTGTCCGAAGAGTCGAAATCCCGAAGCCTGATGGCGGTGTTCGGTTACTAGGTATCCCAACCGTGACAGACCGTTTGATTCAACAGGCGATTGCCCAAGTATTGTCGAAGATATATGACCCGATGTTTTCCGAACATAGCTATGGCTTTCGCCCAAATCGAAGTGCCCATGATGCAGTGAGGAAAGCACAAGGATATATCAAAGAAGGATACCGATGGGTTGTAGACATCGATTTGGAAAAGTTCTTTGATCAGGTCAACCACGACAGACTTATGAGCACATTGGCGAAAAGAATCCACGATAAACCGTTATTAAAATTAATCCGCAAGTACTTGCAGTCGGGTGTCATGATTCATGGAGTGGTTTCAAGTACAGAGAAAGGAACGCCACAAGGTGGTCCATTAAGTCCGCTCCTTTCCAACATCGTCCTTGATGAGCTGGATAAAGAATTAGAGAAAAGAGGACATCAATTCGTTCGTTACGCAGACGACTGTAACATTTACGTAAAATCAAAAAGGGCAGGAGAACGAACAATGGCAAGCGTTCAACGATTCATCGAACGTAAACTTCGCCTAAAAGTGAATGAGAAAAAGTCGGCAGTAGACCGTCCTTGGAAACGAAAGTTTCTTGGATTCAGTTTTATCGATGCCGAAGAGCCCAAGATTCGAGTGGCAGAAGAAAGTCTCAAACGAATGAAGAAGAAAGTACGAGAAATCACCTCGAGAAAGATGCCATATTCCATGGAATACCGAATTCAGAAACTGAATCAGTATTTATTCGGATGGTGTGGGTACTTTGCGCTGGCGGATACGAAATCAATCTTTCGGAAAATGGACGGGTGGATTCGTCGAAGACTTCGTATGTGCTTATGGAAAAGTTGGAAAACACCAAAAACGAGGATACGAAACTTGATCAAATTGGGAGTTCCTTCGTGGAAAGCGTATGAATGGGGAAATAGTCGGAAAGGATATTGGCGTATTTCAAATAGCCCCATCTTACACAGAACCCTTGGAAACTCCTACTGGAATGACCAAGGGCTCAAAAGTCTACAAGAACGTTATGAATTCTTGCGTCATTGATCTTGATTGAACCGCCGTATACGGAACCGTACGTACGGTGGTGTGAGAGGACGGAGGTTAATCACCTCCTCCTACTCGATTTTTAATACGGCAGATGGAACGGCTTGATGCCCGACCTCTTTTTCTTTTTTGCTACGTGTCGCCAGTAGTACGAAGTAGCTTAATACACCAAATAAACATGAAATGAAAAACGCGTGAGCTAAGGCGACGTATAAGTTTAATCCCGTAAAGACGACAAGCGCCCCTGTTGCGACCTGACAGCTGACGAGAATGAGTGCGATAAGCCAGCCCCAGTACATAATTGGCTGATGTTTATATCGTTTGATCGCATATATCGTTGCCCATAAAATCCAAAGAAACAATAATCCCGCTGCAAAGCGGTGTCCCATTTGCACCCATTCATGTAGTTGCGTCGGGAATAGGCGCGTTTGTGCGCAAAACGGCCAACTTGGGCACGCTAAACTCGCTTGTTTATGGCGAACGAGCGCCCCGGTATAGACGACGATATAGCAATACGCAATAATGCCATAAATATGAAATGTCATCGTGCGATCGAGCACAACGGATGCGGCGTCAAATTTTTTATCTACTTCAAAAATAAACAACGTTAACAAAAAGACAGCCGCAAACGAAATTAACGAAATGCCGAAATGAAGCGCAAGCACGACGTCCGATTGTCCCCACACGACCGCCGCCGCTCCAATAAGCCCTTGCAAAACGAGAAACACGAACGAAACGACGGCCAAAAATTTTGTTTCACGAATATGACCGATCGCTTTCCATGCCCAAACAGATAAAATAAGCACCATCAGCCCGACGACGCCTGAAACGACGCGATGGCTTAATTCAATCAGAAGTTCAGCCGTAATGTTCGATGGGATGAGCTGCCCGTGACAAAGCGGCCACGAACGACCGCACCCCATGCCTGAGCCTGTTTTTGTCACAAGCGCCCCACCGATTAAAACGAAAAGCATGCCGATTGTTGTCGCTACCGCAAACCATTTTAAAAGCCGTTGCAATGTATCCACTTCCTTAACGAGAAATTTTATCTAGCAAATACCTAGTAAAAACTGTATAATAAATGTGAAATGAGTGTGAAGAAATTCTATCCTCATATTAGCGGAAAATGTCGAAAAGCGCAAAGTTTTATTATTTTACAATATAACAAACGTGACAAATGTAGTTGAATATTTGGACGGAGTTTGCTAGAAATATAAATGCGGCTGTTTTTCAACGTTTTCATTGTAACAATATCATTTTGACACAAATTCGACACAATTAAGACAAAAAAAGTTCACAATTTGACGGAGAAATGTGCTTTAATATACAGAGACGACATATCGTTATCGTGTATAGAATGGAAACGCCTTCAAAGGCATGAGAGAGGAGTGGCGGCAGATGGCGGATGTAGTCGAGGATGTAAAAACGACGAAAATCCAATCAGGTGTACTAAAAGATATATTGGCTGTCGTAAAAATTGGCATTGTCAATTCCAATTTAATTACGACGTTTACGGGACTTTGGCTAGCCCTTCATTTTACTGGGAAAGGTTTTTTAAGCAACTTGCATACGGTGTTTTTTGCGCTCATTGGATCTGCGCTCGTCATTGCAGGTTCATGTGCGTTAAATAATTTCATTGATCGCGATATTGATCATTTGATGGAGCGGACAAAAGGTCGCCCGACGGTAAGCGGAAGCGTAGAGCCGAAGCGCGTACTCTGGTTTGGCATTCTTCTCGTCGCGGTCGGTACGATCAGTTTGCTTATGACGACTGTCACCGCCGCCATCATTGGATTAGTTGGCGTCGTGACGTACGTCTTTTTATATACGATGTGGTCGAAAAGAAGCAATACGTTCAATACGGTCATCGGAAGCGTCTCTGGCGCAGTTCCGCCCGTCATTGGCTGGACAGCGGTCGATGACGGATTTCATATCGTTCCAGTCATTTTGTTTTTGCTTATGTTTTTATGGCAACCGCCACACTTTTTAGCGCTGGCGATGAAGCGATGTGAGGAGTATCGTGCAGCAGGCATTCCGATGCTTCCTGTCGTTCACGGATTTGCGATGACAAAACGGCAAATTGTCATTTGGATTGTGGCGCTTTTACCGCTTCCGTTTTACTTATTTTCACTGGGCGTTCCGTTTATGGTCATCGCCACGCTATTAAATGTCGGTTGGCTAGCTCTTGGATTAGCAGGTTTTAAGATGAAAGACGATATGAAATGGGCGAAATGGATGTTCATTTATTCATTGAATTATTTAACGATTTTATTTGTGACGATGGTCATTGTCACCATTGATTAAAAAGTTTACAATTCTTTCTTTTTGTAAAGAAAGAATGTATATATTTCACTTTATTTCATAATCGAAAGAGGGGTTTGATTAGGCTATGAAGAAGTGGCTACGAAATTGGCGCTTGGTTTCTCTTGTCTCCGCCATGGCGCTTTTGCTAGCTGGTTGCGGTAAGCCGTTTTTATCGACGCTTCAGCCAGCAGGAGAAGTAGCTGACATGCAGTACAAGCTTATGCTGCTCAGCACGGCCATTATGGTCATCGTCATTGCGGTTGTAACAATCATCTTCCTTTACGTCGTGACTCGCTTCCGTCGTCGTAAAGGGGAAGAAAACAAAATTCCAAAACAAGTAGAAGGAAGCCATACGCTTGAAATTATTTGGACAGTTATTCCGATTATTTTACTAATCATCTTAGCTGTTCCGACGGTTTTATACACGTTTAAATTGGCGGATGTAAAACCGATGAACAAAAAAGAACGCGACGTTGTTGTCGTCAACGTGCGCGCGAATTTGTACTGGTGGGAGTTTGAGTACCCAGATTACGGCATTATTACAAGCCAAGATTTAGTCGTTCCAACAGATGAACGCGTGTATTTTAACTTAAAAGCATCTGACGTCAAACACTCGTTCTGGATTCCTGCCGTTGGAGGAAAAATGGATACAAATACAGATAATACGAACCAATTTTTCCTCACATTTGATGACAAACGTGCCGAAGAGGCAGGACGTCTATTTTACGGAAAATGTGCGGAGCTTTGCGGTCCGTCACACGCATTAATGGACTTCAAAGTGAAGGCGCTTCCTCGCGCTGAGTTTGATCAATGGGTAGAAAAAATGAAAAATGCAAAACCTGTTGCTTCAACAGATCCTGTTGTGAAACAAGGGGAAGAAATTTTCAATAAAAGCTGTATTGGCTGTCACGCTGTTACACCGGTTGACGGTCGTCCAGAGCAAGCTCGCCTTGCGCCAAACTTAGCGGACTTTGCCGACCGTTCTCGCATTGCCGGCATTTTAGAACATAACGAAGAAAACTTAAAAGCTTGGTTAAAAGATCCAGAGAAAGTGAAGCCAGGCAACAAAATGACAGGTACTTATCCAGCATTATCTGATGAAGAACTTGAAGCATTAACAAAATACTTAATGACATTATCAGTTGAGTAAGGGGATTATCGATAAAGGGAGGTTAAACTGTGAGTACGTTAGCTCGGAAAAAAGGTGTCGGCGCAGTCATTTGGGACTACTTAACGACAGTAGACCATAAAAAGATTGCGATTTTGTACTTGATCGCCGGCGGAATTTTCTTCTTGCTTGGCGGTTTAGAAGCGATGATTATTCGCATTCAGCTCGCCGTGCCAAACAACGACTTCATTAGCGCAGGGTTTTACAATGAAGTGTTGACGATGCACGGAACGACGATGATTTTCCTTGCGGCGATGCCGCTTGTGTTCGCGATGATGAACGCGGTTGTACCGATTCAAATCGGTGCGCGTGACGTAGCGTTTCCGTTTTTAAACTCGCTTGGATTTTGGTTATTTTTCTTCGGTGGTGTATTTTTAAACTTATCTTGGTTTTTAGGTGGAGCACCTGATGCGGGTTGGACATCTTACGCGTCGTTATCTCTTGCATCACCAACGCACGGCATTGACTTTTACGTATTAGGATTACAAATTTCTGGTTTAGGGACGTTGATCGGAGGAATTAACTTCCTCGTGACGATCATCAATATGCGCGCGCCAGGAATGACATATATGCGCATGCCGATGTTCACATGGGCAACATTTGTCACATCTGCGCTCATTTTATTCGCGTTCCCGCCATTAACAGTCGGTTTAATTTTCATGATGATGGACCGTTTATTTGGTGGAAACTTTTTTGACCCAGCGCTTGGTGGAAATACGATCATTTGGGAGCACTTGTTCTGGATTTTCGGTCACCCAGAAGTATACATTCTCGTCTTACCAGCGTTCGGTATTTTCTCAGAAATTTTTGCGACGTTTTCACGTAAACGTTTATTCGGTTATTCATCGATGGTATTTGCGACGGTGTTAATCGGATTTTTAGGATTCATGGTGTGGGCGCACCATATGTTTACCGTTGGTATGGGCCCGATTGCTAACGCGATCTTTGCGGTTGCGACAATGGCGATTGCCGTTCCGACAGGAATTAAAATTTTCAACTGGCTATTTACGATGTGGGGCGGAAGCATTCGCTTCACAACGCCAATGATGTATGCGGTCGCGTTCATTCCATCGTTCGTCATCGGTGGGGTGACAGGGGTGATGAACGCCACAGCGGCAGCAGACTATCAATATCACGATAGCTATTTCGTCGTTGCGCACTTCCACTACGTTATCGTTGGTGGGGTTGTATTCGCGCTACTTGCAGGGGCACACTATTGGTGGCCAAAAATGTTCGGGAAAATGTTAGATGAAAAACTAGGAAAAGTGACATTCTGGTTGTTCTTTATCGGATTCCATTTAACGTTCTTTATTCAACATTTCCTAGGCTTAATGGGTATGCCACGCCGCGTATTCACGTTCTTGCCTGGCCAAGGATTTGAAACAGGAAACATGATTAGTACAGTCGGTGCATTTTTCATGGCGGCAGGTACAGTCGTGTTATTAGCAAACGTTGTCATTACAACAGTAAAAGGAAAACGAGTAGGCAACGACCCTTGGGAAGATGGACGCACGCTTGAATGGGCAGTATCTTCGCCAGCGCCAGAGTACAACTTTGCGCAAACGCCGCTTGTGCGTGGCTTAGATGCGTATTGGATTGAAAAAATGGAAGGCAAAAAAGGCTTAACACCGGCAGAGCCGCTCGGTGACATTCATATGCCGAATCCATCCATTTTACCGTTTGTTATTTCGCTCGGCTTATTTGTAGCCGCATTCGGTTTCTTGTTCCATCAAGATCATGCGTGGGGAACACCAGTTGGCGTATTCGGCTTGCTCATTACGCTCGGTGCGATGTTCTTCCGTTCAATTATTGATGACCACGGCTTCCATATTCATAAAGAAGAAGTAATGGAAGCGGAGAAGAAGGGGGCTGGGGCATAATGCATGTGGAAGAAAAATTAACGCCGGAGACGTTTCCGGCAGAGCCTGAAAAAGCGACCCTTGAAGGGAAAAATAAGTTTTTAGGTTTTTGGTTTTTCCTCGGCGGAGAGACGGTATTGTTCGCCTCTCTCTTCGCCACATATTTAGCGTTAAAAGATTCTGTGGCAGGCGGTCCATCTGCGAAAGAATTATTCCAAATGCCGATCGTCTTTTTAGCGACGATGCTGTTACTAACAAGCAGCTTAACGAGCGTATATGCGATGCATCATATGCGCAACTTCGACTTCAAAAAAATGCAGCTTTGGCTCGGCATTACCGTATTGCTTGGCGCCGGATTTTTAGCGCTTGAAATTTACGAGTTTACAGAGTACGTGCATGAAGGATTTAAGTTTTCAACAAGCGCCTTTTCTTCAGCGTTTTATACGCTTGTTGGTACACACGGTGGGCACGTAGCGTTCGGTTTGCTTTGGATTTTAACGTTAATGATTCGTAACGCGAAACGTGGGTTAAACTTATATAATGCACCGAAGTTTTACGTCGCAAGCTTATATTGGCACTTTATCGACGTCGTTTGGGTGTTCATTTTCACGGTCGTATACTTAATGGGAATGGTGGGGTGATTGTATGGCAAATCATACACATGTACAAAACCCAAAAGTAGATGTAGCGTATCGTCGCAAAAAAAATGCAGAAGAAATGAAACATCAAATTGTTTCATTTACGTTAATGATTTTCTTAACGCTCATCGCCTTTTTTGCGGTTGGATATGAAGGATTTTCCGCTTGGTTTTCTGTACCGTTCATTTTATTGTTAGCGGTCGTACAAGTCATTTTCCAACTGTATTACTTTATGCATATGAGCCATAAAGGACATGAACTTCCAGCGCTTTTCTTGTATGGCGGTGTAGTTGTTGCGTTCGTTACGATTTGGGCGTTTTTAACGATCGTCTGGATTTAAAGAAGCTAGCGTGTGCTAGCTTCTTTTCTTTTCACGTTTGTTACGTTTGTAGTATAATAAAGTCGGAAAAAAAGCGAGGTGAGTATGATGCCGTTAAGTATATTTGGTTTTGAAGCGATGTGGAGTCCTTACTTTTTCGTTTCTTTAGTTGCTGTAACGATCGCGTATTTTTGGCTTGTCAACCGTGCAAAAGAACAAACGACGACGAAACAAAAAACGTTGTTTGTGACTGCGATTGTTTTGCTTTATATTTGTAAAGGTTCTCCAGTTGACTTGTTAGGGCATTTAATGTTTAGCGCGCATATGACGCAAATGGCTGTGCTTTATTTGATCGTTCCACCGCTTCTTATTAAAGGCATTCCTTCGTGGATGTTTGAAGCGCTTTTTCGCATTCAAATCATTCGGTCGACGTTTGCATTTTTCACGAGACCGTTGATTGCGTTATTTTTGTTTAATGGTATTTTCTCGTTATACCATGTGCCTTTGATTTTCGATGTCGTGAAAACAAATATGTGGTTGCATGCACTTATGACGACAGCCATTTTTATCGCGGCGATGATGATGTGGTGGCCGCTCGTCAACGAAGTGCGCGGTTTTTCCACATTATCTGGGTTGAAAAAAATAGGGTATATTTTTGCGGACGGCGTGTTGCTTACACCCGCTTGTGCGCTTATTATTTTCGCGGATACACCGTTATATGCGACGTATTACGATCCAGCTGCTTGGATAAACGCTTTAGCGCTTTGCGTTCCGCAAACGACGTTATCGTCGCTTGAATTAAGCGGACCAGAAATGTTTAGCTCGATGTCGCTGTTGCACGATCAACAGCTCGGTGGCGTATTAATGAAAATTATCCAAGAAATTGTATATGGGGTTATGTTGTTTTACATTTTTATTGAATGGTATCGAAAAGAAAGAGATGAAGAAAATATCGCCATGCAAACGACAAAATCATAGGTTAGAGAGGGGAAACTATGGGTTCGTTACCAATTTTACCTACCATTAGTACAAGCTTTATCGTCATCAGCGCTATTCTTGTAGCGGTTGGCTGGTATTTTATTCGACAAAAGCAAGTAAAAAAGCATGAGAAAACGATGTGGCTTGCTGCTGCTTTTGCGCTCGCATTTTTTATCATTTACTTGTCGCGCACCATTTTTATCGGCAATACGAGCTTCGGTGGTCCAGACGATATAAAAATATATTATACGATCTTTTTGTTTTTCCACATTTTTTTAGCGACGGCTGGCGCCGTTTTCGGCATTGTCACGTTGCTTTCTGCTGTGAAAAAAAATTGGTTGCGCCATAAAAAAATTGGTCCGATCACGAGCGTCGTCTGGTTTTTCACCGCAACGACAGGCGTAGCCGTCTATTTATTGTTATACGTCTTTTACCGCGGCGGTGAAACGACATCGGTTATTAAAGCGATTTTAGGATTTTAAAAAGAGGGTGAACATTCACCCTCTTTACAGTTTAAAGTTAAATTTAATAATACCTGCTTCCTTGGCAGATTTTATGCCGATGAGCAACAGCGGAAACAAAATAAGACCGAGCGCCCCCATTATTTTCACACCTAAATACATCGAAATAAGCGTAGCTAACGGTGATAATCCGATATGCGCCCCCATCACTTTCGGCTCAATCGTTCGGCGTAAAATGAGCAAAATGACACCGAGAATTGATAGTTTTGTCGCTAATACTGTATCGCCTGTGACGAAGTGGAAAATGGCCCATGGTGCCATAACGATAATAGAGCCGATGATCGGAATAAAGTCGATCACCCAAATAATAAAAGCGGTAAATAACGCCACTTTCGGTGTAATGAGCAACAGTCCGACGAGGGATACGGCAAAAATAATTAAGCTGACGAGAAATTGCGCTTTCCAAAAGCCAAATACGACGTACGATAGACGCGACATCATAAAATGTACTTTTTCTTTCGTTTCTTCTGTTAAATGAGAAAAAATCGCCTCTCGTATTTTCGGTAAATCGTGCATAAATAAAAATAAAGTAATTAAATAAACGAGAAAGTTAATTAAAAACTTTGGAACGTTTGCCACAAGCGCGCTTACTTTATTCAAGCTCAATGAAGCGGTTAGCTGCGTTTTTAATTTTGTTAAAAACAAATCGACTTGATGACTTAATTCCGCCACAACAAACGGCGGCAATTTTTCTGTCTGCTTGTACCAGCGAGCGACAAGTTCATTCCATCCCGCAATCATTTCATTCAAATATAGCGGTGAGTTTCTAAAAAAGTGAAACGCTTCTGTCACAATTTTTGTAATAATAAAGTAACCGCTTAAACACATAAATAGCGTAAATAAACTAAACACAAGAAGAGTAGCGGACTGTCTCTTAAACCCGAGCCGTTGCTGTGCTACTTTCACTGCTGGCTCTAAAAAAACGGCAGTAATCAATGCGAATAAAATCGGAACGGCAATTGGAGCGACCCAGTATGTGAGTAAAACGATCGCAAGTAAAATAACAATCATGTATATAGACCGCTTTGGAATTTTCTCAAACAACGAAACGACACCTGCTTTCATTTCATAAATCGTATGGAGGATGTATATGCATAAACCCATTATAACGATTGTTGCGATGAGTGTACAACCGTTTGATGATGTCATATTAGAAGACGTGAAAGTATATGAGCAACAAAAGCGACTGATGATTCATATGACAGTTTCGTTCAAAATGAAGCAAAATATGCTCGCTTTCTGTGAACATATTCAAAAACAAGTCATTGACGACATATACGAAATGACAGGAAAAGAAGTTTTTGCTGTGCATCTGTACGTTCGTCGGCTTGTTGACGGAAAAAACGCATGAGCGTGCTCATGCGTTTATGCCAGCAAGGCCTTCTTTTACCTTCGCTAAAATTGCTTCACATTGGCTCACTAATGACGAAGGAAAGTTTTCCCCCTCACCATATTCGACACCATGTGGATAATAATGTTTGCCAAGTAGCGGCTTCATTAACTTAATGACTGCATGGCGACTGCCAACATCCCCTTCAATCGCATAGCCTTGCACACGTAAATAAAACACATCGTTTTTAATCTCGAATTTGCGGTCATATGTGACACGGTCGTAATCCCATTGACCTGCACGCACGAAGCCGAGGCTTTCCATGAGTTCGTCTAAACGTGTTAGTGGCGCTGTTTGATTTTCAATACCTGTATTTTCAAAGCGCATCGTTCATATCCCCCTTATGTAAAATAAAACATTCCTCCATTAATAATAGTACGAAAGCGCATAACTTTCAATGACGAGCTTCATAATTGTTCCGATTTTGGTGAAACTAATGTGCGAAAGGAGAGATGAATATGCCAAAAGTAAAAGAGATGATGACGACAGAAGTCGAATGTTGCACGCCGCTTGATAATATGTACGAAGCAGCGGTCAAAATGCGCGATTATAACGTCGGCGCCATTCCAATTACAGATGGAAATCGACTCATTGGCATTGTGACGGATCGCGATTTAGTTGTGCGCGGCATTGCTGAGAAAAAGCCTGGTTCAACAGCTGTCACAGAAGTGATGAGTGAACAGCTTGTGACGATTTCACCCGACGCTTCTGTCAGCGAGGCGGCTCGTTTAATGGCAAAACATCAAATTCGCCGTTTACCTGTCGTTGAAGGGGATACGCTTGTCGGGATGATGTCGCTCGGCGATTTAGCCGTTCATGAAGCAAGCGACGAACAAGCAGGAGAGGCGCTAACAGAAATATCACAATACCATTAATGGAAGTTTTAAGGCTATGTTTTCGCATAGCCTTATTTTTTAGTGTTGTGAGATAGATAAGCTGTATATAATGGAAGTATATTAAGCAACTGAGGGAGAATGATGCATGCGTTGGATAGTTGCCCTTATCATTATTTTTATTGCGATGTTTTATTTTTCACCAGCTGATGAACAAGCTCCGTTAAACGACGCATCTTTCAAAAGTGAACAAAGAAGCGATACGATCGCTGCGGAAGGATTAGGGGCATGGATCGGCAAAACGGAAGAGGAAGTGAAGAAAACATTTGGACAACCTGCCCGTATCGATCCGTCCGCTTACGGTTACGTCTGGTGGGTGTATAACGACCCGAAAACGTATATGCAAATCGGCATACTTAATGGACGAGTCGTCACCATTTATGCGTGCGGACCTGAGGTAGATGTCGCCCCATTTCAATTAAATCGCTCCATCAACGACTTATTGCAAACGATGCCGCTCCACGATACGATTCATGTGCAACTTGACGATGGGGTGTATCGCTTCCAACTAACGGAAGAAGATTTAATGATTCAACCGCTTCTTTCGTTTGGCGATGCATATGTCCAGTTATATATTGACCGTTTTACCGGCCGTTTATCAAGCGTTCGATGGATCGATGGAGAGACGTTAGTGAAGATTCGCCCGTACGAATTGGAATATCGTGGACCGCTGCCGGAAGTCACACTTGATGAAACGATGGAAAAACAAGTGGAACAAGCGAGTGCGAAACAAATTTTTGACATAACGAACGTGATGCGTACACGTCATGGCGTTCCCCCGTTGACATGGGACGAGCGCGTGGCGAAAGTAGCATATGAACATAGTAAAGATATGGCAGAAAACAATTTTTTTGCGCACGAATCGCCAACAACTGGTGATTTGCAACAGCGGCTTACAAAAGCAAACATTCCATTTGAAGTCGCGGGAGAAAACATTGCGGCAGAATATATGGATGCACCTGCTGTTGTTGAAGCATGGTTAAATAGTCGAAGCCATCGCCAAACGTTGTTAAATGAAGAATTGACGCATTTAGGAGTAGGCGTGTATAAGCGGCATTATACACAAAACTTTATTCGTCCTTTTTCCCAACCAAAATAGGCGCACGCATCGCTCATTCGGTCGTAATATATGGTAGGCAAACAAACTAGAAAGGAGCGACCGATATGTCCATTAAACAATTTAAACAGTTTGTGAAAAAACATCCGAAACTCATTGAAGAGGTGCGCCAAGGAAAAAAAACGTGGAAGGAGTTATATAACGATTGGTACGTATTTGGCGAGGACGATGATATGTGGGATGCGTATCGATCCGCAGCTGAGAAAGATGAACAAGGAGCTCTCGTCCAAAAGTTAGCCAGTTATTTAAAACATCTTGACGTGAATGAACTTCAAACGTACATTACAAACGTTCAACAAGCGATTGCGTCCATTCAAGAAGTCGTCCGTCAAATGCAACATACAAAAAAAGACCCGTTTTCGTTTCGAAAAGATTAAGGAGATAACGGATGAGAAAAGATGTGTACGAATATATTGTCGCAAAGCCAAAGCTTCATCAATTTTTGCGTGAACATCCGTCATGGTATCGTCGGCTAGCGAGACGACCGATGGATATAAAAGAAATGGAAAAAGAGGCAAGACAGACGTTGCCACATAAAGTCGAACAAGTCGTTCAAACAATTGAAATGGCAAAAATGATGATGGCGATGATGAAACTGATGAAGGACACTCATAATTAAACGAGAAACGCAAACACTATCACTACGAAAGGATGGTGAACGTGTTGCGCTTCTTTTTTTTATGTATCGCGCTATTGTTTTCCACATATATGAACGATTACGACACCGCTTTTGCTGAACAAAAGCAAACGTTGTTTGTCAAACATCATGTCAAAGGAAATAACGTATTTGTTGAATGTATCGTTGATCAATTTATGTTTACGAAAGGAACACGTCCGAAACAAAACGGACAAGGACGCATTCACATTTATGTGAATGGGAAAAGGGTGAGCGAAACGACAACGGCCGCTTTCGTTATTCGCGGTTTGCCTGTCGGGAAACATACGATCCGATTAGAGCTTGTGCATAACGATGCAAGTAAGTATCACGTTTCGCACGAATTTACGGTAACGATTCCATAAGTCTGGGGCGACCAGACTTATTTGTTTTGTTGAGAAAATCGTGTTATGATACGGTTGTGGAGGTGTTGCTCGTGCTTGTAGCAACGATCGAACGATTGCAGTTGTTAGATGTTGCTGAAAAACTTGGCAAAATGATTGTCGAATCAGACGTGGCGGAGGAATATCGTCGCTGTTTTTATCATATGCAACAAGATGAAAAGGCGCAGCAACTTATTCGTCGATTCGTTCAGTTAAAAGAACGATATGAAGATGTGCAGCGCTTTGGGAAATATCATCCAGACTACAAAGAAGTGACAAAACAAGTGCGCGAGGCAAAGCGTGAATTAGATTTATATGACCCGATTGCCGCGTTTAAACGGGCGGAGAAAGAGATGCAGTCGCTTTTAGATGAAATTAGCACGATGATCGGTCGTGCGGTATCTGAAAACATTAAAGTGCCGACCGGAAATCCGTATTTTGATTCTTTATCTTGCGGTGGAGGATGCGGATCTGGCGGAGCGTGCGGCTGTCGGACGAAATGAAAAAAGGGGGGGATGGGCGCATGTTTCCAATGCGTCAAGGCATTATCGTTTGGCTTTATTCGTTAAAACATAGCAAACAATTACGAAAATACGGAAACGTTCATTACGTATCGAAACGACTAAAATATGCTGTTTTATATTGCAATATGGAAGAAGCGGAAGGCGTGATGAAAAAACTTGCTTCTTTACCGTTTGTGAAACGAGTAGAGCCGTCCTACCGCCCGTATGTGAAAGTCGAATTCGAATCGAAAGCAGATAAAGAAAAAGAATATGAATACGGAATATAAAAGGATGTCCACATGTGACATCCTTTCGCTTTTTATTGTAGGGGCGGAATGAACCGATTCATGCGCATAATGCCGATTAAATGCTGGTAGTACAATTGTAAATCAGCAAAAAAAGTGGATGGCTTTACATCTAAATGAATAATTTCTTGATTTAATTCCTTCGCTAAATCGACAAACAACTCATATCGCTTCGTCACTTTAACGGACGGATGAGGAATGCCTTCGCGGCAAATGTATAACGGTTGAAAATCGCCTGGATCGGTCGGATGAAGCACAACGACGAACGATGTGAGCGCTTTACCGTCTTTCATCGTATGGAAGGCGAACAAACCGGATAAACGGTGCCGATTTGACTTTGCGATTTCGATCAGTTCATAAATGTCAGAATATCCTTCTCCTAATTCAATGAAACGTTGTATCATCTGTTCATTCCCTCACTTTATGTGTTTTTCCATTCTTAACTTTAACACGTTCAACTTTTTTCGACAATTAGTGAAAACGGTGTATGACAACGGAATGAAATTTTGCTATTGTTATAATATAAAACTGCTAATGAAGGAG
This sequence comes from Anoxybacillus dikiliensis, assembly GCF_050613275.1. Classification (GTDB taxonomy): domain Bacteria; phylum Bacillota; class Bacilli; order Bacillales; family Anoxybacillaceae; genus Anoxybacillus. The sequence goes on from NZ_CP187112.1 coordinate 923,532, forward strand.
CCATTGTATGTGGAGAATAGCTTTCATTTCAACGCTCCTTTTCCTTGGGGTTAGCGCAGGAGCTTTATATTATCAATGGGACGAATACCATACGGAAGCGACAAAGCAATCGGTGCTCCAGCATGACGTTGAAGCAACGTTTACCGGAAAAACGATTGAAGTCGTTCATCATATACGGGGGGCTGTCACGAACACATACGAAGTAACTGTCCCAAAAGAAGTGAAAGATGTTTCGTGTGTAAAACAAAAACAATGCGTGGAACAAAAAAACGGAAAGACGATCGTCCATGTGCCAAATACACATACGATTTCCCTCACTTATCGTGTGATGGTTGGTCAAAAAGAGCCGCTTTTCATAAAAGAATGGCTCATTCGTTTTCATACGACACAACAGCAACAAATGAATGTATCGCTCACCGACGTCGTTCATTCAAAAGGCATATGGGCGGCGGACGGAAAGCTCATTGGCTACGTATATAAACCGTCTTTTTTGTTTTTTATGTGGGAGAAAAAAGGGGGACAAACCGTTCCTCTTTATTTCCAAACGAAGCCGTTGCGCACATCGTTTGATGAAAATGTTAGCATTTATACGACAAAGCCATTAAACGATACAGAGCGATCATTTTGGAAGCAAAACGGTGTGCAGACGCTTGTCGTCACCCCATTTCGTCTTCAGTACATGACACCGACGTTCGTCATTATACCGGATACGTCTTCTTTTTCCAACGTGCAGCGCGCTTACGTTCGTGTACAGTTAGAACAGCGCTTTCCAAATAGCGTTGTCCCCGATTGGATATGGGATTTGCTCGTTTCGTATATGACGAAAACCGAGCCCGCCACAACAAAAGCAAAACGTGCGTTGCAGCAATTGAAACAAACGTTAACGAAAGAAGAACAAGAAACGTTTTGGACGCTCGTTCAAACGAGCGATGGTCAATCGTTAACGATGAAAAAGTTAGATGAATGGCTAGGAAAGGCGTATGGGGGGAATACGACGTTTTTCCAAAATGAGGAGACGTACATGACATTCACGGAACGAAAAATGCTCGTCGTCAATGAAGTAAAATTGCCGACCGCTCATGTGTTATTAAAAGATGGTCAGCAGCTGTTTCCGTTCGTTCCGATTATGCGCACGCTTGGCTATACTGTTCAACGTTCGGGCGAAGCGATATTTATTGAAAAAGATGGGGCACGTTGGCGCTTTTTTATTAACGGCACCGAGGCGGTCATTCAACAGTGGGACGGAACGTTATACATGGAGCGAACCGAATTCCCAAAATGGTTTTCCGTCTACATTAGTGAAACGAGCGAAGAAATACGTGTGATTGGTCAATAGGGCAAAAAAAATGCCCTGTGGCATATGCCGCAGGGACCCTTCCATTCTTTTCCGGACGAGCCGAAAAAGAGAAGGAAAAAAGGGAGAGGAGAAACCGGAGGAAGAACTTATGGGGAACGTAAGTCTTCTCCGTGGTTGGCAACAACATCATCAACGATGTTGCTACTATGAGTATAACCATTGTTTTGCATTGTATACGTAATTATCATATTTTTTCCTTCTATCGTTCATCTTTTGGACGGTTATGTTATGATCATAAAAGCGAGGTGAAACATGATGCGAGTCATATCAGGGAAATGTAAAGGCAAACCGCTCCAAGCCGTGCCGGGAATGACAACGCGCCCGACGACAGATAAAGTAAAGGAAGCAATGTTTAATATGATTGGTCCGTATTTTTCAGGAGGGATTGGGCTCGATTTATTCGGTGGAAGCGGTGGACTCGGTATTGAAGCGCTCAGCCGCGGTCTTGATCGCGTCATTTTCGTTGATCATGACGCCAAAGCTGTTCAAACGATAAAAAAGAACGTCACCGCTTGTCGCCTAACAGATCAAGCGGAAATTTATCGCAACGATGCCGAACGAGCATTAAAAGCAATCATAAAACGAGGATTGACGTTTCGCCTCATTTTTCTTGATCCACCTTATAAAAATAAACAGCTTGAAGCGCTCATTGGGATAATTGATGCTCATCAACTGTTACAGCAAGACGGCTTTGTCGTCGCTGAGCACGGGGCGGAAGGACAACTCGCGAAACGAATTGGACGCTTAACGCAAGTAAAACATGAAACGTACGGTATTACCGCTGTATCGATTTACGCCTATGTCGATGAGGAAGGAGAATAAATATGGCAAGCATCGCAGTATGCCCTGGGAGTTTTGATCCTGTCACATACGGGCATTTAGATATTATTCGCCGCGGAGCAAAAGTGTTCGACAAAGTGTATGTTGTCGTATTAAACAATTCGTCGAAAAAACCTTTATTTTCCACAGAAGAGCGGGTGCAACTGCTCAAGGAAGTGACGAAAGATTTACATAACGTCGTAGTCGACTCTTATCAAGGATTGCTTGTCGACTATGCGAAAAGTAAACAGGCGAGCGCGATTTTGCGCGGGCTGCGTGCCGTCTCCGATTTTGAATACGAAATGCAAATTACATCGATGAACCGCATCTTAAACGAACAAATTGAAACGTTTTTTATGATGACGAACAACCAATACTCTTTTTTAAGTTCAAGTATCGTAAAAGAAGTGGCGAAATATAACGGCAACATTTCCGAGCTCGTGCCAAAAGTTGTGGAAGAAGCGCTTCGGAAAAAGTTTTCTGATGCAAAGAACCACCTTTAAGCAGGTGGTTTTTCACGTCGAAAAGCGATGACGACATACAACAAACATGCTGTTACGGTAATCATAAAGCCGTATTGTTCGATCCAATGTATGTATAATATAGGCCAATCGATCGTTGCTTTCGGAAGCCAGACGGGCAACGTTTCTGCCGATTCAAGCGGCTGAACGTATAGCGGCTTCCAAAGAATTGAAGCAAAACAAGCGGCAAATAACCCGTGAAATATGCGAGCGATGAAAAACGGTTGAAAGCGAATATTCGCTTCCGCTAAAATGCTCGCCACTTGTGCTTGTACCGAAAAACCGCCAAAAGCGAGAATAAAGCTTGTAATAATCACTTTTTCCAACAATGTCGCATTTGTTGCTTCGCTCGCCATTTGGCTGCCGAGCGTAATTTCAAACACCCCTGCGATGAATGGGACACTTAATTCGCGCGGCAAATGAAAAATGGCTAACACGTATTGCACAACATGGGCAAGCATGTCGGTCATATTTGTCACATAAAGCAATCGATTGAAAACAGAAAATAAAATAATAAACCCGCCGATCATAAAAAGCGTTTGAATGGAGGAGCGGACCGCATCTCCGAGCAGTTTTCCGATCGCTTGGTTATTTTTTAAGCGCGTCTTATGCATCGCGCGGAACGCTTGACGGAAAATGCCTTTTTTTTGTTTTTGGACAACATATTCTTCCTCTTTTCCGTGAAAGCGCATGATCAATCCGACGCAAATGTTGCCAAGATAATGAGATAAAGCAAGAATGATACCGATGTTCGGATTATGAAAAAAACCGACCGAGATGGCGCCAAAAATAAAGAGCGGATTAGACGAGTTTGTAAATGAAACGAGCCGTTCTGCTTCAATGGCGGAAAGTTGTTGTTGCTGTCTTAATCGCGCGGTCAGCTTTGCGCCAGCAGGGTAGCCGGAAGCCATCCCCATCGCCCAAACGAACCCGCCGATGCCCGGCACTTTAAAAAGCGGACGCATGAATGGTTCAAGTAATACACCGAGAAAATGAACGACACCAAATCCAATTAAAATTTCTGATACAATAAAAAAGGGAAGAAGGGAAGGGAAGACGACATCCCACCACATATGCAATCCGCGCACTGCTGCTTCAAACGACTGTTGTGGATAGCGGAGCAATGCGATACATAAACAAACAATGGTAGACGATAGCATCAACGTTTTCCATTTTTCTTTCATCGTTCGTTGGCCTCCTCATTCGCCGATCGTGCTCGTTTTAATATACGAGTATATGTGGACATTTTAGACCATAGTATTGAACAGGGAAGGGGGAACATGAATGAAAATCGGGTTAGCATTAGGCTCCGGCGGGGCGCGCGGCTTTGCGCATGCAGGTGTCATTAAAGTGTTAGAAGAAGAAAATATCCCGATTCATATGATCGCAGGAAGTAGCATGGGCGCCCTCGTTGGAGCGTTATATGCATCGGGGATGTCAACGGAACGATTATATCGGTTAGCGACGGCGTTTCGACGCAACGATTATATTGATTGGACAGTGCCGAAAATGGGGTTAATTTCAGGAGCGCATATTAAGCAGTTCATCGCTGTCATGACAAAACAAATGCGAATCGAACAGACTCGCATTCCGTTAGCGATCGTTGCAACTGATTTACAAAAAGGGGAAAAAGTTGTGTTTCGCGAAGGAAAAATAGCCGATGCGGTGCGGGCAAGCATTTCGATTCCCGGTATTTTTGTACCAGAGCGATGGAACGGACGGTTGCTCGTCGATGGCGGGGTGATCGACCGCGTGCCAGCCACCGTCGTTCGTGAAATGGGCGCTGACGTTGTCATCGCTGTCGATGTCGCTTCTGTCAAAAAGAACGATACGATTTCATCAATTTTCGATGTCATTTTACAAAGTTTAGACATTATTCAAGCTGAACTTGCTTCTCACCGCATCGCCCAAGCGGATGTTGTCATTCGTCCGCTTCTTGAACGTTATAGTTCGTATGCATTTACCCATGCGAAAGAAATGATTCAAATTGGTGAAGAAGCGGCGCGTCAACAGCTTCCAGCTATCCGCCAACTGCTTGCAGAGAAGGGGTTTGAACAATGAAGAAAAAACGCTATATTGCAACGACAATCATAATCGCACTACTACTTGCTTTTGCTACGTTTTTTCATTTGCCGTATTACGTCACGATGCCTGGAACGGCTGAACCGTTGCGTCCGCTCGTTGAAGTCAAAGGCGGCTACGAAGAAAAAGGAAAATTTATGTTAACGACCGTTCGAATGGGGCAGGCGAATCTTTTTTCATTTACGCTTGCGCATATGAGTAAATATAACGAACTATATCGTATGGATGAAGTGCGTCAAGAAGGGGAAAACGACGAAGAATATACGCATCGGCAATTAAAAATGATGGAAAATTCAAAAGAAACGGCGATTGCTGTCGCATATAAAAAAGCAAATCGATCGTTTTCGTATCGAAACAAAGGAGTGTACGTGCTTTACGTCGTTGACGGCATGCCTGCAGCCAACGTATTGAAAAGCGGCGATCAATTAGTGGCCATTGACGGACAACGAATTGAAGAAGCAGATGCGTTTATTCAATACGTAAGCGGAAAGAAAAAAGGCGATCGCGTTCGCGTCACATATAAGCGGGCGGGGAAAGAAAAAACGGCGACATTGACGCTCGCGCCGTTTCCGAAAGAAAAAAATCGCGTCGGTCTCGGTGTTTCTGTCATGACTGATCGCGATATTGTGACCGATCCACCTGTTCGCATTGAATCGGATGAAATTGGTGGACCGTCAGCTGGGCTTATGTTTGCGCTCGAAGTGTACAACCAACTCATTCCTGAAGATTTGACAAAAGGATATCGCATTGCTGGGACAGGAACGATTAACATCGACGGAGAAGTCGGACCGATCGGCGGCATTTCTCAAAAGGTGATCGCAGCCCATAAAGCAGGTGCGGACATTTTTTTCGCTCCGAACGAACGCGGAGCGAAACATTCAAATTATAAAGAAGCGGTGAAAACGGCAAAAGACATCGGAACGAAGATGAAAATTGTTCCTGTCGATACGTTTGATGATGCCGTTCAATTTTTACAAAAGCTATCGTAACGGAGGTGTTGCGTATTCACGTTGCAACGCTTCCGTTCGAAGCGGCTCAGGCAATATACACATATATGCTTGCGCCGCTTTTTTTTCGATATGATATACAGGATCATTTTGTATATGTTTGACGTTTGTGACGATCGGCAATGTTGTTTGTTTTTTCACTTTTCGTACATACGCTCTTCCTATTTCATTCATCGCTAGTAGACGAATGTACGTCGCACGATTATTTTTTAGCGCTTTTTTCATTTCTTTTTTCGTGACGTTCGTCAATATGTGCGTACATATGCGTTGCAGTCGCGTCCACGTATATCGTTTCGTTTTGACAGCAGAAAGAAAATCGTGAAACGACGTGGCATGTGCCACCGCTTTTATCAGCCGATATTCAATTCCTTCTTCAACTTCAGCGATGTAACGAATGTCATCTGGCTCCATCGTTAATAAACGATATTTGAGAAGCGGAAAATATGTTTCCCAATCGTGCCACGTCGTATATGTATGACGGTACGCTTGTAGCGTTTCGTACGTCGTTTTAGGAACGTAGCGTGCGACATCGTCATGACCGGATTGTAAAAAACGGCGAATGCTTGTGGCGCTTGCAATGCTTTCATTCGCAGGGAGCGTCTGATCGTGATAATGGGCTACCGTTCGTTGAATCGTTTCCGGTGTCATCGCGCTTTGTTGTTCGATAATTGCTTTGACGTAATGCAATCCTAAAATGTTGTTTGGTTGCGACATATCAAGTATATTGTGACCGATATCATTCAGCGCTAAAGCGTATGCTTTCGCATAGCTCATCCCTTGTTTCATATAATGTTTCACTTTTTCGTCATGTTGCTCTTTTTCATTTGTCAGCCATTGAGCGGTTTTGATAAATGCTTCGATGTTTCCATGTTCGCTCCCGAAACATACTTGTTCGCAAAAAAGCGCATCGAGAATCGAAATGGCGCCATGAGCGAATGATTCGGCTGTTTGTACCGCAAACGGATAAGGAAGTTCGACGACGAGATCGACACCGCCTGCAAGCGCCATGCGAGCCCGTTCCCATTTTGGCACGATGGCTGGTTCTCCTCGTTGTGTAAACGAGCTGCTCATGACGGCAATAATGCAATCCGCCTTCGTTTTTTTTCGCGTTTGTTGCACATGATATAAATGCCCGTTATGAAACGGATTGTATTCTACCACGATGCCGACCGCTTTCATTTGTCGTCCACCTTTCTTTTTTGCTTAAAACGTGATACAGTGAGTATAAATCGATTATAATGGAAGTAGTGTAAAGAAAAAATATTGACAAAATGGGTGTTCAAACGTATAATTTTCTTTGTTGTCTTGAGGTGATTATCATTGAGATGGTCTATTCATCAACTTCATCAGTTGCAGCATAAAGGGCTGACGATTGACGAAATGGCTGATGTGTCCGAGCTGAAACAAGTGGACGCTTCCATTCGCGACATTTCTCCTGTTCATATTTCTGGACGGGCAGATATAAGCGCGAAAAAATTTACGTTCCACTTAACGATTGAGGGAACGATGAAGCTCCCTTGTTCCCGTACGCTCGTGGACGTATCGTATCCATTCGCGATCGAAAGCACAGAAACATTTTTTCTAAACGACTATGACGCAACAGATGAAGAGTCGCACATTGTTCAAGGGGAAGCGATCGACTTAATGCCGATCATTAAAGAACTTATTCTTCTTGAAATTCCGATGCAAGTGTTTAGCGAGCAGCCGGATCATCCCGATGCCGTTCCGCAATCAGGAAAAGATTGGGCGGTTATTTCGGAAGAAGAACATGAAAATAAAATCGATCCGCGCCTTGCGAAGCTAGCGAAGTTTTTCGAAAACAAACACGAATCTTAAGGGAAGATCCGGAACTACACCGGCCTCCATATTCGCCTAAATCTCTTTAAGGAGGTGGAAATGATGGCAGTACCTTTTAGAAGAACATCGAAAATGAAAAAGAGACTACGTCGTACGCACTTCAAATTGCGCGTACCTGGTATGGTAGAATGCCCAAACTGCGGTGAAATGAAACTTGCTCATCGCGTATGTAAAGTTTGTGGAACATACAAAGGAAAAGACGTTGTAAACAAATAAGAGAAGCGTAAGGGTCGTTCCCTTGCGCTTTTCTTGTTTTTAAAAAGGAAAAAAGCATGAAAAAGCGAATAAACATGACGTACATGCAATAAAGGGGAGAGGGAACATGATTGAAAAACAACGAGGCATCGCATGGTTTACAATTTGTCGCCCGACAAGACGAAATGCGATTGATTATGCAGTGATGGATGAACTTAACGAAGCGATCGAGCTTGCTGAACAAGATGATGAAATCAAAGTGCTCGTCATTACCGGTGCTGGAGAAGATGCGTTTTGTGCCGGTGGCGACTTACAAGTATTTCACGAGCTAAAAACAAAAGAGGAAGCGTACGCCATGCTTTCGAAAATGGGCAATATTTTGTATCGCTTATTTACGTTGCCGAAGCCAACGGTTGCGCTTATGAACGGTACAGCGATCGGCGGAGGTTGTGAATTGGCGACAGCATGTGATTTTCGCTTTGCCCGCGCCGGCGCACGTCTTGGTTTTGTGCAAGCGAATTTAGCCATTACGACAGGCTGGGGCGGAGCGACGATGTTATTTGAAAAAATGGCGTACGACAAAGCGCTCGATTTATTGTTACATGCGCAAACGATCACAGCCGAGGAGGCGGAACGCATCGGTTTCGTTCACCGCATTTTTCCTGACTCGTTGCGCGAACAATGCGAAAAAGAAATCAGCGGCTATACGAATAAACCGACTCATGTATTGCGCGCCTATAAAGAAGCAGCGATCGGACGTTGGAAAACAGAGGAGTTTCGCCAACGCTTTTTCGCTGAAATTGAACGATGTGCGTATTTATGGGAAAGCGAAGAGCACGATCGAGCGGTGCAATCATTTTTAGCAAAACGAAACAAATAATCTTCTATCTTCTCTATTAGCTGCATAATGATATAGTAAATGCAGCGAGGAGGGATAGAAATGATGCGTCAAGATGCGTGGACAGAAGAAGAAGATATGTTGCTTGCTGAAACGGTGCTAGCTTTCGTACGCGAAGGAAGCACACAATTACGAGCGTTTGAAGAAGTAGGGAAAAAACTATCACGAACAGCTGCCGCTTGCGGTTTCCGATGGAATGCATACGTGCGCAAAAAATATGAAGAGGAGCTAGAACTTGCAAAGCAACAGCGGAAAAAGAAAAAAGAGCCGCAACCCCCCGAACGCGACATGACGTTGCAAGATGTCATTTCGTTTTTGCAAACGTTGCAACAGCGCGGAGAAGGGAAACAAGAAATCGAACAGTTGCGTCAGCAAGTATGTACGTTGCAAAAAGAAAAAGAAGAGCTTGAGAAGCAGCTGCAAGCTTTGCAACAAGAGTACAAGGCGATCATGCATATTTTAGAGCGTGCGCGCCAATTGTCTGTGTAGTAGCTGATAGACGACAGCTACTTTTTTTTATACAATAAAACATAGTAAGAAAAGAGGAGGACATGCGGTGCGCATCGGAATTGTAGGGGGCGGAGCAGTTGGGCTGTTGACCGCAGCTTATTTTTGTGACGATCATGACGTCACGATTTATACACGTCGAAATGAGCAAGCGGAAAAGCTATGCACACATGGGCTGACGGTTATATGCGGAAACGAACGAACGACGCATCGTGTGCATGCCGAACCGTTTGCTCGTGAAATCGAAGAAGAGATGTTGTTTATCGCCGTGAAACAATACGATTTGGCAAACATATTGCAAACACGCATACATATGCTTCAAGCAAACGGTATCATGTTTTTACAAAACGGCATGGGACATGTGCCGTACTTGCCGCGTGTGCCGCATCATCATATTGCGCTCGCTGTCGTCGAACATGGTGCCTTGAAAATCGATGACACGACCGTTTCTCATACCGGTGTCGGTCAAACGAAATGGAGCGTATGGCGAGGGGAAAAAGAAGCGTTTTCGTTTTTATCATCGACAAACAATCGCTTTCCGTTTCAATATGTCGACGATTGGGAAGCGATGCTGCTTGAAAAATTAATGGTAAACGTAGCGATTAATCCGCTCACCGCTTTATTGCGCGTCCCAAACGGCATGTTAGTGACACATGAGCCGTATCGACAAGCGATGAAACAGTTGTTTCAAGAAGTGGCGTCCGTTTTTCAATTCGAACAACGAGAACGTATCTGGAAACATATTGAAACAGTCTGTCGTCAAACGGCCGCCAATCGTTCATCGATGTTGCGTGACATCGAGTCAGGGCGAAAGACGGAATTGGATGCCATTTTACGTTATGTGATCGAGCGGGCGAACGAGCGATGTGTCCCAGCGCCAATTAGCACATTTTTATATGCGCTTGTGAAAGGGAAAGAATTAGAGGGGGAGAAGGAGAGATGAAAGATATACTCGCCTCTTTCATTGCGATCATGATTGCCATGCCGTTTTTGTCGTTTTTTTTTATGTTTTTGCTCGCAAAAACGGTTTTTAAACGGAAAGGAAAGCGTGCGTTTCATCTCGCGGTGAACGGATCGACCATTTTTTTTATTTTCGCTGTTCACGTCTTATTGCAAGCGATTTTTCAACGATCGTATATCGTTGAACTGCTCGTGTTTTTTATTGTCACATTTATGATTGGGATCATTTTATATTGGAAAAAAACAGGCGATGTATCGTTACAACGAACGTTTAAATTGTACTGGAAAATGCAATTTTTATTATTTACAACGGCTTATATTGGGTTGTTCATATACGGGATTATTCATCGTGTCATGATCGCATTTTCATCATGAATGAGAAAGGAAGTTTACAATGGAAGTCATCGAGCTGTCATTACCGGCAACAAACCGTTTAGCAACGGAATATATTGAAGGGAAGTTTCCTGTGAACGAGGCGTTTCACCATTGTTCGTTTGAACAACGTTTGCGTGAATTGCAAAAACGAACGTATGCCCGCGAAGCGCTTGCGGATCATTTATTAACGTATCATCAAAAGTTTCAAGCCAGTCGTGAAACGATCGCAAACATTGAAAAACTGCGTCAGCGAGAAAGTGTCGTTGTCATCGGCGGACAACAACCTGGGCTTTTAACCGGACCGTTATATACGATATATAAAATCATTTCGATTATCGTATTAGCAAAGCAACAAGAAAAACAGCTTGGCGTTCCTGTCGTGCCGATGTTTTGGATGGCGTCCGAAGACCATGATATTGCAGAAATGAACTATGTACATATTGCTGAACATGGAAAAGTAAAAAAATATGTGTATCCGCCATTAGCAAAAGAAAAGCGAATGGCTGCTCATATTGACATCGATCCGGATGCGTTGAAACATTGGATTGCCGATGTGTTAAAAACGTATGGCGAAACGGACGTGACAAACGAGTTGCGCGCATACATACATGAATGTATCATGCAATCCGATACGGTGACGGACTTTTTTGCGGCTATCATTTTAACGTTGTTTGAGAAAGAAGGCATTGTCGTCGTTGATGCAGCTCATCCGCAGCTTCGGGCGATCGAGCGCGAATGGTTTATGACGCTTGCTTATGAACATAAAGCGATTACAAACGCCCTTCAAACCCAACAACGACACCTTGCCCAACTAGGCTATGCACGGGCCATTGATGTGTCGCCATTGTGCGCTCATTTGTTTTATGATGACGGTCAGCGTCGGTTATTGTATTACGACGATGCCCAACAACATTTTTACACGAAAGATGGGGCATATCGTTTTACGCCAGATGAATTAAGACAACGAATTGAAAGCGAGCCGCAATCATTTAGCAACAACGTCGTCACACGACCGCTTATGCAAGAGTGGCTATTTCCGACGCTTGCCTTTATTGCTGGCCCGGGCGAAATGGCTTATTGGGCAGAGTTAAAACGCGTGTTCGAGCATTTTCATTGGCATATGCCGCCCGTTATACCGCGCCTTTCTTTCACGCTTGTTGAGCGCCATATTGCTACCGATTTAGCGGATGTGGGCATGACGGTGGAAGAGGCGCTAACAAAAGGAACGAAAAAAGCGCTAGACACATGGGTTCGCACAAATCAACCTGCACAATTTGATAAAACGTTTGATGAAGCGAAAAAACAAATGGCGCACATCCATGAACAACTGCGTCAACTCGGCATGCAAATTGATCCTCATCTTGAGGGAGTGATGTTGAAAAATGCCGAACGAATCGAGACACAAATCGATTATCTTCAACAATTGATTACACGACGCATGTTGCAAAAACATGATGTGCACGTGCGCAAATATGAGCGCATTGAGCTGTCGCTTCGCCCGAACAATATGCCACAAGAGCGCGTCTGGAACATCATTTACTATATGAACCGCTACGGATTAGACTTTGTTTCCCGCCTTCTTCATGTCGATTATCGCTGGAACGGGATGCATAAAATTGTATATCTTTAACTATTTTCGTCGATAAAAAAATCCTGTCGCGTACAGGATTTTTTTTATATACAATAGAATAGTTCGGAAGTAAGTAGTGAATTTAGTGAAATGATGGTACAATACAATTGCACTCATTTTCTTATACAGCACGTGAAATCGAGGTAGGTGACATCGTTGTTTCATCATGTAACGGTATTATTAAAAGAAACGGTTGACGGATTAAATATTAAAAAAGACGGTACATATGTAGATTGTACGCTCGGCGGAGCCGGACATAGCGAATATTTATTATCGCAATTATCGTCAGAAGGAAGATTGTTCGCCTTCGATCAAGACGATGTGGCGATTCGTCATGCACAGCAAAAACTTGAACGATATAGCGGTCAGTTTACGATTATTAAAAGTAACTTTCGCTATATGAAACAACAGCTAGCACTGTACGGTGTGCATGAAGTAGACGGCATTTTGTTTGATCTTGGTGTATCATCTCCGCAGTTAGATATGCCTGAGCGGGGGTTTAGTTACCAACATGAAGCGCCGCTCGATATGCGCATGGATCGCGAGCAAACGTTAACGGCGTATGATGTCGTGAACACATGGCCATATGAACAGCTAGTGAAAATTTTCTTTCAATATGGCGAAGAAAAATTTTCAAAAGCGATCGCTCGCAAAATTGAGCAAGCGCGCAAGCAAAAGCCGATTGAAACGACGACGGAGCTCGCGGAAATCATTAAAGAAGCCATTCCGGCACCGGCGCGTCGAACAGGAGGGCACCCAGCCAAACGGGTGTTTCAAGCGATTCGCATTGCGGTCAACGATGAGTTGCGCGCGTTTGAAGAAGCGATTGAACAAGCGATTGACTTATTAAAACGCGGCGGACGAATTAGCGTCATTACGTTCCATTCGCTTGAAGACCGTATTTGTAAGCTTGCGTTTAAACAAGCAAGCGAAACGCCGCACTTGCCGCCGGGATTGCCGATCATTCCTGATGAATACAAACCGAAATTAAAAATTATTACAAAAAAACCGATCGTCCCATCAGAAGAAGAATTGCAACATAATCATCGCGCACGATCTGCGAAGCTACGCATCGCTGAAAAACTGTAAAAAGGGGAGAACATAGTATGGCTGCTGTTCGTATTCAACAAAAAGTACAACAACGCGAACAACACGTCCAACGCGAGCCGAAGAAGAAAAAGGCACAGCGGGGCATACGTTGGACATTCGGGGAAAAAATGGTGTTTGTTTCGTTTCTCGCATTTGCGTTATATAGTAGCGTCACGATCATCTCTAACCAGTTCACAATTTATCATGTCAATAAAGAAGTCCAGCAATTACAAGCAGACATTCAAGAGCAACAAAAACAAAATCGTGATTTATACGCACAAGTGCAAGAGTTAAGCACATATGAGCGCATTTTAGCGAAAGCGAAAGAACTCGGTTTAACATTAAACGAAAATAACGTAAAAGTTGTGCAGGACTGATGCCGAATGAGAAAGCATAAACATACACATAGAGGAGCAGCTATATGTTTCGCTTTTTTTAGCTTGCTCTTTTTTATATTGTTTGGGCGTTTCGTTTATTTACAAGCAACAGGGAAAGCGGATGGAAGAGTGCTAGCGATTGAGGCGCAAGGACGTTATTTGAAAAAACAAGTGCTTGAAGCAAAGCGGGGGACGATTTTTGATCGGCACGGTGAAGTGATCGCAGAAGACATTCCTTCTTACACGGTCGCTGCCATTCTCGATCCCAACATGCCGCAACACGTGACCGATCCGGAAGAAACAGCACGTAAACTCGCACCGCTATTAAAGATGGATGTAGCGGATGTAGAGCGCATTTTGAAAAAAAAGGCGAATCAAGTCGAGTTCGGTCCGAACGGTCGCGGCATTAGCCACACCCTTAAGCAAAAAATCGAGGCGTTACAGCTTCCAGGCATTACGTTTGTACGCGATTCAAAACGATTTTATCCGAACGGTACGTTTGCATCATACGTTGTCGGCTATGCCCAAAAAGATGAGGAGAAGGAAGAAGTTGTTGGAAAAATGGGCATTGAAAAACAGTTTAACGAACAGTTAAAAGAAAAAGACGGACATGTCAAGTATAAAGGCGACCAACAAGGGTTTAAATTACCTTATTCAGATGAAGACATCGTTCCACCGCAAAACGGAAAAGATATATATTTGACGATTGATAAAAAAATCCAAACGTTTTTAGAAGATGCGATGAATGCGGTTGAAAAACAATATGCTCCGAAAAAAATGATCGCCATCGTGGCAGATGCGAAAACAGGGGCGATTTTAGCGATGAGCACTCGCCCAAGCTTTAATCCGAACAAACGAAATATTGAAAACTACTTGAACGATGCGATTGCGTACCCATACGAACCGGGATCGACAATGAAAATTTTTACGCTTGCCGCCGCCGTGAATGAAGGGGTGTTTCAAGCAAACGAGACGTATCAATCCGGTTCTTATCAAGTTGGAAACCATCGCATTCGCGACCATAATAAAGTCGGTTGGGGAAAAATTACGTTTCTTGAAGGGGTACAACGTTCGTCAAACGTTGCATTCGCAAAAATCGTGCGCGAAAAATTAGGTGAAGATCGATTTTTACAATATTTGCATCGCTTCCATTTTAACGAGCCGACAGGCATTGAATTGCCGGGCGAAAAAGTCGGAAACATTTTATATCGCTATCCGATCGAAAAAGTGACGACAGGTTTCGGCCAAGGAACATCGGTTACACCAATTCAACAAATTCAAGCGGCTACGGCGATTGCAAACGGCGGAAAAATGATGAAACCGTACGTTGTCGATCGCATCATTGATCCAGACAGCGGGAAAACGGTTGTAAAACATGAACCGACCGTTGTCGATACACCAATTTCAAAAGAAACAGCGGAAAAAGTGTTAGACATTTTAGAGACGGTCGTCACATCTGAAAAAGGAACGGGGCGTCCGTACCAAATTGAAGGTTATCGCGTCGCAGGGAAAACAGGAACGGCGCAAATTCCAGATCCGAAAGGTGGCTATTTAACAGGGCATCAAAACTACATTTTCTCATTTTTAGGGATGGCGCCGCGCGAAAATCCGCGCTTAATTATGTATGTCGCTGTGCAACAACCAAACATTTCATATACGGAAACGGGGGCAGCGCCCGTATCGATGATCTTTAATCCCGTCATGAAAAATAGTTTACAATATTTAAACATTCAGCCGACTGTTGAGAAAAAGCGGGAGAAAAAAGATAAAAGCATCCCTCTTCCTTCGTATGTCGGTCAATCGGTTGAACAGGCGGCACAGTCGTTGAAAAAACAAGGGTTGAACGTCACGATCATCGGAAAAGGAACAGAAGTGCGCGCGCAAATTCCGAAAGCAGGAGAGCATGTCGTTGCACCCGATCGCATTTTGTTGCAAACGGACGGACAAGCGATGATGCCAGATGTGACAGGCTGGTCGTTGCGCGATGTTATGAAGCTAGCTGATTTGTTGCAGTTAAAACCGAGCTTTATTGGGAGCGGATATGTGTTTAGACAAAACATCTCTCCGGGAGCGGTTGTAAAACAACACGACTATATCATTGTCGAGCTTGCAAAACCGTCACATATTGATGAAAAACAACAAACAGACACCGAACAACAAGTAGACGGTCCGGTCGATTAGTTCTATATAGGGCGGTACAAGCATATAGTGGAACGAGCTGAAACATATAAGGAGGTTCTACGATATGCGCGCGGTGACCGTTCGCAAGCGATTAACGGCCGTTTTGTTGATCGGATTTCTCATTTTTGCGATTATTGATATACGTCTCGGTTATGTGCAATTCGTTTTAGGAGATATGTTAACGGAACGAGCGAAAGATTTATGGAGCCGAAATATTCCGTTTGAGCCAGAGCGCGGAGAAATCGTCGATCGCAACGGGGTGCCTTTAGCGACAAACGTGAGCGCCCCGTCTGTGCTCGTCGTTCCAAGACAAATTGAAAACCCATCTGAAGTCGCGAATGAACTGGCACGCATATTAAATATGCCGGTCGAAAAAGCATATAAACATGTGACGAAAAAAACGTCCATTGAACGCATTCATCCAGAAGGGCGGAAAATTTCAAATGAGCAAGCAAAACAAATTCGTGACTTAGGGATGAAAGGGGTATATATTGCGGAAGACTCGAAACGTTACTATCCGTTTGGAAGCTATTTATCGCACGTGCTTGGGTTTGCAGGCATTGACAATCAAGGATTAATGGGTTTAGAACTTTATTACGATAAACAGTTAAGCGGTAAACCAGGGTCGGTTCAATTTTATTCCGATGCGAAAGGAAAGCGCATGCCGGGAATGGCAGATGCATACACACCGCCTGTGGATGGTCTTGACTTAAAGTTGACGATTGACACGCGCGTCCAAACGATTTTGGAACGGGAGCTCACGATCGCAGAAGCGACGTATCGTCCAGATGGCATCATTGCGATTGCGATGAATCCGAACAACGGAGAAATTTTAGGGATGGCAAGCCGTCCGACGTTTGACCCTGCCGATTTTCAAAACGTTCCTCCTGAAATTTTTAACCGTAACTTGCCGATTTGGAGCACGTATGAACCGGGATCGACGTTTAAAATTATTACGCTTGCGGCGGCATTAGAAGAAAAAAAAGTCGATTTATTGAAAGAACATTTTTACGATCCGGGATATGTGAAAGTAGCTGGAGCGACGCTTCATTGTTGGAAGCGTGGCGGTCATGGCGATCAAACGTTTCTTGAAGTTGTGCAAAACTCGTGCAACCCCGGATTCGTTGAACTCGGTGAACGGCTTGGCAAAGAAAAACTATTTCAATATATTCGCGCGTTCGGCTTTGGTGAAAAAACAGGCATCGATTTGCAAGGAGAAGGGAAAGGCATTTTGTTTCCGCTCCATCGCGTCGGACCGGTCGAACAAGCGACGACTGCTTTCGGGCAAGGCGTAGCTGTTACACCGATTCAACAAGTCGCAGCGGTCGCAGCGGCGGTAAACGGTGGCATTTTATATCAACCGTACATTGCAAAAGAATGGCTCGATCCGGTCACAGGGGAAGTCGTGCAGCGTCAAACGCCGAAAGCAAAACGGAGAGTTATTTCCGAGGAAACGTCCAAGCAAATTCGCTATGCGCTTGAAAGCGTTGTGGCGCAAGGGACGGGCAAGGGGGCGTTCGTCGATGGCTACCGCGTCGGCGGTAAAACAGGTACGGCACAAAAAGCGAAAGACGGTCAATATTTAAAAGATAACCATATCGTTTCCTTTATCGGATTTGCACCGTCCGATGATCCACAAATGGTTGTATATGTCGCTGTCGATAATCCGAAAGGAACGGTGCAATTTGGGGGCGTCGTCGCCGCTCCGATTGTTGGAAATATTATGGAAGATAGCTTACGGGCGCTCGGTGTAAAACCGCGTAAACAACAAATTGAAAAAGAAACGACGTGGCTCGATGTGCGCTATGTAGAAGTGCCGAATTTAATCGGCTTAACAAAAAAAGATTTGCAACAACAGCTTTTTCACTTAAAATTAGATGGTAGTGGCGAAGGTGATACGGTCATTGAACAGGCGCCGAAGCCTGGAGTCAAAGTGAAAGAAGGAGCGACGATCCGGGTTTATTTTGGAACGAAACGGTAAAGCCTAGAGGAAGTATCCTCATGGCTTCTTTTTCTGTTTATATAAGAAAAAAAGAAAGGAACGATCGGCATGAAGTTACAAACGTTGCTTCAACATTTACATCACTTTCCCCCGCTCGTAACAGAAAATCCAACGATTACATCGATTGAAATGGACTCAAGAGAAGTGAAACAAGGCTCTTTGTTTGTATGTATCAAAGGATTTACAGTAGACGGGCATGATTTTGCTGAACAAGCGGTGGCGCGCGGAGCAGTAGCGATCATTGCGGAACGACCGCTCACATTACCTGTGCCGGTCATTTATGTAAACGACAGCCGGCGAGCATTAGCGGTGTTAGCTGATGCGTTTTACGGTCAGCCGACGCATCATCTTCATTTAATCGGGGTGACAGGGACGAACGGAAAAACGTCGACGACGCATTTCATTGAACGTATATGTCGTCATGCTGGAAAAAAAACCGGGCTCATCGGTACGATTAACATGAAAATAGGCGATGAGACGTATGATGTAAACAATACGACACCTGAATCGCTCGTTTTGCAAAAAATGTTTCGTAAAATGGTCGATGCCGATGTGGACGTCGCTGCGATGGAAGTATCTTCACATGCGCTACATATGGGGAGGGTGCATGGTTGCGATTTTGATGTCGCTGTGTTTACGAATTTAACGCAAGATCATTTAGATTACCATCAAACGATGGACCATTATCGTTGGTCGAAAGGGTTATTGTTTGCACAGCTCGGCAACCGTTTTGACTATCAACGTCCAAAATTTGCGATATTGAATGCAGACGATGCGGCTTCCGAAGAATACAAAAAAAGTACAGCGGCCCACGTTGTTACGTACGGCATTCATCAAAAAAGCGACATCATGGCGAAAAATATTGAAATGACAACGAGCGGCACGGCGTTTCAACTCGTCACACCGACCGAAACGGTACAAATAAAAACGAAACTGATCGGCATGTTTAACGTGTATAACATGTTAGCCGCTGTGGGCGCTTGTCTCGTTTCGAACATTCCGCTTGCGACGATTGTTGAAGCGATCGCCGACATGGAAGGCGTTCCGGGCCGCTTTGAAGTCGTTGACGCCGGGCAGCCGTTTACAGTGATCGTTGATTACGCCCATACGCCAGATAGTTTAGAAAATGTGTTGCAAACGATTCGGCAGTTTGCGAAAAAGCGCATATTTGTCGTCGTTGGCTGCGGTGGAGATCGCGATCGGACGAAGCGGCCATTGATGGCACAAATCGCTGTCCAATATAGCGATGTGCCGATTTTTACATCCGATAATCCGCGCTCAGAAGACCCGATGGCTATTTTAAGTGATATGAAGCAAGGGGTAAAAGAAGATGTCGTATGTATCGTCGATCGAAAAGAGGCGATTACGTATGCGATTGAGCAAGCGAAAGAAGGCGATGTCGTTTTAATCGCGGGAAAAGGGCATGAAACGTATCAAATTATTGGCAAAGACGTGTTATATTTCGATGATCGTGTCGTCGCACGCGAAGCTATTCAACGAAGAAAAGATAAATAGGAGATGAGGAAGGTGCAACGATCATGAACGAGAAAGTTATTTTGTTTACGGCAGGGCTTGCTTTTATTATTACGGTCGTATTATCGCCCATGTTCATTCCGTTTTTAAGGCGATTAAAATTTGGGCAAAGCATTCGTGAGGAAGGACCAAAGTCCCATCAAAAAAAATCAGGGACGCCAACGATGGGCGGATTAATGATTTTAATTTCGCTTTCTATTGCCACGCTCGTCATGAGCGACATGTTTTTTGAGCGGACGGCGCAAACGTACTTATTGTTGTTTGTGACGATAGGCTACGGCTTGCTCGGATTTGTTGATGATTTCATTAAAGTGGTTATGAAACGCAACCTTGGCTTAACGAGCAAACAAAAACTAGCTGGGCAATTGCTTATCGCGCTCATCTTTTACTTTTTCTTTCAACGTTATGGCATTTCAACCGTCGTGGCAATTCCAGGAACAGATTATTCGTTTGACTTAGGGGTTGCCTACATTTTGTTAATCATTTTTATGCTTGTCGGCGGTTCGAATGCGGTCAACTTAACAGACGGGTTGGACGGCTTGCTTGCGGGAACAGCGGCGATCGCGTTTGGCGCATATGCTGTATTGGCATGGAACCAAGGGCAATACGATGTCGCTATTTTTAGCGTCGCCGTTGTCGGTGCGGTGCTTGGATTTCTCGTATTTAACGCGCATCCTGCAAAAGTGTTTATGGGCGATACCGGCTCGCTTGCGCTTGGCGGGGCAATTGTCGCCGTTGCGATTTTAACGAAGCTTGAAATATTATTAGTTATTATCGGCGGTGTATTTGTTATCGAAACGTTATCTGTCATCATTCAAGTCATTTCGTTTAAAACGACAGGAAAACGCGTATTTCGTATGAGCCCGCTTCATCATCATTACGAATTAATCGGCTGGTCTGAATGGCGTGTTGTTGTGACGTTTTGGGCGGTTGGCTTACTATTTGCCATCTTAGGAATTTATATTGAGGTGTGGGTATGATGTATAACGGAAAAAAAGTGTTTGTATTAGGTTTAGCAAAAAGCGGATGGGCAGCGGCGAAACGGCTTCGCGAGCTCGGTGCCGATGTCGTCGTCAATGATCGAAATGAACCGAGTGAACAACAAAGACGGGAGCTAGAAGCGCTTGGCATTCGCCTCGTATGCGGCGGGCATCCGCTTGAATTGCTTGACGAGCCGTTTGATTTCGTTGTAAAAAATCCGGGCATTCCGTACGCGAACGAACTTGTACAAAAAGCGCTTGACAAACATATCCCAGTCATTACCGAAGTGGAAATTGCTTATGAAACGTCAGAAGCGCCGATCATCGGCATTACAGGTTCAAACGGAAAAACGACGACGACGACGCTCATTTTTCATATATTGCAAGAAGCGAAACGCCGGCCGCTCATCGCAGGAAATATCGGAACGGTCGCGTGCGAAGTCGCAAAACAAGCGACAAAAGATGACGTCATCGTCATGGAATTATCTTCGTTCCAGCTGCTTGGGACGATTCGCTTTCGCCCGCACATCGCGGTGTTGTTAAACATTTTTGATGCGCATTTAGACTACCATGGGACGAAAGAAGCGTATGCGGAAGCGAAAGGAAACATTTTTAAAAACCAAACGGAAACCGACTACGCCATCGTCAACGCCGACGATCCAATTGTGATGCAATTGGCGGAGAAAAGCCGCGCGCAAAAAGTGCTGTTTTCCGCTAAAACGCCATTAGCATACGGGGCAACAGTGAAAGAAGGAGCCATTTATTTTCATGACGAGCGAATTATTGATGTCCGAGATGTGGCGTTACGAGGGGCGCATAACATCGAAAATATATTAGCAGCTGTTGCGGCAACAAAACTAGCGGGTGCAGACAACGATTCGATTTGCCGTGTATTAAAGACGTTTACAGGTGTCCCACATCGACTGCAATTTGTCGCTGAAATAAACGGCCGAAAATTTTATAACGATTCGAAGGCGACAAACATATTGGCGACACAAAAGGCGTTAAGCGCTTTTCATGAGCCGGTCATTTTACTTGCGGGCGGCTTAGATCGCGGCAATGAATTTGATGAACTATTGCCGTATTTAAACCATGTAAAAGCGGTCATGACGTTCGGACAGACAGCACCGAAAATTGAACGTGTGGCGCGTGAAGCAGGAATACAGCAAGTGAAACGTGTCGATAATGTGGAACAAGCAGCTTTTGCCGCATATGAATGGTCGTCGCCGGGCGATGTTATTTTACTGTCGCCAGCTTGTGCAAGTTGGGATCAATATAAAACTTTCGAACAGCGTGGGGACATGTTTGTACATGCGGTGCATAAGCTTAAATAAGACGAATTTTAAGTAAATTGAGGTGTTCCGCATTGCATGGAAAAAAGTCTGCACCTGATTTTTTGTTAATGATCATCACGTTTTCGTTGTTAGCGATCGGGCTCATTATGGTGTATAGCGCAAGCGCCATTTGGGCGGACTACAAGTTTCACGATTCGTTTTTCTTTGCGAAGCGTCAGTTGCTATTTGCAGCGGTTGGTATCGTTGCGATGTTTTTTTTCATGAACATCGACTATTGGACGTGGCGCACGTGGGCGAAAGTGTTGCTTATCGTTTGTTTCATTCTTCTCGTTCTCGTCTTAATTCCAGGCATCGGCATGGTGCGCAACGGTTCGCGAAGCTGGATCGGTGTCGGCGCGTTTTCCATTCAGCCATCTGAATTTATGAAAATGGCGATGATCGCATTTTTAGCGAAATATTTATCTGAAAATCAAAAAAAAATCGCGTCGTTTAAACAAGGGTTACTCCCATCATTGACGCTCGTTTTTATCGCGTTTGCCATGATTATGTTGCAACCTGATTTAGGAACAGGAACGGTGATGGTCGGCACGTGCGTCGTCATGATTTTTGTTGCTGGCGCGCGCATGAGTCATTTTGTCGTTCTCGGTTTGCTTGGATTGGCAGGGTTTGCCGGGCTCGTGTTATCTGCCCCGTATCGCATCAAACGCATCACGTCGTTTTTAAACCCGTGGGAAGATCCGTTAGGAAGCGGTTTTCAAATCATTCAATCGCTTTATGCGATCGGACCGGGTGGGCTATTCGGGCTCGGATTAGGGCAAAGCCGGCAAAAGTTTTTTTACTTACCTGAGCCGCAAACGGACTTTATTTTTGCCATTTTAGCGGAAGAACTCGGATTTATCGGCGGTTCGCTCGTTTTGCTTTTGTTTAGTTTATTGCTTTGGCGCGGCATTCGCATCGCTTTAGGAGCACCGGATTTGTACGGCAGTTTTTTAGCTGTCGGCATTATCGCGATGATTGCGATTCAAGTGATGATTAATATCGGAGTGGTGACCGGATTAATGCCGGTGACAGGCATTACGTTGCCGTTTTTAAGCTATGGAGGGTCATCTTTGACGCTCATGCTTATGGCGATTGGCGTCTTGTTAAACATTAGCCGTTACGCGCGATATTAAAGGCTGACTTCATGGAAGTCAGCTTCTTCTGTTACTTTCGAGAGGGGGAAAACAATGAAAATTGTAGTTAGTGGTGGCGGAACAGGCGGGCATATTTATCCCGCTCTTTCATTCATTCACGAGGTGAAAAAACAACACCCAAACGTTGATGTATTATATATCGGGACGAAAAAAGGATTAGAAAGTACGATCGTTCCAAGAGAAAACATTCCGTTTTATGCGATTGACATTAGCGGATTCAAGCGTAGCTTATCTTTTGAAAACGCCAAAACAATCGCTCGCTTTATTAAAAGTGTGCGCACGTGTAAAAAACTGTTGAAACAATATGAGCCGGACGTTGTGCTCGGTACGGGGGGCTACGTGTGCGGACCTGTCGTGTATGCGGCAGCTAAACTAGGCATTCCGACGATCATTCACGAACAAAATAGCATTCCGGGATTGACGAACAAATTTTTAAGCCGCTATGTTCATAAAATTGCCATTTGCTTTGAAGAAACAAAACAATATTTTCCGGCTGAAAAAGTCGCGTTAACTGGAAACCCGCGCGCTTCGGAAGTCGTAGGAAAAGATGGGCGAGAGGCGAAACGATCGCTCGGGTTAGATGAGAAAAAAAAGACGGTGCTCATTGTTGGCGGAAGTCGTGGGGCGCGCCCGATAAACGAGGCGTTTTTACAAGTGCTACAACAAGTCGAACAAAAACCGTACCAATTTTTATATGTTACAGGTGACGTTCATTATGATAAAGTAATAAAGGCGGTAAGCGACGTCGGCAATCCTTCAAACGTCATCATTCGTCCGTTCATTCATAACATGCCAGAAGTATTGGCAGGGGTAGATGTGATCGTCGCTCGCGCGGGCGCAACGACGCTTGCAGAAATTACCGCGCTCGGCATCCCGAGCATTTTAATCCCAAGCCCATATGTGACAAATAATCATCAAGAAAAAAATGCCCGGGCGCTTGAAAAAAAAGGAGCAGCGATCGTCCGTTTAGAAGACGAATTGACGGGCGTGCGCTTGCTTGAAGATATCGATCGCATATTGCTAGACGAACAAACGTTGACAAAAATGAAAGAAGCGGCATTTCAATTAGGCATTCGCGATGCGGCACAACGTTTATATCGCCTCATGGTGGAGATCATTTCATAAGTTGCATACGATATAGGAAAGAGGTAGAGGAGGTAGGCCATTGGAAAAACTACGTGAAGAGCTGCTTGAAGCAAACGTTGGAACGGTGAAAGAGAACGAACGAATGGCAAATCATACGACAATGAAAATCGGCGGACCAGCTGACTTGTTCGTGGAGCCGAAAAATATCGATCGTTTAAAAAAGACGATGGAAATCGTGAAAAAATATAACGTCCGTTGGCGTGCGATCGGCCGCGGTTCGAACTTGCTCGTGCTAGACGAAGGCATTGAAGGCGTCGTCATTAAACTTGGCGAAGGATTAGACGACTTACAAATAGACGGGACAGAAGTGACGGTTGGCGGTGGCTATTCGCTTATTAAACTGGCGACAGTCATTAGTAAACAAGGATTGTCTGGACTTGAGTTTGCTGGAGGCATTCCAGGATCGGTCGGCGGGGCGGTATATATGAATGCGGGCGCTCACGGTTCTGATATGTCGCGCATCGTCAAAAAAGCACAAATTTTATTTGAAGATGGGACGATCGAATGGTTGACGAATGAAGAAATGGAATTTTCGTATCGCACATCCGTTTTACAAACAAAACGTAAAGGCATTTGTGTCGCAGCAACACTTGAAATGAAAAAAGGAAACCGCGACGAAATTGTCGCAGCGATGCAAAAAAATAAAGATTATCGCCGCGAAACACAACCGTGGAACTATCCGTGCGCCGGAAGCATTTTCCGCAATCCGCTCCCTCAATACGCCGGACAGTTAATTGAAAAAGCAGGATTAAAAGGCTATACGATCGGTGGGGCAAAAATTTCGGAACAACATGCGAATTTTATTGTGAATGCGGGCGGAGCGACGGCAAAAGATGTGCTCGAGCTCATCGATTACGTGAAAAAAACCATTTACGACTTATACGGTGTTTCGTTGCAAACAGAAGTTGAAATTGTTGGGCGGAAGTAATACATTTTCCCCATCCTAATTTTTTCTATATTATGCTATAATAAATGTTGAAACAATGAACTAACGGTTGCTGACGTGCACCGTTAGTTTTCTTGTTATTTTGATTTGGTCCATCGACCGAGGTGGAGTGAATGGAAAAAGGAAAAGTTGTTGTTCTTGAAGAACGTGTACCAAAGTTAAAGGAGCAGCGAAGACAGCGCGCGAATCGCTTGCTCATTGTATATATCGCTCTATTTTTTATGCTTTTGTTAGCGGTCATTTATGCCCAGTCGCCGCTTAGCAATGTCGCGGTCATCCACGTGGAAGGGAATCGGCATATCGCTTCTCAAGATGTCATTCAATTAAGCGGTGTGACGAAAAAAACAAGTTTTTGGAAAGTAAAAAAAGACGAAGTCGAACAGCGCATTCAACAACATCCAGAAGTGAAAGAAGTAAGCGTGAAAAAACGAATTCCGAATCGCATTGACATCGTGATCGTCGAACGAAAGCGCATCGCTTACATTTTGGACAAGCATTCGTTTCTGCCGATTTTAGAGAATGGAAAAGTGTTAACGGATGTCAAACGGGCGATTCCGAGCGATGCCCCGATCTTAATCGGATGGAAAGAAGGGGACGCTATTCAAGATATGGCTACCCAATTGGCACATACGCCAAGTTCGATTTTAAACCTCATTTCAGAAATTCATTACACCCCAAGCCCATCTGATCGAAGACATATTACCGTCTATATGAATGATGGCATAGAAGTAAGTGCGACGATTGACCGTTTTGCGGAAAAAATCGTTCATTATCCTTCCATTGTCAGCCAGTTGCAACCGGGGGTGAAAGGTGTTCTGCATCTAGAGATGAGCATATATTTCAAGCCGTACGAAGCGGATGAAGGGAATGAAAAAGATGAAAATGAACGGTAACCACGTCGTTTTATCGTTCGTTTGCTTAGTTTTAGGCTTTATGTTAGTCCTCTCCTACCAAATGGCCAAAAAAGAAACGGCTAACCGTCAACTAGAACGCCAATGGAATAAAGGGTACGAATATCGCGAGCAGCTGATTGAGCAACAAGAACAAAACCGCAAACTGCAAGCGGAACTATTTAACAAACAACAACGTGTGCGTGAAATGGAAAAAGAGCTAGCGAACGAAGAACAAGTGTATTTTAACCTCGTCGAAGATGCGGAACGATTGCGCATGTATCTCGGAAAAGTAAAGGTAAAAGGAAAAGGGGTGGAAGTGACGTTATCCGACGCGTCGTACATCCCTTCTGAAGCGAATGCGACAAACTACATCGTTCATGAGCAACACGTATTTCAAGTTGTCAACGAACTATGGATTGCTGGAGCATCAGCGGTGGCAATTAACGGGCAGAGACTGTCGCATCGTTCGTACATCGTTTGTAACGGTCCGGTCATTGAAATTGATGGCACACAGCATCCAGCTCCGTTTGTCATTGAAGCGATCGGCGATCCGAACGTGCTCATTCAAGCGTTAACAATTGCTGGCGGCGTCAAAGACCAATTGACGAGCGATCATATTGTTGTTGATATTGTAGAAAAGTCAGAAGTGACGATGGAACCGATTATGCAAAAATAAAAGGAGGGGCGATGTTGACGCGAAAAACGATATGGCATTTTACGCTTGTTTCGCTTATTATCGGCTTTATGTTGGCAATCCAATTTCAGACGAGCCAAGAGCCTGATGTGCGCGATACGCGTGACATATGGGAAATACGACGAGATTTACAAAAAGAACAAGAGTTACATAAACAGCTGTTAAATGAAATTCGAAAATATGAAGAGACGTTAGAAAAATACGAACAGCAACGTTCAGAAAATAAAGGGGCTATTTTGCGTCAAACGGTAGAGGAGTTGAAAAAAGAGGCGGGACTGACAGAAGTTGTCGGTGAAGGGGTCGTGCTTTATATTGAGCAAATGTATGATGAATCATACGTCGGTCCGGTTAGCGATACGATACCCGCAGATTTACTGCGCCGGCTAATTAACGAATTAAATATGTACGGAGCTGAACATCTATCGATTGCTGATCAACGTTTTGTTAACACAACGGTCATTCGCGACATTAACGGTGTGACGAAAGTTGATTCGTATCCGCTTCGCTCCTTTCCAATTGAAATAAAAGTCATTACCCCTGATGCTGAAAAAATGTACAATCGGCTAAAAGCATCAACCATTGCCGATGACTTTGCGCTTGAAAATTTGCTCCTTACCGTTTCAGAGCCACAACAACGGGTCGTCATCTCTCCATACGATGGCACAGTGCGTGTGAAACAAATGGAAGCGGTCGAAGAGGCTAGGAGGTGAAAAATGATGTGGCTTCCATGGCTCGGTTTACTGATCGGCATACTGCTCGGATTGTTGACGGATTGGCGCATTCCGAGCGAATATTCGAGCTACTTATCTATCGCTGTGCTAGCGGCGTTCGATACGCTCATTGGCGGCATTCGTGCCCATTTACAAAATATTTACGATGAGCACGTATTTGTATCTGGATTTTTTTTTAATATTATTTTAGCAACAAGTTTAGCTTTTCTCGGTGTGCATCTTGGTGTAGACTTGTATTTAGCAGCTGTATTTGCGTTCGGTGTACGCCTGTTTCAAAACATCGCTGTCATCCGCCGAATTTTGCTGACGAAATGGTTAGAAAACCGCCAAAAAAATCGCTCATAAAAAAGGGAATGCTGTTCGAATGTGGAATATAGTGTTGATATACATAGCAACGTTCATTTTGTAAAGGAGGTGCCACCAGAATGAACAGCAACGATTTTTATGTTAGTCTTGACATCGGTACATCTAGTGTGAAAGTGATCATTGGCGAAATGATCAATGATCAGTTAAACATTATCGGTGTCGGCAATGTGAAATCGCAAGGGCTGAAAAAAGGCTCTATTATTGATATAGATGAAACAGTACAATCCATTAAACGAGCGGTTGAACAAGCAGAACGCATGGTCGGCGTAACGATTAAAGGCGCGATTGTCGGAGTGAACGGCAATCATATTCAACTTCAGCCGTGCAACGGCATTGTTGCTGTATCAAGCGAAAATAAAGAAATTACAAATGAAGATGTGACGCGCGTCATTGAAGCGGCACAAGTCGTTTCTATTCCTCCAGAGCGCGAAATTATCGATGTCATTCCGAAACAGTTTATCGTCGATGGGCTTGACGGAATTAACGATCCGCGCGGCATGCTAGGCGTTCGCCTAGAAATGGAAGGCACGATGATTACCGCATCAAAAACCGCTTTACATAACGTGCTTCGTTGTGTAGAACGAGCGGGATTACAAGTGCTTGACGTATGTCTTCAACCGCTGGCGGCAGCCTCGATTGCGCTATCGAAAGATGAGAAAAATTTAGGTGTTGCGCTCGTTGATATCGGTGGCGGTTCGACGACGGTTGCCGTATTTGAACAAGGATTTTTACAAGCGACGACCGTGCTTCCGATTGGTGGTGAACATATTACAAAAGACTTATCGATCGGCATGCGCACGTCGACAGAAGATGCAGAACGCATTAAACTAAAACATGGACATGCGTTTTACGATCTTGCTTCTGATGAAGAAGTATTCAGCGTTCCGATTATCGGCACCGATCAACATCAACAATTTACCCAGCTAGAAATTGCCGATATGATTGAGGCACGGGTAGAAGAAATTTTACAAATGGTACAAGCAGAAATTCGGAGACGCGGATTTCGCGACTTGCCTGGCGGATATGTGCTGACTGGTGGTACGGCCAATATGCCCGGCGTATTAGAACTTGCGGAAGCGATATTTAACCATACCGTTCGCGTGGCGATGCCAGATTATATTGGCGTGCGCGATCCGCAATATACAAACGGTGTCGGTTTCATTCAATTCTCTTATAAAAATGCGAAGCTGCAAGGAAGAGACGTTCCTGTTCTTTCTTCCGGAGCGGCAAACGATTTCCAAGCGGAAAAAAAGGTGCATAAAGCGCCAGCGAAACCGAAACAAAAAGAAGAGCATTTAGGACAGAAAGTAAAGAAATTTTTCGGATACTTTTTTGAATGACAATTTGAATGGCTAGGAGGATTATGTCATGTTGGAGTTTGACACGACTGTTGATCAGTTAGCGACAATTAAAGTAATTGGCGTCGGCGGCGGTGGAAACAACGCTGTCAACCGCATGATTGAACATGGAGTCCAAGGTGTTGAATTTATTGCGGTCAATACAGATGCTCAAGCGTTAAACTTATCAAAAGCGCCAACGAAACTGCAAATTGGAGCGAAATTGACGCGCGGATTAGGTGCGGGGGCAAATCCAGAAGTAGGAAAAAAAGCAGCAGAAGAAAGTAAAGAACAAATTGAAGAAGCGCTCAAAGGAGCTGATATGGTATTCGTTACAGCCGGCATGGGCGGAGGAACAGGAACAGGGGCGGCTCCGGTCATCGCTCAAATTGCGCGCGATTTAGGTGCGCTCACAGTCGGCGTCGTCACCCGACCGTTTACGTTCGAAGGAAGAAAGCGTGCGATGCAGGCGGCAAGCGGCATTGCGGCAATGAAAGAAGCGGTCGATACGCTCATCGTCATTCCGAACGATCGTTTATTAGAAATTGTTGATAAAAATACGCCGATGTTAGAAGCGTTCCGTGAAGCAGACAACGTGCTTCGTCAAGGCGTACAAGGCATCTCCGACTTAATTGCTGTGCCGGGATTAATTAACTTAGACTTCGCTGATGTGAAAACAATTATGTCAAATAAAGGTTCTGCTCTTATGGGAATCGGTGTTGCAACAGGGGAAAATCGTGCGGCAGAAGCTGCGAAAAAGGCGATTTCAAGCCCGCTACTAGAAACGTCGATCGACGGTGCACAAGGGGTGTTAATGAATATTACAGGCGGCACGAATTTAAGCTTGTACGAAGTGCAAGAAGCAGCCGACATCGTCGCATCCGCTGCCGACCAAGATGTAAATATGATTTTCGGTTCCGTCATTAACGAAAACTTAAAAGACGAAATTATCGTTACTGTCATCGCGACAGGATTTAACGAAGAAGTTAACCAAGCAAAAGCAACGCGACAAGCCGTTGTCAAACCAACGGTTGGCGTCAAGCGCGAGAAAAAAGAAGAGCCAGTCGTCGACTACCCGCCAACGCGCGGTCAACAAGTAGAAGACCCGCTCGACATTCCCGCTTTTTTGCGCAACCGCAATCGTCGCCGTTAAAAAAACGCTCACGACTCGTGGGCGTTTTTTTATTCATGTGCGCTCGGCATGGGTGCAATCTCTAGGGTGAAAGTCCCGAACTGCGAAGGCAGAAGTAGCAGTTAGCTTAACGCAAGGGTGTCCGTGGTGACGCGGAATCTGAAGGAAGCGAGCGGCAAACTTCCGGTCTGAGGAACACGAACTTCATACAAGGCTAGGTATCATTGGATGAGTTTGCATGACAAAACAAAGTCCTTTCTGCCGAAGGTGATACAGAGTAAATGAAGCAGATAGATGGAAGGAAAGATTGCACTCTTACCCGAGGAGGTCTGATGGATACGTGAAGTACGCTTCATAACCTACTTAGTGATAGGTAGCTGAACCATCAGAAGTCAGCAGAGGTCATAGTACGAATCGGTCTAGAACGATTCGGAAGGACTGAACAATCAAGAGAAAATAGCCCTTGGCATTCAGTTCGTCATGATGAACACAGAAAACATAGAACCTACCAAGAGAAAGGAAACGGTGAATCCCGTGGGGGATCTGTTGGAGGGTGGAGTGACGACTGGCATAAGAAGATCAGCTATTTACGGAAGGAAGAAGAACGATGCTTTTGAATCAAATCCTGTCACGGGAGAACATGCTTCTCGCATTGAAACGAGTAGAACAGAATAAGGGAAGCCACGGAGTAGATATGATGCCCGTACAAAACCTACGAACGCATATCGTCGAAAACTGGCAGTCCATCAAAGAGGCGATTCTCAAAGGTACCTATGAACCGATGCCTGTCCGAAGAGTCGAAATCCCGAAACATGATGGCGGTGTTCGGTTACTAGGTATCCCAACCGTGACAGACCGTTTGATTCAACAGGCAATTGCCCAAGTATTGTCGAAGATATATGACCCCATGTTTTCTGAACATAGCTATGGCTTTCGCCCAAATCGAAGCGCCCATGATGCAGTGAGGAAAGCACAAGGATATATCAAAGAGGGATACCGATGGGTTGTAGACATGGATTTAGAAAAGTTCTTTGATCAGGTCAACCACGACAGACTCATGAACACATTGGCGAAAAGAATCCACGATAAACCGTTATTGAAATTAATCCGCAAATACCTGCAGTCGGGTGTCATGATTCATGGAGTGGTTTCAAGTACAGAAAAAGGGACACCACAAGGTGGTCCATTAAGTCCGCTCCTTTCAAACATCGTTCTTGACGAGTTGGATAAAGAATTAGAAAAGAGAGGACATAAATTCGTTCGTTACGCAGATGACTGTAACATTTACGTAAAATCAAAAAGAGCAGGAGAACGAACAATGGCAAGCGTTCAACGATTCATTGAACGCAAACTCCGCTTGAAAGTGAATGAGAAAAAGTCGGCAGTAGACCGTCCATGGAAACGAAAATTCCTTGGATTTAGCTTCACCAACGCAAAGGAACCAAACGTTCGAATCGCAAAAGAAAGCCTGAAACGAATGAAAAAGAAAGTACGAGAAATCACCTCTAGGAGAATGCCATATCCCATGGAATATCGGATTCAGAAACTGAATCAGTATGTATTAGGATGGTGTGGATACTTTGCGCTGGCGGATACGAAATCAATCTTTCGGAAACTAGATGGATGGATTCGTCGAAGACTTCGCATGTGCTTGTGGAAGAATTGGAAAACAGCAAAAACGAGGGTGCGAAACTTGATCAAATTGGGAGTTCCTTCGTGGAAAGCCTATGAATGGGGGAATAGTCGGAAAGGATACTGGCGTATTTCAAATAGCCCCATCTTACACAAAACCCTTGGAAACTCCTACTGGAATGACCAAGGGCTCAAAAGTCTACAAGAGCGTTACGAATTCTTGCGTCACTTATCTTGATTGAACCGCCGTATACGGAACCGTACGTACGGTGGTGTGAGAGGACGGAGGTTAATCACCTCCTCCTACTCGATCATTTGACAAAATCTCTAAAGAAATGACGTCATCGTTTGACACACTTTTCTATTGGAAGTGCTATATACTAGTTTCAAGATGTTTCAAGATAGGGAGGGGATGCCGCTGATTTATGCCGATGTCGTATGGTTATTAAATTTTTGTTTCGATGCGATGTTGCTATGGCTTGCAGCGATCATGCTAAAGCGCCGCGTGCGTTTATGGCGCCTTATGCTTTCTGCGTTATTCGGCTCGCTGCTCGTCTTGCTCGTATTCACTCCTTTTGCTTATATGACAT
Organism: Anoxybacillus dikiliensis; assembly: GCF_050613275.1. Taxonomy (GTDB): domain Bacteria; phylum Bacillota; class Bacilli; order Bacillales; family Anoxybacillaceae; genus Anoxybacillus. The sequence continues at coordinate 955,857 of NZ_CP187112.1, forward strand.
CTCATTTCGTAACGAAACTCGTCATCTCTTTTCTCATCGTTTGGATTTGTTTCGGTTTCCATCGCTTTCGTTTTTTTATTGAAAATGTGCTCGCTTTTTATTTTGCAACGTTTATGCTTGGCGGAGGAATGGTTGCCTTTCACTTTTTGCTAGAAAGCGAAATGACACCTTATTCATCAGGATGGCTCACACATTCGACTTCTATTAGCTGGTTGTTTGTTATCATCATGTTTCCGATTTTATGGCTACTATCAAAAGTGCAAATGGGAACGATTCGGGAAAAAAAGTTGCGCTTTGAACATGTCATTCATGTGCGTGTGACATGTGTCGGACAAACGGTATCGTTGAAAGGATTAGTCGATAGCGGAAATCAATTGCGTGACCCGTTAACAAATACACCGGTGATGATCGTTGAACTGCAATCGTTCGCACACCTCTTCCCTCAAGCTGTTTTACAAATGATTCAAAAACGGACGTACACAGATGACATCCCGAGCGAATGGGTGAGCCGAATACGTTTCGTCCCGTATCGTGCCGTTGGCGTCGAGCAACAGCTACTCGTAGCGATCAAGCCAGACGAAGTGCAATGGTCGGACGGAAAACAATGGACATCTGTCAAAAAAGTGCTCATTGGCTTTTATCCGTCATCGCTGTCAGCGGACGGTGAGTACAACTGCATCGTTCATCCACATATCGTGATGTCGCAAGCTTCGTAATTATTATGATTATACGGCCGATCGTGCTGAAATAGAAGGAGGTTTTTTATGAAGTTATTCAAATTACGTCTCACATATGTATGGTACAAACTATTAAAAAAATTAGGGCTGAAAGCGGATGAAATTTATTACATCGGTGGAAGTGAAGCATTGCCGCCGCCGCTTACAAAAGAAGAAGAAGAAATGTTGCTTCAAAAACTTCCTTCCGGAGATGAAGCCGCGCGTTCGTTACTTATTGAGCGAAACCTTCGTCTTGTCGTTTACATTGCACGAAAGTTTGAAAATACAGGCATTAACATTGAAGATTTAATTAGCATCGGTACGATCGGATTAATTAAAGCGGTCAATACGTTTAATCCGGAGAAAAAAATTAAACTCGCTACATATGCGTCGCGCTGCATTGAAAATGAAATTTTAATGTATTTACGGCGCAACAATAAAGTGCGCTCCGAAGTGTCATTTGATGAACCGTTAAACATTGATTGGGACGGCAACGAATTGTTGTTGTCGGACGTGTTAGGGACAGAAGATGACGTCATTACGAAAGATTTAGAAGCGAATATTGACCGCAATTTACTATTTCGCGCCCTCGATCAATTAAGCGAAAGGGAAAAACAAATTATGGAACTTCGCTTCGGTTTGAGTGGAGGAGAAGAAAAAACGCAAAAAGATGTCGCGGACTTATTAGGCATTTCCCAATCATACATTTCCCGTTTAGAAAAGCGAATTATTAAACGATTGCGAAAAGAGTTTAACAAAATGATGTAATGCATATTTTTCCCTTCGAAGGAGATACTGAAAGCTGACAGCATCTCCTGCAAGGAGGGAAAGACATGGCAAGAAACAAAGTTGAAATTTGCGGCGTTGATACATCGAAACTTCCCGTACTGAAAAATGAAGAAATGCGTGAATTATTCCGGCAAATGCAAGCCGGTGACATATCGGCACGCGAAAAATTAATTAATGGGAATTTGCGGCTCGTATTAAGCGTCATTCAGCGATTTAACAATCGTGGTGAATATGTCGACGATTTGTTTCAAGTAGGCTGTATCGGACTTATGAAATCAATTGATAACTTTGATTTAAGCCAAAACGTAAAATTTTCCACGTATGCCGTGCCGATGATTATCGGTGAAATTCGCCGATATTTACGTGACAATAATCCGATTCGCGTGTCCCGCTCGCTGCGCGACATTGCGTATAAAGCGCTTCAAGTGAGAGAAAAAATCATGAGCGAAACAGCAAAAGAACCGACGGCAGAAGAAATTGCGAAAATACTAGACGTGCCTCATGAAGATGTTGTATTTGCCTTAGACGCTATTCAAGATCCCGTTTCGTTATTCGAACCGATTTACAACGACGGCGGCGACCCGATTTATGTGATGGATCAGCTGAGCGATGAGAAAAACCGCGATACAAATTGGATTGAAGAAATTGCGTTGAAAGAAGGGCTTCGTCGTTTAAACGAGCGCGAAAAAATGATTATTCGCAAACGATTTTTTCAAGGAAAAACGCAAATGGAAGTGGCTGAAGAAATCGGCATTTCCCAAGCGCAAGTATCCCGGTTAGAAAAAGCCGCCATTAAACAAATGAATAAAAACATTCAATGGTAAACGACGCCTCCACCAAAAACGGTGGGGGCTTTTCTTATAAAGATAAGAAAGTATACAATTTCTGATTTAGGGAGCTGTCTAGTTTCAAGCGCCATCGGTGTGATGCGCTCCGCCCCTTCTTTTGGCGGCGACACATTGAGACACTTCAGTGATGTTCCCCACGCAGAACCAAGCGACCGCTTGGTTCGAGCTCTCCTCGGTGGGGCTTGTGCGCTCTTCGCGGAGCCAAGGATGGCGACATTTCGCCGTTGCCCGCAGGACGCGGGCTGCCTTTAGGCGAAATGGGGGCGCTTTGCGCTTTTCTTATGTCGTGACTACAACAACTAGCTGATGCATACATATAAGTACATAAAATGAAAAAGGAGCGGAGAAACATGGTGAAAATTTCTGAATTACAACAGAAAGATGTCGTCAATGTCGCAAACGGCAAGCGGCTTGGAAATATCGGAGACATCGATATTAACTTAACGACCGGTCAAATTGAAGCAATCATTATTATCGGTACAGGAAAAGTGCTCGGTTTATTTGGACGGGCGGATGAAATGATCATTCCATGGCGCGATATTGTGAAAGTGGGTGCTGACGTGATTCTCGTTCGATTAGATGGCGATGAATAATTCACGTTTTCGGCAAGCTGTGATAAAATAGGAAAAAAAGTGATAAAATTGTACAAAGGATGTCGAATGGTCAACTACCCACCACTTAAAGCCTAACGGTTTTTGAAGTGGGGGCTTGCCAAGCCCTAGTTGACTACCCTCAGCCATTCAATGGCTACGTTGGAAGGGTCATGACACTTACGGATGCTCCTCCAGTCCGTAACCCTGTCGCAGATGGTTAAAAGCTCTGATGGGTAGGAGCGGTGCTGTCTGCCAAACAAGTCCTTCCAACATTGGGGAGGAGGAACTCACTCCTGAAAGGAGGTACACGTCTTGTTCGTGTACATTATCAATAAGCATGGAAAACCACTCATGCCATGCTCACCAAGGAAAGCAAGACTTCTGTTAAAACAGAAGAAAGCAAAAGTAGTAAGAAGGACACCTTTTACCATCCAGCTTCTGTATGGTAGTAGTGGTTACAAACAACCAGTGTCATTGGGTGTTGACATGGGAACACGACATGTAGGAATTTCCGCAACAACAGAGAAAGATGTGCTGTTTGAAGCGGAAGCGCAACTTCGAACAGATATTGTGAATTTACTTGCTATACGGAGACAGTTTCGTAGAAGTCGAAGAAATAGAAAGACTCGCTACCGAGAAGCCAGATTTCTTAACAGAAGAAAACCAGAGGGGTGGTTGCCACCATCTATTCAACACAAAATCAACTCGCATATAAAGTTGATTGTTTTAGTACACAATATTCTCCCTGTTACATCTGTCACTATTGAGGTAGCAACATTCGATACACAGAAATTAAAGAACCCAAATATCCAAGGGGTGAAATATCAACAAGGAGAACAAATGGGGTTTTGGAATGTTAGAGAGTATGTTCTATACAGAGACAATCATACTTGTCAATATTGCAAAGGAAAAAAGAAAGACCCTGTTCTCCAAGTGCATCATATTGAAAGTCGAAAGACAGGAGGCGATTCACCAGATAATCTGATTACTCTATGCAAAACATGTCACCATGAAATTCACGAAAAAGGGCTTGAACATATATTACAACGCAAACGACCGCCTATGAGGGATGCTAGTCAGATGACTGCCATACGATGGGCAATGTTTAGTAGGATAAGAGAAAAATACTCGCATGCAAATATCACATATGGGTATATCACCAAGTGTATTCGCATTGCTAATGGACTGCCTAAATCTCATATGGTGGATGCTCGTTGTATTAGTAGAAATCCACTAGCTAAGCCAAGTGGCACGGTTTATCTTCTAAAATTCGTTCGCAAAAACAACCGTCAATTGCATAAGGCAACCATCTTGAAAGGTGGAAAACGAAAATCAAACAAAGCTCCACGATTTGTCAAAGGGTTTCAACTGTTTGACAAGGTGGTGTACGAAGGGAAAGAATGTTTTATATTTGGCAGAAGAAGCAGCGGTTATTTTGACCTTCGGCTGTTAGATGGCACAAAAGTGCATGCTTCAGCAAGCTGGAAAAAGCTAAAAAGAGTTGAGTATGCTAGTACATTACTAATTGAAAGGAGGAAGGGCGATTCCTCCCCGACTTTCGCTCTCGCTTAGAAGTCGGGGTCTCCTCGCCTAAAACTGATGAATGAAATATTTCGCCAAGTGGGCGAACAATTGCTTTTGTTTGAAGGCTGGGAACATGTTACCGTTGTGTTTACAACGAGGCAAGGCGGGGTAAGCGATGAACCGTTCGCTACGTTAAATGTTGGCATGCATGTGGAAGATGATGAAGATGCGGTGTATAAAAATCGAACAATTGTTGCCGAAACGCTCGGTCTTCCGATTGAGCGATGGGTGTGCGCACATCAAGTGCATGGCGTGCATATAGAGAAAGTGACGAAAGCGCATGCTGGCAAAGGAGTGCGCACGTACGACACCGCGTTGCCGCATACAGACGGGTTGTATACGGGCGAGCGAGGACTTATGTTGGCGCTTTGTTTTGCGGATTGTGTTCCGCTTTACTTTTTTGCGCCAAGTAAAAAGCGAATTGGGGTGGCACACGCCGGCTGGAAAGGAACCGTTCACAACATCGCAGGAGAAATGGTTAAGCGATGGGACGAAGAGGGGGTAGATGCGCGCGATATTCACGTTGTCATCGGTCCGTCGATCGGCCGTTGTTGTTACGTCGTCGATGATCGCGTCATTGAATTCGTTCAAAAGGCGCTAGTCAACTCGCCTCAATCTCTTTATAATGAAACAAGTAAGGGACAATATGCGCTCGATTTAAAAGAAATGAATAAACAGCTCTTGCAACAAGCAGGTGTTCCGATCGAACATATCGCTGTTTCATCGTATTGCACAAGCTGTGAGCAGTCATTATTTTTCTCTCACCGTCGCGATGGCGGAAAAACAGGAAGAATGATGGCGCTTATTGGCTGGAGGTGATCATATGACGGTTAAACAACGTTTACAAACGATTCAACAACATATTGCGGAAGCGTGTGAAAAAACAGGACGAAACGCATCAGATGTTCAAATTGTGGCAGTAACAAAATACGTCAGCATCGCACGGGCAAAAGAGGCGATCGAAGCGGGCATCGTTCATTTAGGCGAAAGCCGTGCCGACGGTTTTTTACACAAATACGAAGCGATCGGAAAAGAAGCGACGTGGCATTTCATCGGCACATTGCAATCGAGAAAAGTGAAACAAATCATTGATGACGTCGATTACATTCATTCGCTTGACCGTCTGTCGTTAGCGGAAGAAATCGACAAGCGAGCGAATCGGACGATCAAATGTTTCGTACAAGTGAACGTTTCAGGCGAGCAGTCGAAACACGGATTAGCGCCGAAAGACGTATTGCCGTTTATTGAAACATTATCTTCTTTTTCACGTATTGAAGTTGTCGGATTAATGACGATGGCGCCGTATACGGATGATGAAGCGACGATTCGCCGTTGTTTTCGGACGTTGCGTGAACTAAAGGAACGCGTGCGAGAAAAACAACTGCCGCACGCCCCTTGTACGGAGTTATCGATGGGCATGTCAAACGACTATGTTATTGCGGTAGAAGAAGGAGCAACGTTTCTTCGACTCGGTACATGTCTTGTTGGTGAAGAGGAGGTGGAGTAAAATGGGATTTGTGAAAAAAATTCGCGATTTTTTTGATTTAGATGAAGAAAAATGGGAAGAAGATGAATATGAACAAGAAGAAGTCGCACAACAGCCAAAAGTAGAACAAAAGCAAAACGTCGTCAGTTTACAAAGCGTACAAAAATCGTCCAAGCTCGTTTTATTTGAGCCACGTGCTTATGCCGAAGTACAAGAAATTGCCGACCATTTAAAAAATCGACGTGCCGTTGTTGTCAACGTTCATCGCGTCGATCGTGACCAAGCGCGGCGCATCGTTGACTTTTTAAGCGGAACGGTGTATGCGATTGGCGGAGACATTCAACAAGTCGGATCTATGATTTTTTTATGCACGCCAGATAATGTCGATGTAAGCGGCTCGATTTCCGTTATTTCTGACGATGAACCGACGATAAAGAGGTGGTAAATTTGTATCAAATAGCAAACTTTTTAGCAACAGTCATTGAAGTATATTCGTATGCGATCATCATTTACATTTTAATGTCTTGGTTTCCGAATGCGCGCGAAACGAAAGTGGGACAATTTTTTGCCAACATTTGTGAGCCGTATTTAGAGCCGTTTCGCCGTTTTATTCCGCCGCTTGGCATGATCGACATTTCCCCGATCGTCGCCTTGCTCGTTTTACGATTTGCGACGGCGGGTGTTTATGGATTAGTCGACATGATAAGTAGAGGATTGTAATGGACATTTATCAACATTTTCGAAAGGAAGAGCATCATTTTATTGATCTCGTTTGCGAATGGAAGCGGCTCGTGACGGAACAATATGCTCCGAAACTCACAGATTTTTTAACTCCGCGTGAACAACAAATTGTCCGCTCGATTGTCGGCAATGACGATGAAGTGCACGTTGCTTTTTTTGGCGGTTCATCGTCTGTAGAGCGAAAGCGTGCACTACTATATCCGCCGTACATGCAGCCGAATGAAGATGATTTTCAATTATCGTTGTTTTCCGTTCGCTACCCGAAAAAGTTTGTGACGCTCGGGCATCGCGATGTGCTTGGCGCCTTGTTGTCGCTCGGTGTAAAGCGTGAAAAGTTCGGCGACATTGTCATCGTTGAAGATGTCATTCAGTTTGTCACCGCCAAAGAAATTGCCCCGTTTATAAAAATGAACGTGACAGCGATTGGAAAAGCAAAAGTGTTACTAGAAGAACAACCGCTCTCCAAACTTCTTGATGTGAAAGAAGAATGGGAGGAAGAGACGTTGACCGTTTCTTCTTTGCGGCTTGACGCCATTTTAGCGCAATGTTTTCGCCTATCACGCCAAAAAGCGCAAGCGCTTATTGAACAAGGCTTCGCGAAAGTCAATTGGAAAACGGTTGACCAAGCCCATATGGAGTGCCGAGAAGGCGATTTATTGTCGCTGCGCGGGTACGGCCGCTGTCGACTCCAAGCGATTGCTGGTCAAACAAAAAAAGAAAAATGGCGCATCGTTGTCGAAAAAGCAAAATAAAAGCAGGATTTTCGCAAAACATGTCGAATGACACATACGTACATAAGATGGAGGTGGGCCACATGCCGTTAACGCCGTTAGATATTCATAATAAAGAATTTAGCCGGGGCTTTCGCGGATATGATGAAGATGAAGTAAACGAGTTTTTAGATCAAGTCATTAAAGACTACGAAATGATTTTGCGTGAAAAAAAACAGCTTGAAGAAAAAGTGCGAGAGCTGACAGAACGGCTCAACTATTTTACAAATATTGAAGAAACGTTAAATAAATCGATTTTAATCGCGCAAGAAACAGCGGAAGAAGTGAAGCGAAACGCGCAAAAAGAGGCGAAGCTCATCATTAAAGAAGCGGAGAAAAACGCGGATCGCATCATTAGCGAAGCGCTTGCAAAAACGCGGAAAATTGCGATGGAAGTCGAAGAATTAAAGCGTCAAGCGAAAGTATTCCGCAATCGTTTTAAAATGTTAATTGAAGCGCAGCTTGATATGTTAAACAACGGTGACTGGGATCATTTATTAGACTACAAGCTTGACGATGAAGCGATACAAGAAATAACGGAGTCTTGACGAGCGGCATCGTTATTGCCTATAATATCGAATACAGTTATACATGGAAAAACGATGAAGGGGACAGTAGTTCTTTCATCAGCTTATTTCAGCGAGCCGAGGATGGTGGAAGCTCGGCATAAGCGAAAGAATGAAAATCACCCCGGAGTTCCGTGCCGAAGACGAGTAGGCCACGGCGCGTCATTCCCGTTACGAATGTCGAGTGGACTATTGTACATAGTCAATAAGGGTGGTACCGCGAGACCTTCTCGTCCCTTTTGGGCATGAGAAGGCTTTTTTTATTGACATAAAAGGAGGTAAACGAATGGACTACAAAGATACGTTACTCATGCCAAAGACTGATTTCCCGATGCGTGGCAATTTGCCGCAGCGTGAGCCGCAAATACAAGCGAAGTGGGAAGAGATGGACATTTACCGTAAAGTGCAAGAGCGCACGAAAGATCGGCCGCTGTTTGTGCTACATGACGGACCGCCGTATGCAAACGGCGACATTCATATGGGACATGCACTCAATAAAATTTTAAAAGATTTTATCGTGCGCTATAAATCGATGAGCGGCTACTGTGCACCGTACGTACCAGGATGGGATACGCACGGCTTGCCGATTGAAACAGCATTGACGAAAACGAAAGGCGTCAACCGAAAAGAAATGAGCATCGCCGAGTTTCGCAAGCTGTGTGAACAGTATGCGTACGAGCAAATTGACCGCCAGCGCGAGCAATTTAAACGGCTTGGTGTACGCGGCGATTGGGACAACCCTTATATTACGTTAACGCCAGCATACGAGGCACAACAAATTAAAGTGTTTGGCGAAATGGCGAAAAAAGGACTCATTTATAAAGGGCTAAAGCCGGTATATTGGTCTCCATCAAGCGAATCCGCGCTTGCGGAAGCAGAAATTGAATATAAAGATAAACGTTCGCCGTCGATTTACGTTGCTTTTCCTATCAAAGACGGAAAAGGCGTGCTTGATGGCGATGAAAAAATCGTCATTTGGACGACGACGCCATGGACGATTCCAGCGAACTTAGGTATCGCTGTTCATCCAGAACTGCAATATAGCGTCGTTGAAGCAGACGGTAGCAAGTATGTCGTTGCCTCAGAGCTATTACAATCGGTGCAAAAAGAAATTGGCTGGGAACATGTCACTGTATTAAAAACAGTCAAAGGAAGCGAGCTTGAGTATGTCGTGGCGAAACATCCGTTTTACGATCGCGATTCGCTCGTCATTTGTGGCGAACACGTCACAACGGACGCTGGAACAGGTTGCGTTCATACCGCTCCAGGACACGGGGAAGACGACTTTATCGTCGGGCAAAAATACGGCTTAGGTGTGCTTTGTCCAGTTGACGAGCGCGGCTATATGACAGAAGAAGCGCCAGGATTTGCTGGCATGTTTTACGATGAGGCGAACAAAGCGATTACGGAAAAACTACAAGAAGTAGGCGCCCTGTTAAAACTATCGTTTATTACACACTCGTATCCGCACGATTGGCGCACGAAGCAACCGACCATTTTCCGTGCGACGGCACAATGGTTTGCTTCCATCGATAAAATTCGCGAGCAACTGTTGCAAGCGGTAGAAGAAACGAAATGGGTGCCAGCATGGGGCGAAATTCGCATCCATAACATGATTCGCGATCGCGGCGACTGGTGCATTTCGCGCCAACGGGCATGGGGTGTACCGATTCCTGTCTTTTACGCTGAAAATGGCGAGCCAATTATTACAGACGAAACGATTGAACATGTATCGAACTTATTCCGCCAGTACGGTTCTAACGTTTGGTTTGAACGTGAAGCAAAAGACTTACTTCCAGAAGGGTTTACGCACCCAGGCAGTCCGAACGGCCGCTTTACGAAAGAAACGGACATTATGGACGTATGGTTTGACTCCGGTTCTTCTCATCAAGCAGTGTTGGAAGAACGCGCGGATTTACAACGCCCAGCGGATCTTTATTTAGAAGGTTCCGACCAATATCGCGGCTGGTTTAACTCATCGCTATCGACAGCGGTCGCGGTAACAGGAAAAGCGCCGTATAAAGGCGTTTTAAGCCACGGATTCGTATTAGATGGCGAAGGACGGAAAATGAGCAAATCGCTCGGCAACGTCGTCGTGCCGGCAAAAGTGATGGAACAGCTCGGTGCGGACATTTTGCGCCTTTGGGTTGCTTCTGTCGATTATCAAGCAGACGTGCGTATTTCTGATAATATTTTAAAACAAGTCGCAGAAGTGTATCGAAAAATTCGGAACACGTTCCGCTTTATGCTCGGTAACTTGTTCGATTTCAATCCAACAGAACGCGTCGCTATCGATGAGTTGCGCGAAGTTGACCGCTATATGCTCATTAAACTGAATCGTTTAATTGACAAAGTAAAACAAGCGTATGAAACGTACGAATTTGCGACGATTTATCATGAAGTGAACAACTTCTGCACCGTTGATTTAAGCGCGTTTTACTTCGACTTCTCGAAAGACGTGTTGTACATTGAAGCGGCAAATAGCCATGAACGACGTTCGATTCAAACGGTGTTGTATGACACGCTTGTGGCGTTAACGAAACTTGTTGCGCCAATTTTACCGCATACGGCAGATGAAGTATGGTCATACATTCCGCACGTGAAAGAAGAAAGTGTGCAGCTTGTCGATATGCCAGAAGCGGTGCATATGGATGATGAAGATCGCATCGTGAAAAAATGGGATGCGTTTATGGAGCTGCGCGACGAAGTGTTAAAAGCGTTAGAAGTGGCGCGCAATGAAAAACTCATCGGTAAGTCGCTTACTGCGCACGTCATTTTATATCCGACAGACGAAACGAAAGCGCTCATCGATTCGATTGAAGAAGATATGAAACAGCTATTAATCGTCTCCGCGTTTTCGATCGGTGGAATGTTTGCGGACGCACCGAGCGAGGCGCAAACATTTACAAAAACAGCAATCGTTGTCAAACAAGCAGAAGGAAAAACGTGCGCGCGCTGCTGGGTCGTGACACCGACGGTCGGCGAAGATGCCAACCACCCAGAGTTATGTCCACGTTGTGCGGCAATTGTCAAGCAATAACCGACATCCCCCCTCTCTTTTAAGGGGGGATTGTTTATGATAAAATGAAAAAGAATTTCGCTTTGGAGGGGTATGATGTTATATTATTTGCTTGCTTTTGTCGTCATTGTCATCGATCAATGGACGAAATGGCTCGTCGTTCGCTATATGGAATTAGGGGAAAGCATTCCGATTATCGAAAACGTGTTATACTTGACGTCTCATCGCAATCGCGGGGCGGCATGGGGCATGTTGCAAGGGCAATTTTGGTTATTTTATTTCATTACGATTGTCGTCGTCATTGGTATTATCGTATATATTCAGCGCTTGCAGCCGACGGAACGGCTATTTGGCGTTGCTCTTGGGCTTATGCTTGGCGGGGCGATCGGCAACTTTATTGATCGCGTGCTTCGAAAAGAAGTCGTCGATTTTGTACATACGTATATTTTCGATTACAGCTTTCCGATTTTTAACGTCGCCGATGCCGCATTAACGATTGGCGTGGCGCTTTTGTTTATCCAAACATGGACGGAAGAAAAAAAACGAAAGGGAATGAGCGATGGAGCAAATTCAACTAACGATTGAAGAACAACATGACGGAGAACGCATTGATAAAATTATTGCCGGATTAAATGAACAATGGTCGCGTTCTCAAGTGCAACAATGGCTAAAAGAAGGACACGTGCTCGTCAACGGAAAAGAAGTAAAACCGAACTACAAATGCCATGTCGATGATGAAGTCATCATTTCCATTCCAAATCCCGAGCCGTTAGATGTCGAGCCTGAGCCGATTCCGCTTGACATATATTACGAAGATGCGGACGTGTTAGTCGTCAATAAGCCGCGCGGCATGGTCGTTCATCCAGCGCCTGGTCATATGCGCGGAACGCTCGTCAATGCGTTGCTTGCTCATTGTCAAGATCTTTCAGGCATTAACGGCGTATTGCGCCCGGGCATCGTTCATCGCATCGACAAAGATACGTCCGGCTTATTAATGGTCGCTAAAAACGATCTCGCCCACGAGTCGCTCGTCAATCAGCTTGTCAATAAAACGGTGACGCGCAAATACGAAGCGATCGTTCATGGCGTCATTCCGCACGATTACGGAACGATTGATGCGCCCATCGGACGCGACCCACGCGACCGGCAAAGCATGGCCGTTGTTGAAAACGGAAAAGAAGCGGTGACGCATTTTCGCGTCCTTGAACGATTCGAACATTATACGTACGTCGAATGTCAGCTCGAAACGGGGCGAACGCATCAAATTCGCGTTCATATGAAATATATCGGCTACCCGCTTGCGGGCGATCCGAAATACGGTCCGCGCAAAACGTTGCCCATTGACGGACAAGCGCTTCATGCTGGCGTATTAGGGTTTCATCACCCGCGCACAGGCGAATATTTGCAGTTTGAAGCCCCGCTTCCTCATGAATTTGAGCGATTGCTCGATATGTTGCGAAATAATCGTTGACAAATGAAAACAGGAAACGTAAAATGAACTCAAGTGAACAAGAACCTTTAAGTTCAGTCCCGTGAGGCTGAGAAGGTGTCGGATTTAGGTGACGTATGCCTACATATACCCTCTCGCCAAACGGTGAGAGGGTTTTTGTATGGAGGTGAAACGATGCAAAAGGCGGTTGTCCTTGATGAACAAGCGATTCGGCGCGCGTTAACGCGCATTGCTCACGAAATTATTGAGCGCAATAAAGGCATTGATGGCTGCGTGCTCGTCGGCATTAAAACGCGCGGCATTTACTTAGCGAAACGATTAGCCGAACGCATTGAACAAATTGAAGGAACATCGATTCCGGTCGGCGAGTTAGATATTACATTATACCGGGATGATTTAACGGTCAAAACGGAAGACCGTGAACCGCTTGTGAAAGGAACGGACGTCCCGTTTTCCGTTACAAATCAAAAAGTCATTTTAGTCGATGATGTGTTATTTACAGGACGAACGGTGCGCGCAGCGATGGATGCCGTCATGGATCTCGGTCGCCCGGCGCAAATTCAGCTAGCCGTTCTCGTTGACCGCGGTCATCGCGAGCTACCGATTCGCGCGGATTTCGTCGGCAAAAACATTCCGACATCGAGCGCAGAAATGATTGTTGTCGAATTAAAAGAAGTCGATGACATCGATCAAGTGAGCATACATGAATAAAGCACCCTTTTTAAAGGCAGTCCAGCGAGGCTGACAAAGGGGATTCGTTTCCTATGCCCTCTTTGTGCCTTCGTACGGACAAAGAGGGCTTTTTATAATAAATAGAAAAAGGGAGAGAGAAGATGAACAAACCGGTTTTGGATGTAAAAGATGTCCCTTCTTTTGGACAGCTCGTGACACTTAGCTTACAACATTTATTTGCGATGTTTGGTGCAACAATTTTAGTGCCGTACTTAGTCGGATTAAGCCCAGCGATGGCACTCATTTCAAGCGGACTTGGCACAATCGCCTTTTTAATCGTTACAAAATGGCAAGTGCCTGCTTACCTCGGTTCATCGTTTGCGTTCATTACGCCAATTATTGCGGCTAAAGCAACAGGCGGACCGGGCGCAGCGATGATCGGCAGCTTTTTAGCAGGGCTTGTATACGGCATCGTTGCTTTAGCGATTAAAAAAGCGGGCTATCGTTGGATTATGAATTTACTTCCGCCGATCGTCGTCGGTCCGGTCATTATTGTCATCGGATTAGGATTAGCAAACGTCGCTGTCAGCATGGCGATGAACGGTCCGGATGGAAAATATAGTTTAACTCACTTTTCTGTTGCTGTTGTCACGCTTGCCGCAACAATTATGTTTTCGATTTTATCCAGAGGAATGTTTAGCCTTGTCCCTGTACTCATGGGAATTATCGTCGGTTACGTGTACGCGTTAGCCATTGGCGTCGTTGATTTATCCGGCGTTGCGAAAGCAAAATGGATTGAAATGCCAGATTTCTTATTGCCGTTCGTTCATTACGATGTGCGCGTGACGCTCGATATTGTGCTTTTGATGGTCCCTGTCGCCATCGTCACGTTATCTGAACATATCGGTCATCAGCTTGTGTTAAGTAAAGTGGTCGGCCGCGACTACATTAAAGAGCCGGGGTTACACCGCTCAATTTTCGGTGACGGATTAGCGACGATGATTTCTGCGCTCATCGGTGGTCCACCGAAGACGACATACGGAGAAAACATCGGTGTATTAGCGATTACGCGTGTATATAGCGTATATGTGTTAGCTGGCGCGGCTGTGCTCGCCATCGCCTTCGGATTTTTAGGAAAAGTGACGGCGCTCATCAGCTCGATTCCGACGCCGGTCATGGGCGGCGTGTCGATCTTATTGTTCGGCATTATCGCTTCTTCTGGTTTGCGCATGCTTGTCGACAGCAACATCGACTTTGGCGACAAGCGAAACTTAGTGATCTCATCGGTCATTCTCGTCATTGGAATTGGCGATGCGGTCGTGAAAGTATCGGAACAATTTGAAGTGCACGGCATGGCGCTTGCAGCGATGACGGGCATCGTCTTAAACCTCATCTTGCCAGGCCGTCCGAAAGTTAGCGATAGCGTATTTGAACAAACACACGATGTTGCATAACACACCTTTTAAAAGAAGTCCAGCGAGGCTTACAAAGGTGTGAACGAGGAAATCCGTTTACCGAAACGGTCTCTTTCCTCATGCTTTCAAACACCTTGCCTCGCTCGGCAAGGTGTTTTTTTACTAAAAAGGAGGAATATTTCATGAGCCATTTACTAACGTTAGCAGAGTTATCAGTTGATGATGTGCTTGCCATTTTGCATGAAGCGGAACGATTTGCGAAAGGGGAAACGTGGAAAGTGAATAAACAAACGTTCGTCGCCAACTTATTTTTTGAGCCGAGCACGCGGACGCGTTGCAGCTTTGAAATGGCGGAACGAAAACTTGGACTTGAAGTCATTCCGTTTGATGCAGATATGTCGAGCGTCCAAAAAGGAGAAACGTTGTATGATACGATTCGGACGTTGCAAGCAATCGGTGTGGAAGTCGTTGTCATTCGCCACCCATCCGATCATTATTTTGAACCGCTCCGTTATGCAATTGATATTCCGATCATTAACGCAGGCGACGGGTGCGGCCATCATCCGACACAATCGTTGCTAGACTTAATGACGATTCGTCAACAATTTGGCACATTTATTGGACTTGATGTGGCGATCGTTGGTGACATTCGTCATAGCCGAGTAGCGCGTTCCAATGCTGAAATATTAACAAGGCTAGGTGCAAACGTCTTATTTTGCAGCCCGCCGGAATGGCAAGATACAGAAAACCGTTATGGCACATACGTCGATCTTGATACGGCAGTGAAAGAGGCGGATGTCGTGATGCTTCTTCGCATTCAACATGAGCGCCACGACGAAAAAATGGGCTGGACGAAAGAGCAATACCACGAGCAATACGGCTTAACAATCGAGCGAGAAAAACAGATGAAGAAAACGAGCATCATTTTACATCCTGCCCCAGTGAATCGCGATGTAGAAATCGCAAGCGAACTTGTGGAATGTGAACGGTCTCGCATTTTTAAACAAATGGAGAACGGCGTATACGTGCGCATGGCTGTATTGAAACGGGCATTACAAAAAGGAGGGACACAAAATGGCTACCATATTCAAACGTGCGCGCTTGCTTAATGAACAAGGTGAGCTCATTTCGGCTGATATAAAAATCGATGAAGGTCGTATTACTCATATCGCTTCTCATATGGATGAGGACGATCATGAGGAAGTAATCGATGTAAACGGTCAATTTGTCGCTCCAGGGTTTATTGACGTCCACGTTCATTTGCGCGAACCGGGTGGAGAACATAAAGAAACGATTGCGACCGGTACGCTCGCTGCGGCGAAAGGCGGATTTACAACGATTGCGGCGATGCCAAATACAAAACCTGTGCCAGATACGAAACAACAAATGGAATGGCTCGTCAATCGCATTCGCGAAACAGCGCACGTGCGCGTGTTGCCGTATGCGGCGATTACTGTACGCCAAGCAGGAAAACAGCTCGTCGATTTTGCCGCATTGAAAGAGGCGGGGGCGTTTGCGTTTACGGACGATGGCGTTGGCGTGCAAAGCGCGCGCATGATGTATGAGGCGATGCAGCAAGCTGCTGCTCTCGATATGCCGATCGTCGCACATTGTGAAGACGAAACGCTGACGTATAAAGGATGTGTGCATGACGGAGCGTTTGCGAAACGACACGGACTGACGGGTATTCCTTCCGTTTGTGAAGCGGTACATATTGCGCGCGATGTGTTGTTAGCGGAAGCGACAGGTTGCCATTATCACGTTTGTCATATGAGCACGAAACAATCGGTACGCATCGTGCGCGAGGCGAAGCGGGCAGGCATTCGCGTCACCGCTGAAGTGACGCCGCACCATTTGTTGCTTTGCGAAGAAGACATTCCAACGTTAGACGCAAACTTTAAAATGAATCCGCCATTGCGAACGAAAGAAGATCAGCAAGCGTTAGTCGAAGGATTGCTTGATGGAACGATTGATTTTATTGCGACCGACCATGCACCGCATACGGAAGAAGAAAAAAGCGAAGGTATGGTGCTTGCTCCGTTTGGAATTGTCGGATTAGAAACGGCCTTCCCGCTTTTATATACACATTTTGTTGAAAAAGGGGTATGTACGTTAAAACAGCTTGTCGATTGGCTGTCGAAAAAACCAGCGGAGACGTTTCGTCTTGACGGTGGGCAATTAAAAGTTGGCGCGAAAGCAGATTTCGTGGTCATCGATTTACATACAACACAAGTGATTGATCCTGCGACGTTTGTTTCGAAAGGAAAAAATACGCCATTTGCAGGCTGGACGTGTAAAGGATGGCCGACGATGACGGTCGTCGATGGAAACATTGTTTGGCAGAAAGGGAGAGAATGATGAAACGACAACTCATTTTAGAAGATGGTACACGTTTTGTTGGAGAAGCGTTCGGAAGTAAGAGGCAAACAGTCGGTGAAGTCGTTTTTAACACAGGGATGACAGGATATCAAGAAATTTTAACCGATCCGTCGTATTGCGGACAAATTGTAACAATGACATATCCGCTGATCGGCAACTACGGCGTCAATCGGGACGATTTCGAATCGATCGAACCGCACGTATTCGGTTTTATTGTGAAAGAAGCGTGCCTATCTCCGTCTAACTGGCGAAGTGAAATGACGATTGATGAATATTTGCGTATGAAAGACATTCCCGGTTTAGCAGGGGTAGATACGCGCAAGTTGACGCGCATCATTCGTCAACACGGCACGTTAAAAGGAATGATTTGCGACATGGACGTGTCTGTTGAAGAGGCGCTCGCACATTTAAAAGAAACGGAGCTTATACGCGATCAAGTGAAGCGCGTATCGACAAAAAGTGCGTACGCTAGTCCGGGGCGCGGTCATCGCGTCGTTTTAATTGACTTCGGCATGAAGCACGGCATTTTGCGCGAGTTAAATAAACGTCATTGCGACGTCATCGTGCTCCCATACAATGCAACGGCAGAAGAAGTGTTGCAGTTGCATCCTGATGGGGTCATGTTATCGAACGGGCCGGGGGATCCGAAAGATGTACCAGAGGCGATTCATATGATTCAAGGCATACTCGGTCACGTTCCACTTTTCGGGATTTGTCTCGGCCATCAACTGTTTGCGCTCGCATGCGGAGCGAACACAGAAAAAATGAAGTTCGGTCATCGCGGCTCGAATCATCCGGTTAAACAGATCGAAACGGGAAAAGTCGCCATTACTTCACAAAACCATGGCTACACCGTCACGGAACAGTCGCTTGCTCATACGAGATTAGAAGTGACACACATCGCTTTAAACGACGGAACGATTGAAGGGCTTCGCCATCGCGACGTTCCGGCATTTACGGTGCAATACCATCCAGAAGCGTCACCGGGACCAGAGGATGCAAACGATTTATTCGATGATTTTATGGCGATGATTGAACAGTTTAAAAAAGAAAGAGGGATCATTCATGCCTAAACGTCAAGATATTGAAACGATTCTTGTCATCGGTTCAGGGCCGATCGTCATCGGTCAGGCGGCGGAGTTTGATTATGCAGGTACGCAAGCATGTTTAGCATTAAAAGAAGAAGGGTATAAAGTCATTCTCGTCAACTCGAACCCAGCGACAATTATGACCGATACAGAAATTGCCGACAAAGTATATATGGAGCCATTAACGCTTGAATTTGTCGCGCGCGTCATTCGGAAAGAGCGTCCGGATGCCATTTTGCCGACGCTTGGCGGACAAACGGGCTTAAATTTGGCGGTCGAATTAGCGAAAGCAGGGGTGCTTGAGGAATGTGGCGTGGAAATTCTCGGCACGAAATTAGAAGCGATTGAAAAAGCGGAAGATCGCGAGCAATTTCGCGCGCTTATGAACGAACTTGGCGAACCTGTGCCAGAGAGCGCCATCGTTCATAGTTTGCAAGAAGCGTATGCGTTCGTTGAACAAATTGGTTACCCGGTCATCGTCCGCCCGGCATTTACGCTCGGTGGAACAGGAGGAGGCATTTGTACGAACGAAGAAGAGCTTGTCGACATCGTTTCCAGCGGCTTAAAAATGAGCCCTGTTCACCAATGTTTATTAGAAAAAAGCATCGCAGGTTATAAAGAAATCGAATACGAAGTGATGCGCGATGCGAAAGATAACGCCATCGTCGTTTGCAATATGGAAAATATCGATCCTGTCGGCATTCACACGGGCGATTCGATCGTCGTTGCTCCGAGCCAAACGTTAAGCGATCGCGAATATCAACTGTTGCGAAACGCTTCGCTTCGCATTATTCGCGCGCTCGGCATCGAGGGCGGATGCAACGTGCAGCTCGCACTTGATCCGCACAGTTTTCAATATTACGTCATTGAAGTCAACCCGCGCGTCAGCCGCTCATCGGCGCTCGCATCTAAAGCGACCGGATATCCGATTGCGAAGCTAGCTGCAAAAATTGCGGTTGGCTTAACGCTCGATGAAATGATGAATCCGGTCACAGGAAAAACGTACGCTTGCTTTGAGCCAACGCTCGATTACGTCGTCACAAAAATTCCGCGCTTTCCATTTGATAAATTTGAATCAGCGAACCGTCATCTCGGTACGCAAATGAAAGCGACAGGGGAAGTGATGGCGATCGGGCGCACGTTTGAAGAGTCGCTATTAAAAGCCGTACGCTCGCTTGAAACGAACGTATATCATCTCGAGTTAAAAGAACAAGTCGATGACGCATTGCTGCAAAAACGTATTCGAAAAGCGGGCGATGAGCGTCTATTTTACATCGCCGAAGCGTTTCGCCGCGGCATAACGGTCGAACAAGTGCACGCATGGAGTCGAATCGACCCGTTCTTTTTAACGAAAATTGCCCGCATCGTCGCCTTCGAAACGGTTTTACGCGACCATGTTGGCGATATGACTGTTCTTCAACAAGCAAAAGAAATGGGCTTTTCTGATGTGGCGATCGCAAAACTTTGGAACATGACGGAGCGCGACGTATACGACATGCGCAAACGAGCAGGCATTACACCTGTATATAAAATGGTCGATACGTGTGCCGCGGAATTTGAATCTGAAACGCCGTATTATTACAGCACGTACGAAGAAGAAAATGAATCGATCGTGACCGCGCGGGAAAGCGTCGTCGTCCTCGGCTCTGGTCCGATTCGGATCGGGCAAGGAATTGAGTTTGACTACGCGACCGTTCATTGTGTATGGGCGATTAAAGAAGCAGGATACGAAGCGATCATTATTAATAACAATCCAGAAACGGTGTCAACTGACTTCAGCATTTCCGATAAGTTGTACTTTGAACCGCTAACGATTGAAGATGTGATGCACGTCATCGATTTAGAACAACCGATCGGTGTCATCGTTCAATTCGGTGGACAAACAGCGATCAACTTAGCGGCGGAATTAGCCGCGCGCGGCGTGCGCATTCTCGGCACATCGCTTGAAGATTTAGATCGTGCGGAAAACCGCGACAAATTTGAACGGACGCTTGCGCAACTCGGCATTCCACAACCGAAAGGAAAAACGGCGTTTTCAGTTGATGAAGCGGTGCGCATTGCCCAACATATCGGCTATCCAGTTCTCGTGCGTCCATCGTACGTGCTTGGCGGTCGGGCGATGGAAATCGTATATAAAGAGGAAGAGCTCCTTCATTATATGGAACATGCGGTCAAAGTCAATCCTCAACATCCGGTACTTATCGACCGTTATTTAATCGGGAAAGAAATTGAAGTCGATGCGATTTCGGACGGTGACGATGTATTTATTCCAGGCATTATGGAACATATTGAGCGCGCGGGCGTCCACTCTGGCGATTCGATTGCCGTATATCCGCCACAAACGTTATCAAAAGACATTCAACAAAAAATTGTCGACTATACGATTGCGCTCGCGAAAGGGCTAGGCATCGTCGGACTGTTGAACATTCAGTTTGTGTTGTATGACGGCGAGGTGTACGTACTAGAAGTGAATCCGCGTTCGAGCCGAACCGTTCCGTTTTTAAGTAAAATTACGAACGTGCCGATGGCCAATATCGCAACAAAAGTCATTTTAGGAGAAACGTTGCAAGCGCTTGGCTACAATACCGGATTAAAAGAAGAAAGCGACGGTGTATATGTGAAAGCCCCAGTCTTTTCGTTTGCGAAGTTGCGCAACGTCGATATTTCGCTCGGACCAGAAATGAAATCGACAGGTGAAGTGATCGGAAAAGATGAAACGTTCGCGAAGGCGCTTTATAAAGGACTTGTCGCTTCAGGCATTCATATTCGTTCACACGGTGCCGTTTTGTTGACGGTCGCCGACAAAGATAAAGAAGAAGCGATCGACATCGCCCGACGGTTTTACCATATCGGTTACCAACTGCTTGCGACAAACGGTACAGCACAAACGTTACGGGAAGCGAACATTCCAGTAACTGTCGTCAATAAAATTCATACTGGTTCACCAAACATTCTTGATGTGATTCGTCAAGGCAAAGCGCAAGTCGTCATTAATACATTAACAAAAGGGAAAGAAACGGAAAGCGACGGCTTCCGCATTCGTCGCGAAGCAGTCGAAAACGGCATTCCGTGTTTAACATCGCTTGATACGGCGAAAGCGATGCTTCTCGTCTTAGAAGCGATGACGTTTTCGACAATGGCGATGGCAGAACAGAAGGTGGGCGTATGAAAGACATCATGACTGTTGTTTCTAATCGTCCGATCGCTGATTGCATTTATGAGCTTGTTCTTTCTGGTTCGCTCGTTCAACATATGCATATACCGGGACAATTTGTGCATATGAAAGTGGCAGCGACGCCGCTATTACGGCGTCCGCTCAGCCTTTGCGACATCAATCAAGAGGCGAATGAATGTACGATTATTTACCGCGCGGAAGGGGCAGGAACGACGCTCCTTTCGCAAAAATTGCCCGGAGACACGGTCGATGTGCTCGGTCCGCTCGGAAACGGCTTTCCGGTAACAGCGGCAAAAAGAGGGCAGCGTGCTTTGCTTGTCGGCGGGGGCATCGGTGTGCCACCGTTATATGAATTGGCGAAACAACTAGTGAAAAAAGGAGTATTTGTGACGATTGTGCTCGGCTTTCAAACGAAACATGTCGTATTTTACGAGGAGCGATTCGCATCGTTTGGCGAGACGTACGTTGCGACGGTAGACGGCTCGTACGGCATGAAAGGATTTGTCACCGACGTCATTCGCGCGAATGAACTGTCGTTTGATGTGCTGTATGCTTGCGGACCGAAGCCGATGTTGCGGGCGCTCGCAAACGAGTTTCCACATCAAGACGTATATTTGTCGCTTGAAGAACGGATGGGGTGCGGCATCGGTGCTTGTTTTGCCTGCGTCTGCCGCGTGCCTCATAGCGAGACGGCATACAAAAAAGTGTGCAGCGACGGTCCGGTATTTCGGGCGGGGGAGGTCGTGTTATGAACCGATTAGCAGTGGAGCTTCCAGGACTTTCATTAAAAAACCCAATTATGCCTGCCTCCGGATGTTTCGGGTTTGGACGAGAATATGCGAAATTTTATGATTTAAGCGTGCTTGGTGCGATTATGATTAAAGCGACGACGTTAGAGGCGCGTTTTGGCAATCCAACACCGAGA
Organism: Anoxybacillus dikiliensis; assembly: GCF_050613275.1. Lineage (GTDB taxonomy): Bacteria > Bacillota > Bacilli > Bacillales > Anoxybacillaceae > Anoxybacillus. The sequence continues at coordinate 978,073 of NZ_CP187112.1, forward strand.
GTAGCAGAAACGCCAAGCGGCATGTTAAACGCGATCGGGTTGCAAAATCCGGGCGTAGATCGAGTGATAGCGGAAGAATTGCCTTGGTTAGCGCAATACGACGTGCCGATTATCGCCAACGTGGCGGGCTCGACCGTAGAAGAATATGTAGAAGTGGCGAAGCGCATATCAAAAGCGCCAAACGTTCATGCGCTTGAGTTAAATATTTCATGTCCGAACGTGAAAAAGGGGGGCATCGCATTCGGAACCGTTCCAGAAGTCGCTGCGGAGTTGACGCGGGCGGTAAAAGAAGTGTCTGATGTCCCTGTATATGTGAAACTATCCCCGAATGTCACAAATATCGTGGCGATGGCAAAAGCGGTTGAACAAGCAGGGGCGGACGGACTGACGATGATTAATACGTTATTAGGTATGCGGATCGATGTGAAAACAGCGAAGCCGATTTTAGCGAATCGAACAGGTGGGCTATCTGGTCCAGCGATTAAGCCGATTGCGATTCGAATGATTTATGAAGTGAGCCAAGCGGTATCCATTCCGATTATCGGCATGGGCGGCATTGAAAGCGCGGAAGATGTCATCGAATTTTTTTATGCCGGTGCGCGTGCCGTCGCGATCGGTACAGCAAATTTCATCGACCCGTACGTTTGTCCAAACATTATTCGCGACTTGCCGCCGCTTTTAGATGAACTCGGTGTCGATCATATTTCGGAATGTACGGGGAGGAGTTGGAACAATGGATCAACCGTTCATTGTGGCGCTTGATTTTTCATCAAAAGAAGAAGTGCGCTCGTTTTTACAACTATTTTCCGATACGTCGCTCTTTTTAAAAGTCGGCATGGAGCTATACTTTCAAGAAGGTCCGACGATCATCGATGAACTAAAACAGCGAGGACATTATATTTTTTTAGATTTAAAGCTTCATGATATTCCACATACAGTAAAACAAGCGATGAAAGGATTAGCAAAACTAGGCGTTGATTTAGTAAACGTTCATGCCTCAGGAGGAAGCGCGATGATGTGTGCGGCGATCGAAGGGTTAGAAGAAGGAACGCCGCACGGGATGAATCGTCCTCGCTGCATTGCGGTGACGCAATTGACGAGCACAAGCGAGCGAGTGCTCCGCGATGAACTGCTCATTCATCGCCCGATGAAAGAAACGGTCGTTCATTATGCCACGCTCGCATACCGTAGCGGGCTTGACGGCGTTGTTTGTTCCGCCCAAGAAGTGCCGCTTCTTCGCGCGTCGTTTGGCACATCGTTTATTACCGTCACGCCAGGCATTCGCTTTGCGGGCGACAACGCAGACGACCAAGTGCGCATCGTCACACCGTATGAGGCGAAACAGCTTGGAACAAATTATATCGTCATCGGACGAAGCATTACAAAAGCACATGATCCATATGCAGCATATGAGCGGCTAAAACGAGAATGGGATGGTGGACAACAATGAAAAAAGAAATCGCAAAACAACTTCTTTCGATCGGTGCGGTGTCATTAAGCCCAGATAAACCGTTTACATGGGCCTCAGGCATACAATCGCCCATTTATTGCGATAATCGCTTGACGTTAGCGTACCCCGCCGTTAGACAGGCCATTGCCGACGAACTGACATCACTCATTCGCACGCATTTTCCAAATGTAGAAGTTATCGCTGGCACAGCGACGGCAGGCATTCCCCATGCTGCATGGGTGAGCGAGCGGTTGAATATGCCGATGTGTTACGTTCGCAGTCAAGCGAAAGGACACGGAAAAGGAAAGCAAATTGAAGGGAAAGTAGAACAAGGGCAACACGTCGTCGTCGTCGAAGATTTAATTTCAACAGGCGGCAGCTCATTGCATGCGGTGCGCGCCTTGCGTGAAGCGGGATGCAACGTGCTTGGCGTCGTCGCCATTTTTACATACGGATTAGAAAAAGGAAAACGAGCATTTCAACAAGAACAAGTCCCATACTATACCGTCACCGACTACGATACGCTCATGGAAACAGCGACGGAACTTGGCATCATCACCAAAGAAGAGCAAACAACGCTGCACCATTGGCGTGAACAGCTAGAAGCATAACAATAAGGGTGTCCAACGAAAGCCGGACACCCTTTATCATTTATTTCGTGGAAATCACGTTTGTTTTTAAATAGTGGATATCGTTTGCTTGTTGAATCGAACGGAGTGAAAGTGCTTGTAGGACAGTTTCTTGATGATCTAACTTTTCAAACCCTTCTTGCATTTGTTGCGACAACTGTTCGATTTGTTGTTTAATCATTGGAATTTCTTGTACATGCAACTCAACAACAGTCATTCGTTCCATTAATTGTCCAACCATTTCACGAATCGCTGGCACAAGCGCCACATCCTCTTTTGTGGCCATACGCTGTTCGATGCTGATGATATCCTCTTTTGTGGCCATCGTCTGTTCGATCTGTTCGATGCGCTTGTCCATAGCAACGATATCATCTTTCGTGGCCATACGCTGCTCGATGCTAGCGATATCGTCTTTTGTGGCCATCGTTTGTTCGATTTGATCGATACGCTTATTCACAGCAGCGATATCGTCTTTTGTAGCCATGCGCTGCTCGATGCTTGCGATATCATCTTTTGTGGCCATGCGCTGCTCGATACTGATGATATCATCTTTCGTCGCCATCGTTTGTTCGATTTGATCGATACGCTTGTTCACAGCAGCGATATCGTCTTTCGTCGCCATGCGTTGCTCGATGCTGATGATGTCATCTTTTGTGGCCATCGTTTGTTCGATTTGATCGATACGCTTGTTCACAGCAGCGATATCATCTTTTGTAGCCATACGCAGCTCGATGCTGATAATGTCATCTTTTGTCGCCATTGTCTGTTCAATATGACTGACGCGACTTTCTAACGCTCGAATATCATCTTTTAACGCGGCGACATCATCTTTTGTTGCCATGTTCGCGCGCAAAAATGCCAGCTCGTCAAAAATGCGTTGCAACAGCTGCTCCATCACGCTCACCTCCTTTTTTCCGCCTCTATTATACCACCATTCGACAGAAAGAGAGAATGAAAAAATAACAAAATATTTTGACGAAAATGAAAAGCCCGCCTACCTAGACGGGTTTTTCATTTTAAGTACGATCTCCTCATCCGGCGTGACGTAAATCGTTTGTTGGTTTTCGTAAATGACAAAGCCGGGTTTGGCACCGCTCGGTTTTTTGACATAGCGAACGCGCGTGTAGTCGACCGGAACGGAGCTTGAGTGGCGCGCTTTGCTGAAGTAAGCGGCTAAGTGGGCAGCTTCGATGATCGTCTGTTCTGATGGATTTTTGCTTTTAATGACGACGTGGGAGCCTGGGATGTCTTTCGTATGAAGCCAAATGTCGTCTTTGCTTGCGAATTTGTTCGTCAAATAGTCGTTTTGTTTATTGTTTTTGCCGACAAAAATGTCCGTTCCGTCGCTTGATACGTAGCGCTCGAGTTCGATTGTGCGCAGCTTTTGTTTTTTCTGCTTTGTTGCTTTAGCGCGCAAATAGCCTTGTTCGATTAACTCGTCGCGAATGTCGTCAATGTCTTTCGGTGATGCCGTTTCAAGCTGTTGCAACAGCGTATCGAAATATATGATTTCTTCTTTCGTCCGCTCGATTTGTTCCTGCACGATGGAAAGCGAATTTTTCGCTTTTTGGTATTTTTGAAAATAGCTTTGTGCATTTTCGGACGGCGATTTTTGTTGATCAAGCGGAATGGTGATCGTGCCGCCGTTTTCGTCATAATAGTTGACGACTTCGATTTCGCTCATCCCGCGCTTGACTGCATAAAGATGTGCCGTCAATAATTCCCCGTATAGCCGATATTGTTCCGCCTGTTTTGCTTCTTCAATCGTTTGTTGAAGTTTCAACAGCTTCTTTTCATTTTTCGCTTTTTCGTTCGCGACAAAACGTTCTAAATCGTGTGCTTGTTGTTTGACGCGGTCGCGTTCTGCTTTGCCGAAATAAAAACGGTCAAGCATCTCGCTTAACGTAGCAAAATGTTTTCTTTCCCCTTCGATATGGGTAAGCGGCAACGCGTAAAAGATGTCTTTTGTCCCGTTTGTATATATACACGGAGCAAATTTCTCGTTTCGCACATCTTCCATAAGAGAGATAAAGCTTTTCGGCAACGTCGCTCGGTTAGCAAGCCCTGCGCGATAGATGACTTCGCGCGCAAAAAGCGGTGAAATGCCCGTAAATGTGGCGACGAGTTGATCGGCTAGTTTTCCTGCAAGAAAATCGATCTTTTTTAACACCGTCTCTTCCGTCGCGTGAAGCGGATTGATTTTGTCGTGCGATGGCGGAAATATGTACGGCGCCCCTGGAAGAACCGTCCGGTAACGGTTGACCGCAGGCGAAAGATGTTTCACGCTGTCGATGATCGTATTCGTCTGTTCATCGACGAGAATGATGTTGCTGTGGCGGCCCATCATTTCAACAATTAGCTGTTTTGTACAAACATCGCCGAGCTCGTTTCTTGTTTTTACGTGAATGATAATGATGCGATCAAAATCGACTTGCGTAATCCCTTCAATGATTCCTCCTTCCATATGTTTGCGCAACAACATACAAAACATCGGCGGCTCGTGCGGGTTGTCGTACGTTTCGTTTGTTAAGTGCATGCGCGCATACGTCGGGTGGGCAGATAACAACAATTTATAATTGTTTCCGTGCGAGCGAATATGAAGCAATAATTCGTGTGGAAACGGCTGATAAATTTTCGACACGCGCCCCCCAACGAGCGTGCGCTGTAATTCTTTTGTCATTGCATATGTAAATACTCCGTCAAAAGACATCGAAAACACCTTTCTCTTTTTTCTTTTCATTATACCATATCATTTTTTTGTACATGCCTGAATAAGCTGTCATAGATAAGACAAAGCGGAAGGGGGAGAGAAATGAGCTGGCACGGACTGCGTATCGAGCAGGTAGAGAAACAAGTAAATACAAAAATTGGCTTTGGATTAACGGAAAAAGAAGCGAAAAGACGGCTAAAACAATTTGGAAAAAATGAGCTATCGGAAGAAAAAAAACCGTCTGCGCTAAAACAATTTTTTAGTCAGTTTCAAGATTTTATGGTGCTCGTCCTATTGGCGGCAACCGCGATTTCCGCTGTATTAGGCGAATACATTGATGCGGTCGCGATCGTGGCGATTGTCATCATCAATGCTTTTTTAGGATTTATACAAGAGCGCCGAGCGGAAAAGTCGCTAGAAGCATTAAAAAAATTATCGGCACCAGAATCGCTCGTTTTGCGGGACGGCGAATGGGGAAAAGTGCCGTCTGCTCAGTTAGTCGTTGGCGATATTGTCAAATTTGCAAGCGGCGATCGCATCGGGGCGGACGTGCGCATCATTGAAGCGAAAGGGTTGTATATTGAGGAGTCGTCGTTGACGGGCGAGTCGCTTCCCGTCGAAAAACAAACAGCGCCACTTGTAGATGATGTGCCATTAGGTGATCGCACAAACATGGCGTTTATGGGCACGCTCGTGACGAAAGGGAGCGGCGTCGGCATCGTCGTTGGAACGGGAATGAATACGGCGATGGGACAAATCGCTCACTTATTGCAGTCAGCACCGACGATGACGACACCGTTGCAGCGGAAGCTCGAACAGCTCGGAAAAATTTTAATCGTCATCGCTTTAGCTCTTACAGCGCTCGTCGTCGTGCTTGGTGTTTGGCAAGGACATGCGTTATATGACATGTTTTTAGCCGGTGTATCGCTTGCGGTCGCCGCCATTCCAGAAGGATTGCCAGCGATCGTCACCGTCGTGCTCGCGCTCGGCGTGCAACGAATGATGAAGCGAAACGCCATCGTGCGCAAGCTTCCTGCTGTCGAGACGCTCGGATGCGCGTCTGTCATTTGTTCCGATAAAACAGGAACGATGACCGAAAATCAAATGACGGTGACGCGCGTATGGGTGAATAACCGGTTATGGACAGTAAGCGGGACGGGCTATGAACCGAAAGGAACGTTTTTATATAACGGCAAACAAGAAAAAGTAGATGCCGCATTACAGCAAATATTATTATTTGGGGCGCTATGCAATCATGCGGAAATAAAGAAAAAAGGAAAAACATATATGATTGACGGCGATCCGACCGAAGGTGCCCTCGTTGTTGCGGCGGCGAAAGCAGGATGGACGAAAGAAAAAATTGCCGCTGAATTTACGATTGAACATGAATTCCCGTTTGATTCTACGCGAAAAATGATGACGGTCATCGTGAAAGATCGCGCGAATCGGCGCTTTATTGTTACAAAAGGTGCGCCAGATATGTTGCTAGAACGTTGTCGTTTCATATATATCGACGGTCAGACGAAACTTATGCGCGACCAAGAGCGGAAACTGGTGCAACAAACGGTCAATACGCTCGCCTCCCAAGCGTTGCGAACGATTGCGATCGCCTATCGACCGCTTTCTTTGACGGAAACAATGAACGATGAAACGAAAGCGGAAAGCGACTTGACGTTCATCGGGTTACAAGGAATGATCGATCCGCCGCGGAAAGAAGTAAAACAAGCGATTGCGGAATGTAAAAAAGCAGGCATTAAAACGGTGATGATTACAGGCGACCATATTTTAACCGCGAAAGCGATCGCCCAGCAGCTTCACATGTTGCCACCAAACGGAAAAGTAATGGACGGAAAGACGTTATCGACGTTGTCTGTCGATGAACTAGAAGATGTCGTTGAAGATGTGTACGTTTTTGCGCGCGTATCACCAGAGCATAAATTAAAAATTGTGCAAGCGTTGCAAAAACGAGGGCATATCGTCGCGATGACAGGCGATGGCGTGAACGATGCCCCAGCGATTAAAACAGCCAACATCGGCATCGCGATGGGCGTGACCGGAACAGACGTATCAAAAGAAGCCGCATCGCTCGTTTTGTTAGATGATAACTTCGCGACGATTAAAGCAGCGATTGAAGAAGGACGAAACATTTATGAAAATATTCGTAAATTTATTCGTTACTTGCTTGCATCAAACGTCGGTGAAATTTTAGTTATGTTGTTTGCGATGATTTTAGCGCTTCCGCTTCCGCTCGTTCCGATTCAAATTTTATGGGTCAATCTCGTGACCGATGGGCTGCCAGCGATGGCGCTCGGTTTAGATCCTGCGGAAGATAACGTCATGAAACGGCCGCCGCGTCATCCGAAAGAGGGGGTTTTCGCCAGAGGGCTCGGCTGGAAAATCATTAGTCGCGGCTTTCTCATCGGCATGGTGACGTTGATCGCTTTTCTCGTCGTGCATACGCGACACCCGGAGAACTTAACGTATGCCCAGACGGTTGCCTTTGCGACGCTTGTGCTTGCCCAGCTCATTCACGTATTTGATTGCCGAAGCGAACGGTCGGTGTTTGACCGCAATCCGTTTGAAAATATGTATTTAGTGCTCGCGGTGTTGTCGTCGCTGCTGTTGCTGCTTATTGTCATTTATTATCCACCGCTTCAGCCGATTTTCCATACCGTTTCGCTTCCTCTAGCGGATTGGTTGCTTATTGTTGGGTTATCGTCTATTCCGACGTTTTTACTTGCTGGTTCGTTATTTGCGCGCAGACGTGCATGAAATGTTTTCGTCATATAGCGATATATGTTATAATGAGGGAAGGTAATGGAGCTCATCTGTTACCTTCTTTTATTTCATATGTACGATGGATGTGAGAATATGATCGTCAGCATGACAGGGTTTGGTCGAGCAAAAAAAGAAAATGAAAACATAAGCGTTACGGTGGAAATGAAATCGGTCAACCACCGTTTTTGCGAAATTTCGATCCGCATGCCTAGACAGTGGATGATGTTTGAAGATAAAATAAAAAGAGTCATTACAGAACATATTGCACGTGGACGTGTTGAAGTATTGATTACCATTGAAGGGGAACAGCTTGTTGAACGAACGGTGCATGTCGATTGGCAGCTTGTTGATGCGTATTATCGTCTACTAACTGACGTGCGCAGTCGGTTTCACTTGACGGACGATGTATCGCTTCGAGATGTTGTACATATGCTGTCAAGCGCGGTTGAAATGACGGAACAGCCGCTTGAAAATGATGCGCTTCTCTCTTTACTTTTACAAGCGACAAAAGAAGCGGTCGAGCAATTGAAACATATGCGCGAACAGGAAGGAAACGCGTTATTAGCAGACATGCTGATGCAGCTGGAGACGATTGAGAAAAGCGCACATCGCGTTGAACAGCTCGCGCCGACGGTCGTCGCTTCTTATCGCGATCGCATACATAAACGAATGCAAGAATTTGTGCAAGGTGTTGTAGATGAGCAACGGCTGTTGACGGAAGTCGCTTTGTTTGCGGAAAAAGTCGATATTCATGAAGAATTAAAACGCATATATAGCCATATTGAACAATTTCGTCGCATCGTTTCTGAAGGGGGAGCGGTCGGACGAAAGCTCGATTTTCTCGTTCAAGAGCTCAATCGTGAAATAAATACGATTGGTTCGAAAGCGAACGACCGCCACATTGCTTCCGAAGTTGTCGAAATGAAAAGCGCCCTTGAAAAAATTAAAGAACAAGTGCAAAATGTAGAGTAGTTTGTTTATGATAGAAAGGCAGGGATGAGCGTGAAAGAACGAGGGTTATTAATCGTTTTATCAGGGCCGTCAGGCGTTGGGAAAGGAACGGTACGAAAAGCGTTATTTTCGCAGCCGGATATTCAATTGCAATATTCCATTTCCGTCACAACGCGCCAGCCGCGCGAAGGCGAAGTGGACGGCGTCGATTACTTTTTCAAAACGCGCGAACAGTTTGAACACATGATTCGCAACAATGAGTTGCTAGAATGGGCAGAATATGTTGGCAACTACTACGGTACGCCAATTGAGTACGTAGAAAAGACGTTGCAAGAAGGAAAAGACGTCTTTTTAGAAATTGAAGTGCAAGGAGCGATGCAAGTTCGCAAAGTGTTTCCAGAGGCGCTCTTTATTTTCCTCGCTCCGCCAAGCTTAAGCGAATTGCGTAAACGAATTGAAATGCGCGGAACGGAATCAGAGGACTTAATTCGCGATCGCTTACAAGCGGCAAAAGAAGAATTAGAAATGATGGATGCATACGATTACGTTGTTGAAAACGATCAAGTAGAACTAGCATGCGAGCGCATTAAAGCGATTGTCATGGCGGAACATTGCCGACGTGAACGTGTTGCACAACGATATAAAAAGATGTTGGAGGTAGAGTAATATGTTATATCCTTCCATTGACTTGCTTATCACAAAACTCGATTCAAAATATACACTCGTCACAGTTGCGGCAAAACGCGCCCGCCAATTGCAAGTGAAAAATGACTTAACGATCGAAAAACCTGTGTCGAAAAAATTTGTCGGCAAGGCGTTAGAAGAAATTGCGGCAGGTCATATTGAAGTCGTTAGCGAAGAAGAAGCAGTGCAATAAACTATTTACGACAACCTAGTTTTTAGGTTGTTATTTTTTTACAAATACCGAACGAAAGGGGCAACGTCGATGCTTCACCAAAAAAACATTTTATTATGTGTTACAGGGGGCATTGCTGTATATAAAGCAGCGGCACTCACAAGCAAACTTGTGCAAGCGGGGGCGAATGTCAAAGTCGTCATGACGGAAGCTGCTTGTCAATTCGTTACACCGCTTACGTTTCAAGCGTTATCAAAAAACGAAGTGTACGTTGATACATTCGATGAAAAAAACCCGAACGTTATTGCACATATTGACTTAGCTGATTGGGCACATATCGTACTGGTTGCCCCTGCGACCGCAAACACGATCGCAAAGCTCGCCTATGGTTTCGCTGATAACATGGTGACAACGATTTTACTTGCGACGAAAGCACCGGTTTGGCTTGCGCCTGCGATGAACGTCCATATGTACGAACATCCAGCGGTACAACAAAATATGCGCACATTGCAATCGTATGGCTATCGCTTTATTGAGCCAGCGGAAGGGATACTTGCGTGCGGTTACGTTGGAAAAGGGCGATTAGAAGAGCCAGAAACGATTGTTTCGTTGCTTGAACAACATATGGCGACAGAGGCGTTGTTGAAAGGTAAAAAAGTGTTAGTGACAGCGGGTCCGACGCGCGAAAAGCTCGATCCTGTTCGCTTTTTCAGCAATCATTCGACAGGAAAAATGGGATATGCCATCGCAGAGGCGGCGCGCGACTTTGGTGCGGATGTCGTTCTCGTTTCGGGACCGACATCGCTTCCTAGCCCTGCTGGTGTAAATATCGTTCGCGTAGAAAGCGCACAACAAATGTACGAAGAAGTGATGAAGCATTTTCAACATAGCGATATCGTCATTAAAACAGCGGCAGTAGCAGACTATCGCCCGAAATATGTGGCTGACAATAAAATAAAAAAACAGCAAGGAGACTACACCGTCGTTCTTGAGCGAACGATCGACATTTTACAAACGCTCGGCGAACAAAAAACGCACCAATTTTTAGTTGGTTTTGCGGCAGAAACGAACGATGTGGAACGATATGCGAAAGAAAAGCTTGCGCGCAAAAATGCCGATATGATTGTCGCAAATAACGTCGTCCAAGAAGGAGCAGGGTTCGGCACGGATACAAATATTGTGACGATATTTAAACGAGACGGAACGGCAAAGCAACTTCCACTCTTGCCAAAATCGGAAGTGGCAAAACAAATTTTACGTGAAATTTATTATGAAATTGAGGGACGCCTATGACGGTCGCTTCTGTCATCGTTGATATTCCTACGAGTCAAACGGATCGCCCATTTGATTACGCGATCCCATCGGAACTTGTCGGTGTTGTACAACCAGGCATGCGCGTTGTCGTGCCATTTGGCAGGCGTTTTTTACAAGGATTTGTTATTGAACTGAAAGAAACGACAGACATGCCGCTCGAACAATTAAAGCCTATTCATTCTCTTTTTGACGTTGTTCCTGTATTTAATAAAGAATTGTTGCAACTTGGAAAATGGCTAGCTGAAACGACGCTTTGTTTCATGGTATCGGCGTTTCAAGCGATGTTGCCCGCAGCGATGAAGGCAAAATATGAGAAAGACATTCGTTTAATCGAGCGACATATATCACTCGTCCACGAAGATGTGCGAGCGCTGTTTGGCGACCGCTTGACGATTCCGTGGAGCGATGTCGAAAACACGCCATACGTGCGCCTGTTGCAAAAAGAAATTGCAAACGGTCATATGGAAGTCGTTTACCGAGTTGAAGAAAAAGGAAAAATAAAGAAAGAGAAGTGGATTGAATTATGTGGAAGTGACGAGCATGTGACACATATATTAATGTCGCTTCCAAAGCAATCGGTCAAACAAAAACAAGTGCTTGAGCGTTTGCTTACGGCACGCGCCTTACCGTTAAAACAGTTGTTGCATGAGACAAATTGTACACGATCAACCGTTCAATCTCTCGTCGACAAACAGCTCGTTATCATAAAAGAAAAAGAAGTATATCGCGATCCGTATGCAAACCAATCATTTGCGAAAACAACACCGCTCGCTTTAACGGATGAACAACAACAAGCGCTAAACAATATCGGACAAGCCATTGCGCAAGACATTCACGATGTCTTTTTAATGTACGGCGTCACAGGAAGCGGAAAAACAGAAGTGTATATGCAAGCGATTGATCTCGTTTTAAAAAAGGGAAAAGAAGCGATTGTGCTTGTGCCTGAAATTTCGCTGACTCCTCAAATGGTGAAGCGGTTTAAAGAACGATTCGGCTCAAAAGTAGCTGTTCTTCATAGCGGTTTATCGCTTGGAGAAAAGTATGACGAGTGGCGAAAAATTCAACGGAAAGAAGTGCAGCTTGTCGTTGGAGCTCGTTCTGCCATTTTTGCACCGTTTGAAAACATCGGCATCATCATTATTGATGAAGAACATGAAACGAGCTACAAACAAGAAGAATCGCCTCGCTATCATGCGCGCGATGTGGCGATTTTCCGAGGTCGTTACCATCGTTGTCCTGTTGTGCTTGGCAGCGCTACACCATCGCTCGAATCGTTTGCGCGCGCTCAAAAAGGGGTATATAAACAAGTAACGTTAACGAAGCGAATGAATGACCACGCGATGCCCCCTGTAGACATTGTTGATATGCGCGAAGAACTGCGCGCAGGAAATCGCTCGATGTTTTCTCGCCTTTTATTTGAAAAATTAACGGAGCGTTTACAAAAAGGAGAACAATCCGTTTTATTTTTAAATCGTCGTGGCTATTCGTCTTTCGTCATGTGCCGCGATTGTGGTCACGTCATTCAATGTCCGCATTGCGACATCTCACTCACGTATCATCGCTTCCAACAACAACTGAAATGCCATTATTGTGGCTACGAACAGCGAATGTCGTCGAACTGTCCTGCTTGTCAAAGCGAACATATTCGCTTTTTCGGAACGGGAACGCAAAAAGTAGAAGAAGAATTAACAAAATTGCTTCCAGAAGCGCGCGTCATTCGGATGGACGTCGATACAACGAGCCGAAAAGGAGCACATGAACGACTGCTTCGGGAATTTGGAGAAGGAAAGGCCGACATTTTGCTCGGCACGCAAATGATTGCCAAAGGGCTCGATTTTCCAAACGTCACGTTAGTTGGCGTATTAGCAGCAGACACGATGCTTCACGTCCCTGATTTTCGGGCAGCAGAAAAAACGTTTCAATTGTTGACGCAAGTAAGCGGTCGAGCGGGGCGGCATCATTTGCCGGGTGAAGTCGTCATTCAAACGTATACACCTGAACATTATAGCATTCAATTCGCAAGCAAACATCATTATGAGGCGTTTTATGAACGTGAAATGATGAACCGAAAAAAACACGGGTATCCACCGTTTTACTATTTAACGCTCATTACGGTGTCGCATGTTGATCCGCTAAAAGGAATAAGCATCGCTGAAAAAATTGCTGCACATGTGAAAAAACATTTGTCAGCTGAAGCGGCTGTACTTGGGCCTGTTGCTTCTCCGATTGCGCGCATGAACGATAGATATCGTTACCAATGCATGATAAAATACAAGCGGGAAGCGAACTTAACGACAGCGCTCCGCACCATTATGGAACATTATCAGCGCGGGATGGCGCGCGGTGATGTGACGATTACGATTGATTTAAATCCATATATGATGATGTAAATAAGGGAGGAACCGTTTTGGCCATTTTACCGATTGTGACCTATCCGGCACCTATTTTAGAAACCGTTTGTCAGCCGGTCACCGTATTTGACCGAAAGCTAACTAAGCTACTAAACGACATGTACGATACGATGATGGCGGCCGATGGGGTCGGATTAGCCGCCCCGCAAATCGGCATCGACCAACAAATTGCGATTGTTGATATTGGCGACCGTCATGGGCGCATCGAGTTAGTGAATCCCGTCATCGTTGCCGAAAGCGGTGAACAAATTGGGCCAGAAGGATGCTTAAGTTTTCCGGGGTTATTTGGGGAAGTGAAACGTTCTCAATATGTGAAAGTACGCGCGCAAAATCGTCGCGGTCGCCCGTTCGAAATCGAAGCGACAGGCTTTTTAGCGCGCGCGTTACAACATGAAATCGACCATTTGCACGGCATATTATTTACGTCAAAAGTGATTCGCTATTATGAAGAAGGGGAGATCGACGGATGAACATCGTATTTATGGGCACGCCTGATTTTGCCGTGCCGGTTTTAGAACAGCTCGTGAAAGATGGATACAACGTCGTTGGCGTCGTGACACAGCCTGACAAGCCGAAAGGGAGGAAACAACAGTTGACGCCACCTCCTGTGAAAGTGACAGCACAATCATACGGCATTCCTGTGTTGCAGCCGACAAAAATTCGCGAACGAGAGCAATACGAGCAAGTGCTCGCCTTGCAACCGGATCTTATCGTAACGGCGGCATTTGGACAAATTTTACCGAAACCGCTTCTTGACGCGCCAAAGTATGGGTGCATTAACGTGCACGCCTCGCTTTTGCCAGAGTTGCGCGGAGGAGCACCGATTCATTATGCGATTTTACAAGGAAAAGAAAAAACAGGAATTACGATTATGTATATGGTTGAAAAACTTGATGCAGGCGACATATTAACGCAAGTGGAAGTGCCGATCGACGAACGCGATACGGTCGGGACGTTGCACGACAAACTTAGCGAAGCGGGGGCGAAACTGCTTTCTGAAACGCTTCCGAAACTGCTTCATGGCGACATCACACCGATGAAACAAGATGATGAACAAGCAACGTTTGCATACAACATTAAACCAGAACAAGAACGAATCGATTGGACAAAAACGGGAGAAGACATTTATAACCATATTCGCGGCATGAATCCGTGGCCTGTCGCTTATACGACGTATGGCGATGAACGTTGGAAAATTTGGTGGGGAGAAAAAGTACGAACGTCTTCACAAGCGAAGCCGGGCGCCATTGTCGCCGTTGAACGCGATGGCATTGTCGTTGCAACCGGCAACGAAACAGCGATCAAAATTACTGAATTGCAACCAGCCGGAAAGCGAAAAATGAGCGCTACTGACTTTTTACGCGGTGCAACGATTGAAATCGGGACAGTATTAGGAGGAAAGAATGAGTAAAAAAAACGTCCGAAACTTAGCGTTAGATGTGCTAATAGATATTGAAAAAAAACGAGCATATAGCAATTTATCATTACATCATGTGATCGAAACGAACGAATTATCCGCCCAAGACGTTGCGCTTTTAACAGAGATCGTGTACGGCACGATCCAACGACGCGATACGCTTGATTACTATTTACAGCCGTTTGTGAAAGGAAAAATTGAGCCGTGGGTGCGCCTGTTGCTCCGAATGTCGCTTTATCAAATGGTATTTTTAGACCGGATTCCTGATCGCGCCGTGTTATTTGAAGCGGTAGAAATAGCAAAACGTCGCGGCCATCGCGGCATCGCCTCGCTCGTAAACGGGGTATTGCGCTCCATTCAGCGCCAAGGGTTGCGCTCGTTTGATGAAATAAAAGACGACATCGAACGTCTAGCCATTGCGACAAGCCACCCGCTTTGGCTCGTCCGTCGATGGGTGGCGCAGTTTGGCGTAGAAGAAACAAAACAAATGTGCGAAGCAAACAACTTGCCGCCAGAACAAACCGCCCGCGTAAACGCGATGCGTGTAACGGTTGAAGAAGCGATCGCCCGCTTAAAAGAAGAAGGGATGGAAGCCGTTCCTTCTTCTGTCGTGCCGGTTGGGATAAAAATGGTCAAGGGGAATGCAGCGAAAACGAGCGTGTTTCAAGAAGGGCTTCTTACGATTCAAGACGAAAGCTCGATGCTTGTTGCTTACGCTCTTTCTCCAACCGAAACAGACGTCGTGTTAGATTGTTGCGCCGCACCGGGTGGAAAGACGACACATATAGCTGAACGAATGAACAACAAAGGCCGTATCGTTGCGTTAGATATTCACGATCATAAAGTAAAACTCATTGAGCAGCAGGCAAAACGTCTAGGTTTGTCGAATATTGAAGCGAAACAACTCGATAGCCGTCAAGCACATACGCAATTTGCTGCTGAAACGTTTGATCGCATATTAGTTGATGCCCCGTGCTCAGGGCTTGGCGTCATTCGACGGAAGCCGGAAATTAAATATGCGAAAAACGAAAAAGATATTGCGCAACTTGCCGGTATTCAACGAAATATTTTGCGGGCGGTCGCTCCGCTTGTAAAACGTGGTGGAACGCTCGTATATAGCACATGTACGGTCGATCGGGAAGAAAACGAACAAGTGATCGCGACGTTTTTAGACGAACATCCACAATATGAGCTCGATGAGACGCTTGCTTCGCGTCTGCCATCATCGGTTGCGCCATACGTGCGTCACGGCATGTTGCAATTGCTTCCACATCACGTATATAGCGACGGATTTTTTATCGCAACATTGAAAAAGAAAGGTGAAATGATATGAAACCATCCATTTACTCGATGCGTTTAGAAGACTTGCAAAGTTGGGTGGAACAGCAAGGGGAAAAGCCGTTTCGCGCCACACAAATTTTTGAATGGTTATATAAAAAACGAGTGACGTCATTTGAAGAGATGACAAATATTCCAAAATCGTTGCGCGAACAGTTAGATGAACATTTCGTCATCACGACATTAAAAACGCTCGTACAACAAACGTCAAAAGACGGAACGATGAAGTTTTTATTTGAACTTCATGACGGCTATTCGATTGAAACGGTGCTTATGCGCCACGACTACGGGAATTCCATTTGTGTCACGACCCAAGTCGGCTGCCGAATCGGCTGTACGTTTTGTGCTTCAACGTTAGGGGGGTTAAAGCGCAATTTACAAGCAGGTGAAATCGTCGCCCAAGTCGTCAAAGTACAAAAAGCGCTCGATGAAACGAATGAACGAGTGAGCAGCATCGTCGTCATGGGAATTGGTGAACCGTTTGATAACTATGATGAGCTCATCAAATTTTTAAAAATCGTGAACCATCCAAAAGGGCTGCATATTGGCGCGCGTCACATTACTGTATCAACGAGCGGCATCATCCCAAAAATTTATCAATTTGCCGATGAAAATATGCAAATTAACTTCGCGATTTCGCTTCATGCGCCAAATACGGAATTGCGCTCGAAGCTAATGCCGATTAACCGCGCGTATAAATTGCCAGAGCTGATGGAAGCGGTGCGCTATTACATTGAAAAAACGGGGCGGCGCGTGACATTTGAATACGGTTTATTTGGCGGTGTGAACGATCAAATTGAACATGCTGAAGAGCTTGCTGAGCTGATTAAAGGATTAAAATGTCATGTCAATTTAATCCCGGTCAACTATGTGCCTGAACGAAACTACGTGCGCACGCCGCGCGAGCAAATTTTTGCGTTTGAGAAGACGTTGAAAAAACATGGCATTAACGTAACGATTCGCCGTGAACAAGGGCACGATATTGATGCTGCATGCGGTCAGCTACGTGCGAAAGAGCGAAAAGAAGAAACGAAAGTGTAACCGAGATCGAAGTAAGGAAGTGATACGTATATGAAGGCGGTCTTTCAAACGGATGTCGGGAAAATAAGGTCACATAACGAAGATAACGGTGGCGTTTTTATCAATCAAACAGGCGATTATTTAGCCGTTGTCGCTGATGGGATGGGCGGTCATCTTGCTGGTGATGTGGCAAGTGAAATGACGATGACGCAGTTAAAAGAGTTTTGGGAAGAAACAGAAGAAATGACGTCCCCACAGCAAGCGGAGACGTGGTTAAAAGAACATATTATGAAAGTGAACGAATCGCTTTTTCAACACTCTCAAACGAACGATCATTGTCAAGGGATGGGCACGACGATCGTTGCCGCAATTTGTACAAAGCAGTTTGCGACGATTGGGCATATCGGTGATAGCCGTTGTTATTTACTAAACGCAAATGGATTTCAACAAATGACAGAAGACCATTCCCTCGTCAACGAATTAGTGAAAAGCGGACAACTATCAAAGGAAGATGCGGAATATCATCCGCGTAAACATGTGCTATTGCGGGCGCTCGGAACAGAGCAAGTAATTGAACTCGATGTAAAAACGGTCGCTGTCGATGAGGGGGATATGTTATTGCTTTGTTCTGACGGCCTTTCGAATAAAGTGCCTGAACAGACGATGGTAGACGTATTAACGTCGGATCGCTCGCTTGAAGAAAAAGCGCAAGCGTTAATTGATGTGGCAAACGAGCACGGTGGGGAAGATAACATTACGTTAGCGATCATACAATTTTTAGATGTGAGTGAAAGTAGGTGATCGCTCGTGCTCATCGGTAAACGATTAAACGGTCGCTATAAAATATTACAACTCATTGGCGGCGGCGGAATGGCGAACGTCTACTTAGCGAGGGACATGATTTTAGACCGCGACGTTGCCGTAAAAGTGTTGCGTTTAGATTTTGTAAACGATGAATTATTTATTAAACGGTTTCGACGTGAAGCACAAGCCGCGACAAGTTTAAACCATGAAAATATTGTCATGATTTACGATGTCGGGGAGGACGACGGCATTTACTACATGGTCATGGAATATGTGCGTGGCTGCACGTTAAAACAATACATTCAACAACGTGCCCCGCTTCCTGTTCAAGAAGCGTTGCGCATGATGGATGAATTAACAGGAGCGATTGCTCACGCTCATCAAAACGGTGTCATTCATCGCGATATTAAGCCACAAAACATTTTAGTCGCAGAAGACGGAACGATTAAAATTACAGATTTTGGTATAGCTGTCGCGTTAAGCTCGACAACGATTACGCAAACGAATTCTGTTTTAGGATCTGTTCATTATTTATCGCCTGAACAAGCAAAAGGCGGAATGGCGACAGAAAAATCGGATATTTATTCGCTCGGCATCGTCATGTTTGAGTTGTTAACGGGACAATTGCCGTTTTCCGGTGAATCGGCCGTAGCGATTGTGTTAAAACATTTGCAAACGGAGACGCCGTCTGTGCGACGATGGAACCCGAACATTCCACAAAGCGTAGAAAATATTGTGTTAAAAGCGACAGCAAAAAATCCGTTGCATCGTTACAATAGCGCATTAGATATGCAAAAACATATTCGCACCGCTCTTTTTCCTGAGCGCATAAACGAACAAAAATTTACGTTGCCAACCGAAGATGACGACGAAGAAACGAAAATCATCCCAATTGTGAAGCCGACCGCTTCTGCACCATCAGAAAAGAAGGAGGACGTGTCTTCTCCGAAGGAAAAGCGTTCAAAAAAATGGCTTATTTTATGGGCGGCATTTCTTTTCTTGCTCGTCGGCGCTGGGGTGAGCGCCGTCACATGGATTCCTGATTTATTTTTCCCAAAAGATGTGACAGTGCCTGACGTGACAAACGAAAATTATACAGATGCGGTGACGGAATTAACGTCGCTAGGACTAAAAATCGAAAAGACGGTCGAAGAAGAACATGATGACATCGCAGAAGGATTTGTCATTCGTACGAATCCGCAAGCCGGAAAAGTCGTGAAAGCAGGTACAGCGGTAACGATTTATAAAAGTATAGGGAAGAAAAAAGTGGAGTTTCAAAATTATGTTGGGGAGCCAATCGATGACGTCGAGCGGCAATTACGGTCGGCAAACTATTTACTCATCGATAAAAAACAAGTGTATAGCGAAGAACCAGCAGGTACGATTATCGAACAATTCCCGCTTCCAGGCGAAAAAGTTGTGCCGGAAGAAACAGAAGTGCGTTTTACCGTCAGTCTTGGACCAGAAAAAATTGTTTTAAAAGATTTAACAGGATACACGGAAAAAAGTGTGCGCGATTATGCTGCAGACCAACAGCTGTACGTCATCGTCAAACAGCAATATTCAGATACGGTCGAAAAAGGGCTCGTCATTTCTCAAACGCCACAAGCGAACGCAAAACTAGAAAAAGGAGCAACCGTGACCGTTGTCATTTCTCTCGGAAAAGAACCGGTATTAACAAAGAAGGTCATCCAAGAAATTAACATTCCGTATGAGCCGCCTGTTGATGTAAACGAACCAGTTATGGCAGAGTTATATATAGAAGACGAAAACTATTCATTTGCCCAACCGTACAAACGTTATCGTTTAACAAGTGATGTGAAAGAGCGTGTAGAATTTGTTATTCAACAAGGAAAACAAGGGCGTTATCGTGTGGTCGTCAACGGCACGACGGTGCGTGAAGGGATCGTGCCATATCCAACAACACCTTAAAGGAGGGAAGGCATGGCGGAAGGAAAAATTATTAAAGCGTTAAGCGGTTTTTATTACGTGTTAACCGACGGTCGAGTGTATCAATGCCGAGGGCGCGGGGTGTTTCGCAAGCGGAAAGTGACGCCGCTTGTCGGCGATTATGTTGCTTTTCAGGCAGAAAATGAACGGGAGGGCTACATATTAGATGTGTTTGAGCGGAAAAATGAGCTCGTCCGTCCGCCGATTGCAAATATCGACCAAGCCATTTTAGTGTTTTCGGCTGTTGAGCCAGATTTTAGCCCAGGGTTGTTAGACCGCTTTCTCGTATTAATTGAATCTAAAGGTATTCGTCCAATTATAGTTGTAAGTAAAATGGATTTAGTAGACGATGAAACAAAGCCGCGTCTCGAACAGTATATTCGTGACTATCGCCAAATTGGATACGATGTATTACAAGTGTCTGTTCAAACGCGCGAAACTGTTGAAGCGTTGTTGCCATATTTTGAAGGGAAAGTATCTGTGTTTGCGGGGCAGTCAGGTGTCGGAAAGTCGTCTTTATTAAATGCATTGCGCCCGGAATTACAATTAAAAACGGGCGACATTTCCCATCACCTCGGACGCGGAAAACATACGACAAGGCATGTCGAGTTAATCGAAATCGGTGGCGGTTTCGTTGCGGATACACCGGGGTTTAGCGCGCTAGAATTTGATGAGATAGAACTCGAACAATTGCCGCTTTGCTTTCCAGAGTTTGTTGCGAGAAGCGGCGATTGCAAGTTTCGTGGTTGCACGCATACAGCTGAGCCGAAATGTGCGGTAAAAGAAGCGCTCGCATCGGGAGACATTCCTTCTTACCGCTACGAACATTATGTTAGTTTTATTGAAGAAATTAAGGAACGAAAGCCGAGGTATTAAATATGATTAAAATTGCACCATCTATTTTATCTGCCGACTTTGCTAAGCTTGGCGAAGAAATTGTAGACGTCGAGCGCGGAGGAGCCGATTATATTCATGTCGATGTGATGGACGGTCACTTCGTCCCGAACATGACCATTGGACCGCTCATCGTTGAAGCAATCCGCCCTGTGACGAAGCTGCCGCTTGACGTTCATTTAATGATTGAGCAGCCAGATCGCTATATTCCGACGTTCGCGAAAGCAGGGGCTGACTATTTAACTGTGCACGTTGAAGCTTGTCCACATTTACATCGTACGATTCATCTTATAAAAGAGCACGGCGTGAAAGCAGGTGTCGCATTAAACCCACATACGCCGTTGACAATGATTGAACATATTATTGAAGATGTAGATTTAGTTTTATTTATGACGGTCAATCCAGGATTTGGCGGACAATCGTTTATTCCGGCCGTGTTGCCAAAAATTCGTTCATGCGCCACGCTCGTCCGCGAACGAGGGCTTTCTGTTGAAATTGAAGTAGACGGTGGCATTCATGCCGAAACGGCTAAGCTTTGCGTGGAAGCAGGCGCCAACGTTCTCGTTGCGGGATCAGCTATTTATAACCAAGCCGATCGCGCACAGGCGATTCGTACGATTCGTGAGGGTGTGTCATCTTGACACATCCTTCTTTTATAAAGGGGGGACATTCATTGATTATTCATATTGTTGCAGGTGGCCCGACAAGCTTTTTGCCTCATTTACAGGCGTATGATAGAGAGGACGTATATTGGGTAGGGGTAGATCGGGGGGTTCTTACGTTGCTCCATGCTGGCATTATGCCAAAACGAGCGTTCGGAGATTTCGATTCCATCGACGAACAAGAGTTGCAACAATTACAAACGCAATTACCGCACATCGATATATGGCCGGCTGAAAAAGATCAAACGGATACAGACATTGCACTTGAGTGGGCGCTTGAACAACAAGCAGCAAAAATTCGTTTGTTTGGAGCGACAGGCGGCCGGCTTGATCATTTATTCGGAAACGTTCAGCTTTTGTTTAAAGGAAAAGATGGGCAAATTGAGTTAATTGATCGCCAAAATGTCGTGACGCTTCATCGCAGCGGGGAGCATATCGTTGAAAAAAGGGACGAATATACGTATATTTCATTTATTCCTTTGACTCCGATTCGAGCCTTAACGCTTCGAGGGTTTAAATACCCTCTCGATGCGTACGATGTGCCGCTCGGATCGACATTATGCGTCAGTAACGAACTTATCCATTATTTTGGTACTTTTTCATTTACTGAAGGCATATTAATGATGATAAGAAGCAAGGATGAAAAATAACGCTTCGAGGTACGATTTGTGCGGAGATGAATATAATGATGGAAGAGTGTGCACAGTAGGGGAGGGAACGATGATGAAATTTTATACGATTAAGTTGCCGAAGTTTTTAGGTGGGATTGTACGGGCGATGTTAAACTCGTTCAAAAAAGGATAAAAAGCACCAAATGATTGGTGCTTTTTTCTATTACACACGTTCTACTTTTCCGGATTTTAATGCGCGAGCAGAAACCCAAACGCGCTTTGGCTTTCCGTCAACTAAAATGCGAACTTTTTGAAGGTTTGCTTTCCATGTGCGGCGGCTCGCATTCATTGCGTGAGAACGAGCGTTTCCGAATGATTTTTTCTTACCAGTCACAAAGCATTTTGCCATTTTGTTTCCCTCCTCACTTGCCAAACTACGTGCTCAAAACACTACTATAATTTATCATACATAAAAACGGATTGCAATACTTCCGATCAACTGTTTCAAGAAAATAACCTTGACATCTGTTTTCTATTTCAGGTAAATATACTATGGGTAGAAGCTTTTAAAAATAAGCCGAGTATAGTACAATGGCGTTAGCTACCTAACAAGAAAGGGGACTTGAGCGATGTCCATTGAATTACAAACGAAATATGGTCGTGTTGAAATTAGCAACGATGTCATTGCAGCGATTGCCGGGGGAGCGGCAGTGGATTGTTACGGTATTGTTGGTATGGCATCAAAAAACCAACTGAAAGACGGAATTGCTGAAATGTTACGTCGCGAAAACTTCGCGAAAGGAATTGTTGTACGGCAAGAAAACGATGAAGTGCATATTGACTTATACGTCATCGTTAGCTACGGCACGAAAATTTCCGAAGTCGCGCACAACGTACAGACGAAAGTAAAGTATACGCTGGATCAAACGTTAGGTTTATCTGTTCAGTCAATTAACATCTATGTTCAAGGGGTTCGTGTGACGAATCCGTAGTGAGGAGGAACAAGTCTGTGGGAGTGACAACATTAGATGGAAAACGCTTTGCGCAAATGGTGTTGCAAGGCGCGGCACATTTAGCAAACAATGCAAAAACAGTTGACGCATTAAACGTCTTCCCTGTTCCAGACGGAGATACAGGGACGAATATGAACTTGTCGATGACGTCTGGTGCAAAAGAAGTAAAAAATCAAGTATCTGACCATATCGGCAAAGTCGCGAGTGCCTTGGCGAAAGGGCTGTTAATGGGCGCGCGCGGAAATTCAGGCGTCATTTTATCCCAACTGTTTCGCGGGTTTGCGAAAGCAATTGAGCAAAAAAGTGAAGTCAACAGCAAAGAGTTTGCAGCTGCGCTAGAAGCGGGGGTACAGACGGCGTATAAAGCTGTCATGAAGCCGGTCGAAGGAACGATTTTAACGGTTGCGAAAGACGCTGCGAAACGGGCTGTTGCTGTTGCCAAAAAAGAAACAAACATCGTTGCTGTGATGGAGGAAACGTTAAAAGAAGCGAAAGCATCGCTCAAACGCACGCCAGATTTGCTTCCTGTGCTAAAAGAAGTAGGCGTCGTTGATAGCGGTGGGCAAGGGCTCGTCTTTGTGTACGAAGGGTTTTTGGCCGCATTAAAAGGCGAGACGATCGCTCAAGCGGAAACGGTATCGATGGAGCAACTCGTTCGTACCGAACATCATCGTAGCGTTCAGAGCCATATAAGCGCCGAGGACATTGAATTTGGCTATTGTACGGAATTTATGGTGAAATTCGAACAAGACAAAGTAGCGAAACATCCGTTTAGCGAGGAAGCGTTTCGTCAAGATTTAAGCCGCTTCGGTGATTCGCTTCTTGTCATTGCGGACGATGAGCTTGTCAAAGTACACATTCACGCTGAACAACCAGGTGAAGTGCTCACTTATGCGCAACGTTACGGAAGTTTAATTAACATAAAAATTGAAAACATGCGCGAACAGCATGCGAATATTGTTCATCAAGAAGTGCAGCCGCCGAAAAAACAAGAGCGCATCCCATACGGCATCGTTGCGGTAGCGATGGGGGATGGCATCGCTGAACTATTTCAAAGCATCGGTGCCCATGCTGTGATCGAAGGCGGCCAAACGATGAACCCGAGCACAGAAGACATTGTGAAAGCAATTGAAGAAGTAAATGCGGAAACGGTATTTGTGCTGCCGAACAATAAAAATATTATTTTAGCAGCTCAACAAGCCGCTTCTGTCGCTTCATGTCAAGTTGTCGTCATTCCATCGAAAACTGTTCCACAAGGGATGACAGCCTTGCTCTCGTTTAACCCTTCCGCACCGAAAGAGGAAAATGAAAAAGCGATGACGGAGGCGCTTGCTCGCGTCAAAACGGGACAAGTGACGTTCGCTGTGCGCGATACAAATATTGATGGAGTCGAAATCAATAAAGATGATTATATGGGAATTGCCGATGGGAAAATTGTCGTATCTCATAAAGAGCTTGCTTACGTTGTCGAGATGTTGCTTATCAATATGATTGGCGAGGAAGATGAAATTGTAACGGTTCTTTCCGGTGAAGATGCGACCGATGAACAAATTGCACACGTCGTTCAATGGATTGAAAAACAATTCCCACACGTTGAAGTAGAAACGCACCGCGGTGGACAACCGTTATACCCATTTATTTTTGCGATTGAATAAAACGTGTTGTTGTAATTCACATACGATAAAGAAGGGGAACGTTCCCCTTCTTTTTCATGAAGATGACAAAGGGGAGAATGGGGAATGAAATATCGGAGCGTATTTGATATTATAGGTCCTATTATGATTGGTCCGTCGAGCTCTCATACGGCAGGAGCAGTTCGCATTGGCAAAGTGGCGCGCAGTTTATTTGGGAGAAAACCAGCGTGGGCGGATATTTTCTTTTACGGTTCATTCGCTGAGACGTACAAAGGACACGGAACAGATGTGGCGATCGTTGGGGGCTTGTTAAACTTTGATACGTTTGATGAACGGATGAAAACATCGTTACACATCGCCAAACAAGAGGGCATTCGCATTACGTTTCATGAAGAAGAAGCGATTCCGCCTCATCCAAATACGGCAAAAATTCGCCTCGGCGATGAAAAAGGGGAGCTCGAGCTTGTTGGCATTTCTATTGGTGGTGGAAAAATTGAAATCATCGAGCTGAACGGCTTTGAGCTGAAGCTTTCTGGCCACCATCCTGCACTTTTGATTATGCATAACGATCGTTACGGGGCGATTGCAGGCGTGGCCAACGTGCTGGCGAAATATGCGATCAATATCGGCCATATGGAAGTGTCGCGCAAAGAAAAAGGGAAACAAGCGCTTATGACGATTGAAGTGGACCAAAACATTGACGATGCGATTGTGGAGCAATTAAAAACGTTGCCACATATTATTGATGTAACAAAAATTGTGGAGTAAAGCGGCGCAAAGGGGAGACAACGATGTTTCGAAATGTAGCAGAACTTGTGGAACGGGCAGAACGCGAACAAATCAAAATTGCAGAAGTGATGATTCGACAAGAGATGGAAGTGACCGAGCGAAGCCGAGAGGATATTGTCGCACAAATGGAGAAAAACTTACAGGTGATGGAACAAGCCGTTATGCGCGGATTAGCGGGCGTTCGCTCTCATTCTGGGTTAACAGGTGGCGATGCGACACGCCTGCAACAATACATTGCCCGCGGTCAATTTTTATCAGGAGAGACGGTTTTAGATGCCGTCAGCAAGGCGATGGCAACGAACGAAGTGAACGCGGCGATGGGGATGATTTGCGCGACACCGACAGCAGGTTCCGCTGGTGTCGTTCCAGGAACATTATTTGCGGTGAAAGAAAAACTGCAACCGACACGCGAACAAATGGTTGAATTTTTATTTACAGCTGGCGCATTCGGGTTTGTTGTCGCAAACAATGCATCCATTTCCGGTGCGGCAGGAGGATGCCAGGCAGAAGTTGGATCAGCAGCAGGCATGGCAGCAGCGGCGCTCGTCGAAATGGCTGGTGGCACGCCGAGACAAGCAGCAGAGGCGATGGCGATCGCTTTAAAAAATATGCTTGGGCTCGTCTGTGATCCGGTCGCAGGTTTGGTTGAAGTACCGTGCGTAAAACGAAACGCGATCGGAGCGGCAAATGCGATGATTGCTGCCGATATGGCGCTTGCTGGCATACAAAGCCGCATTCCGTGCGATGAGGTCATTGAAGCGATGTTTCGCATCGGTCAAACAATGCCGGTTGCCTTAAAAGAAACAGCACAAGGAGGGTTAGCGGCGACGCCGACCGCTCGTCAATTCGAAGCGAGCATTTTCGGCAAGCCGAATGAGAAACGTGAGTGACGTATTACAACAACCAGTCACAGCGATTAAAGGAATTGGAGAAGAAACAGCGATGGCGCTTCATGACATGGGAATTGATACAATTGAACAACTGTTGTATCATTTCCCTTTTCGTTATGAAGATTATCGCATATGTGCATTAGAAGAAGCAAAGCATGATGAAAAAATAACGATTGTTGGCAAAGTGTACAGCGAGCCTACCCTTACGTATTATCAACGCAAAAAGTCGCGACTAACGTTTCGTGTGCTTGTGGACCGTTTTTTAGTGACGGCTGTTTGCTTTAACCAACCTTATTTAAAAAAGAAACTAGCTTTGCACGAGACGGTGACGTTGACAGGAAAGTGGGATAAACATCGCCAAACAATTACGGTGCAGCAGCTTCATATCGGTGAAATAAAACAACAAAAGGAAATTGAACCGGTCTATTCGACGCGTGGCGACTTAACGGTGAAAGGGATGCGCCGTTTTATAGCGCTCGCTTTACAACAATACGGCGATGCGATTGTCGACCCGTTGCCTTGCGAATTGTTGCAAACATATCGGCTCGTATCTAAACGTGATGCGATACGAGCGATTCATATGCCGCTTTCGCACGAGCAGCTGAAACAAGCGCGGCGGCGGCTCGTTTATGAAGAATTTTTATTTTTTCAATTAAAAATGCAAGCGTTAAAAAAATATCGCCGTGAACAGTCACCGGGCATCGCGCATCGTTTTTCAGATGAACAGCTTCAAACGTTTATTCAGTCGCTTCCATTTCCGCTCACGAATGCGCAACAGCGGGTTGTCCGTGAAATTGTTCAAGATTTGAAGTCGCCATATCGAATGAACCGACTATTACAAGGTGATGTCGGGTCAGGGAAAACGGTTGTTGCGGCCATTGTATTGTATGCGGTATATATTTCAGGATATCAAGGGGCATTAATGGTGCCGACCGAAATTTTAGCCGAACAGCATGCCGAATCGCTTCGCACGCTCCTTGAACCGATGGGCATTCGTGTCGAACTATTGACGAGTTCTGTGAAAGGAAAAAGGCGGAAACAGCTACTTGAACAATTAGCAGCGGGAGACGTTCATGTTGTTGTTGGCACACATGCGCTCATTCAAGATGACGTGAATTTTGCTCAGCTTGGAGTAGTCATTACAGACGAGCAACATCGTTTCGGTGTCGAACAACGGCGCATTTTACGTGAAAAAGGACAATCGCCCGATGTGTTGTTTATGACGGCAACACCGATTCCCCGCACTCTTGCGATTACTGCGTTTGGAGAAATGGACGTTTCCGTCATTGACGAGATGCCGAAAGGAAGAAAAAAAATCGAAACGTATTGGGTCAAGCACGACATGCTTGAGCGCGTCTTTCAGTTTATCGCCAAACAAGTTGAGGCAGGACATCAAGCGTACGTGATTTGTCCGCTTATTGAAGAATCAGAAAAGCTCGATGTTCAAAATGCAATCGACGTCCATGCGATGCTTACTCATTACTATAACGGACGATATCGCATCGGATTAATGCACGGCCGTTTATCTTCAGAGGAAAAAGAAGAAGTGATGCGTGCGTTTAGTGTAAATGATATTCATATTTTAGTATCTACAACTGTTGTGGAAGTTGGGGTAAACGTCCCGAACGCGACGGTCATGGTCATTTACGATGCCGATCGATTCGGCCTTGCCCAGCTCCATCAGTTGCGCGGGCGAGTCGGGCGCGGACAAGCCCAATCGTATTGTATTTTAGTTGCCGATCCAAAGTCGGAAACGGGAAAAGAGCGCATGCGCATTATGACGGAAACGAACGACGGATTTGTGCTGTCTGAAAAAGATTTAGAACTGCGCGGGCCGGGCGACTTTTTTGGCACGAAACAAAGCGGCATGCCTGAATTTCGTCTTGGGGATCTCGTCCACGACTATCGCATCTTAGAAGTGGCGCGACAAGATGCAGCCCGCCTCATCGATTCCCCTGCCTTTTGGCGGGACGAAAAATATGCCCTTCTTCGTGAACATTTACAGCAATCAGGCATTTTAAGCGGTGAAAAATTAGATTAAAAGTGGTTGAAATGTCATCTTGGGTGTTATATACTACTATTAGTACCTAGTAATAATTCGGATGGTGGATCGACGATGAGAAGAAACAAACGAGAACGGCAGCGATTACTGCAAGCAACGATCGAAGAAAATCCATTTATTACAGACGAACAGCTTGCCGAAAAATTTTCAGTCAGCATTCAAACGATCCGCCTCGATCGCCTGGAACTGTCGATTCCGGAGTTGCGCGAGCGCATTAAACATGTCGCTGAGCGTACATTTGCTGACGAAGTGAAGTCGTTGCCTATTGAAGAAGTGATCGGAGAAATCATTGATATACAGTTAGACGAAAGTGCCATTTCCATTTTTGATGTAAAAAAAGAACATGTATTTCAACGAAATCAAATTGCGCGAGGACATCATTTATTCGCACAAGCGAATTCGCTTGCAGTCGCGGTCATTAACGATGAATTAGCTTTAACGGCAAAAGCACACATTCGTTTTATGCGTCCCGTCAAAGAAGGGGAGCGCGTCGTCGCGAAAGCGAAAGTCACCAACTTAAATGAAAATGGGCGCACAGTCGTTGAAGTGAATAGCTACGTCGGTCAAGAGCTTGTTTTTCAAGGAGAATTTCATATGTATCGTTCAAATGTTGTCAAAAAGGATGGAGAAGAAAAATGAAAATCGCAATCGATGCCATGGGAGGCGATCACGCTCCGAAAGAAGTCGTGATCGGTGCACAAAAGGCGATTGAGCATTTTCGAGATATTGAAATTACGCTTGTTGGGAATGAGAAGCTCATTCGCCCATACATCACAAACGATGAACGACTATCGATCATTCATACGGAACAAGTCATTGAAGCAACAGATGAACCCGTTCGTGCCGTTCGCCGTAAAAAAGAGGCGTCCATGGTATTAATGGCAAAGGAAGTAAGTGAAGGGCGCGCCGATGCGTGCATTTCAGCCGGGAATACAGGCGCTTTAATGGCAGCCGGGTTGTTTATCGTCGGTCGCATAGACGGCATTGACCGTCCTGCCTTAGCCCCGACGTTGCCAACGATTGATGGAAAAGGATTTGTATTGTTAGACGTTGGTGCAAACGTTGATGCCCGCCCAGAGCATATATTGCAATATGCGTTGATGGGCGCAGCATATGCCGAAAAAGTGCGCGGTGTTGCTCGCCCACGCGTCGGTTTATTAAACGTAGGAACAGAAGATCAAAAAGGAAATGAATTATCAAAAAAAGCGTTTCAACTGATACAAGAGACGCCGCTAAACTTTATCGGCAACGTGGAAGCGCGCGATTTATTAGAAGGAGTAGCTGATGTCATCGTCACGGACGGATTTACCGGCAACGTGGCGTTAAAAACAATCGAAGGAACGGCGATCGCTGTTTTTTCAATGTTAAAATCGGCGTTGACAAGCGGAGTAGTAAGCAAAATAGCGGCGCTTGCTTTAAAGCCACAGCTTATGCAATTGAAGAAAAAGATGGATTATGCCGAATACGGTGGGGCAGCGTTGTTCGGTTTACGTGCACCTGTCATTAAAGCGCACGGTTCATCGGATGCCCACGCTATTTTTCATGCCGTACGCCAAGCGCATGATATGGTCGCGAACGAAGTCGTACAAACGGTGAAACAATCGATCACGGAAATTACAAAATAAGGGGTGCTGTGATGGGGAAAATCGCATTTATTTTTCCAGGGCAAGGTTCGCAAACAGTCGGGATGGGGAAAGAATGGGCGGAAAAAGATGAGAAGGTAGCATCGATTTTTCGCCAAGCAGATGAACGATTGCAAATGTCTTTGTCACAACTTATTTTTGAAGGACCACAAGACGTGTTAACAAAAACAGAAAATGCTCAACCGGCATTGCTCACGACAAGCATCGCATTTTTACAAAAAGTAAAAGAAGCAGGCATTCATCCGCATTATGTAGCAGGACATAGCCTCGGAGAATATAGCGCGCTTGTTGCAGCGTCTGTGCTGTCGTTTTCTGATGCGGTATATGCAGTGCGCAAGCGCGGAGAATTGATGGAACAAGCAGTACCGTCAGGACAAGGGACAATGGCAGCGGTGCTCGGCATGGATGAGGCGACGCTACAACAAGTCGTTGATGAAGTAACGACACAATCATCGCCTGTTCAATTAGCCAACTTAAACTGCCCGGGACAAATTGTCATTTCCGGAGCAAAAGAAGCGGTTGAGCGAGCGTCACAACTTGCCAAAGAGAAAGGGGCAAAACGGGTCATTCCACTTGAAGTAAGCGGACCGTTTCACTCCATTTTAATGAAGCCAGCGGCAGAGCAGTTTTCATCCGTGCTTGATGCGCTGTCGTTTCAAGAAAGTGCTGTGCCAGTCATTTCAAACGTGACAGCTGAGCCGATGACAAATCCAACGGAAATAAAACAACGTCTTGTTGAACAATTGTATTCACCCGTTCGTTGGGAGCAATCGATTCAAACGATGATCGATCTTGGTGTACATACGTTCATCGAAATCGGTCCTGGAAAAGTATTAAGCGGTCTAGTGAAAAAAATAAACCGTCATGTCAACGTCTATTCGATTTTTGATGAAGCTTCGTTTGCAGCGACGGTGACTGCGTTGAAAGGGGAATGAAGTATGGAAGGAAAAGTAGCGATTGTGACAGGGGCATCACGTGGAATCGGACGTGAAATTGCTTTACATCTCGCTCGCCTCGGTGCAAAAGTAGCGATCAATTATGCAGGGAGCGAAGCGAAAGCGAATGAAGTTGTTGCGCAAATTGTTGAACATGGTGGCGAAGCGTTCGCTGTGCAAGCCGATGTGGCAAATGCCGAAGCGGTCGAGCGCATGGTGAAAGAAGTGCTCGAGCGTTGGGGGCGCGTTGACATTTTAGTAAACAACGCAGGGATTACGCGCGACAATTTGCTTATGCGCATGAAAGAAGAAGAATGGGATGCCGTCATTAACACAAACTTAAAAGGCGTCTTTTTATGTACGAAAGCCGTCACCCGTCCGATGATGAAGCAACGGTACGGTCGCATTGTCAACGTCGCATCGATCGTTGGCGTGAGCGGCAACCCTGGTCAAGCAAACTACGTTGCAGCGAAAGCAGGCGTCATTGGATTGACGAAAACGGCGGCTAAAGAACTAGCGAGCCGAAACATTACGGTGAACGCTGTTGCGCCTGGATTTATTACGACCGATATGACGGATCAATTAAGCGAAGAGGTGCGCCAAGCGATGTTGCAACAAATCCCGCTCGCGCGCTTCGGGAATCCAGAAGATATTGCCCATGTCGTCGCGTTTCTCGTTTCAGATGGGGCAAGCTATATGACAGGGCAAACGATTCACGTCGATGGCGGCATGGTCATGTAAAAATTCGTTTTATTTTCTGATATAATTCAGTATAATGGCTTGAGGGGAGGTGAATAAGATGGCAGACGTATTAGAGCGTGTAACGAAAATTATCGTAGATCGCCTTGGTGTCGAGGAGTCACAAGTGACGCTTGAATCTTCATTTAAAGAAGATTTAGGAGCGGATTCGCTTGATGTCGTTGAGCTTGTTATGGAGTTAGAAGATGAATTTGATATGGAAATTTCAGATGAAGAGGCGGAGAAAATCGTTACTGTCGGTGACGCAGTAAACTACATAAAAAGCCGTCTATCATAATAGGCAAAGTCCCGTTTTGTAAGCGGGGCTTTCTATGCTTTTTACGTTTATAGTTGGGGGTTTATATGCATGTCGAAGCAACGACCGTACATGAAGTTTAAACAGTTTCAAGAGCAAATTGGCATTTTTTTTCGCAATGAAAAATTGCTCATCCAAGCATTTACCCATTCATCATATGTGAATGAGCATCGAAAGCGGCTACACGAAGATAATGAGCGTCTTGAATTTTTAGGGGATGCCGTCCTTGAATTGACCGTTTCGCAATATTTATTTGAACAGTTTCCGCAAATGAGCGAAGGGGAATTAACAAAACTGCGGGCG
This sequence comes from Anoxybacillus dikiliensis, assembly GCF_050613275.1. Taxonomy (GTDB): domain Bacteria; phylum Bacillota; class Bacilli; order Bacillales; family Anoxybacillaceae; genus Anoxybacillus. The sequence continues at coordinate 1,010,191 of NZ_CP187112.1, forward strand.
GCGATCGTTTGCGAACCGTCGCTTGTTACGTTCGCTCATGCGCTATCGTTTGGCGATCTCGTTTTGCTTGGCAAAGGAGAAGAGCTAACGGGGGGACGAATGCGTCCATCGTTGTTAGCGGACGTGTTTGAAGCTTTTATTGGAGCGCTTTATTTAGATCAAGGGATCGAGGCAGTCGTACAATTTTTAGGGAAAACGATGTTCCCGAAAATTCGCGAAGGTGCTTTTTCTCATGTGATGGATTACAAAAGTCAACTACAAGAGCTCGTACAACGTGATGGCAGCGGCGTTTTAGAATATAAAATTTTACAAGAACGAGGTCCTGCACATAATAAAGAGTTCGTATCGCGCGTATCGTTAAACGGGGAAGAGCTTGGCGTTGGCATTGGCCGCTCGAAAAAAGAGGCAGAACAACGCGCCGCACAAATGGCATTAGCTAAGCTAAAACAATCACAACAAGGCTGATCCGGTGCGAAAGGACAGCCTTGCTTGTTGCTACATCTTTGAGATAAAGGGGGATACAAGTGTTCCTCAAACGATTAGAAGCTATCGGGTTTAAATCTTTTGCAGATCGCATTTCAATCGATTTTGTTCCGGGGATGACGGCAATCGTCGGTCCGAACGGGAGCGGGAAAAGCAACATTACAGATGCGATTCGTTGGGTGCTCGGGGAGCAATCAGCGAAGTCTCTTCGCGGAGCAAAAATGGAAGACGTTATTTTTTCAGGGAGTGAATCGCGCAAGCCGTTAAACGTTGCGGAAGTGACATTAACGCTTGATAATAGCGATCAATTTTTGCCGCTTGAATACGAAGAAGTCAGTGTAACAAGACGTGTGTATCGCTCTGGAGATAGCGAATTTTTTATTAATAAACAGCCATGTCGCTTAAAAGATATCGTCGATTTATTTATGGATTCAGGCGTTGGTCGTGAAGCGTTTTCGATCATTAGCCAAGGAAAAGTCGAAGAAATTTTAAGCAGTAAACCGGAAGACCGTCGCATCATTTTTGAAGATGCAGCCGGTGTGTTAAAATATAAAATGAGAAAAAAAAAGGCTGAGCATAAGTTGAGCGAAACAGAAGATCACTTGCAACGCGTGCAAGATATTTTACATGAATTAAACCAACAACTAGAACCGTTGAAACAACAAGCGTCCATTGCGAAAGAATATATCGAGAAAAAAGAACAATTACAGACGTACGAAGTCGGCCTAATTGTCTATGAAATTGAACAGCTACATAAAAAATGGGAAGCATTAAAAGAACAGCTCGCTTTACATGAACAAAACGAGATCGAATTAGCAACGATGTTACAAAAAGAAGAAGCGCACATCGCTGAATTACGTCATGAACTGACGGCGCTTGATGAGTCGATTGACGGCTTACAACAAGTGTTATTGCTTGTGAGCGAAGAGCTAGAAAAAATGGAAGGAAAAAAACAAGTATTAAAAGAGCGAAAAAACAACGCTCATAAGCAACAAAACCAATTGGAACAAACGATGGCCCAATTGGCTGAGCGCGAACGTGTACTGGAAGCGACCATTGCAGAAAAAAAGAAGTTGCTTCAACAGCTTCAAACAAATGTGCAAGCGCTTCAAGCGGAATTAAAAGAAAAAAACAACGTGCTTTCTTCTTACGGTCCGAAAGCGGAGGCAGAAATTGAACGGCTCAAAAGTGAATATATCGATCTTGTCCATGAACAAGCGACGTTAAAAAACGAACGGACGCACATGGAAGCACAGTTGCAAAAAAATGAAGAGAAACAACGACAACTGATCGCTGCAAACGACGAGCATATTCGGGCATACGAACAAATCGCTCAACAATGGGAACAAAAGCAACAGCTTGTTCAAAAACTACAACAGCGCATCGCCGAGCAAGAAGAAGCAATGAAAGCAAAAGAACAACAATTAACGGCACAAAAAGAACAATACCGCAAAAAAGAAGCGACGTTATATGAAGCGTATCAATACGTCCAAAAGATGAAATCAAAAAAAGAAATGCTTGAAACGATGCAGCAAGAATATGCTGGATTTTTCCAAGGTGTAAAAGAAATATTAAAGGCAAAAGATCGCCTTCAAGGCATTCATGGGGCTGTCGTTGAACTGATGGCGGTGCCGTCTGAGCTAGAAACGGCGATCGAAGTGGCGCTCGGAGGAGCAGCGCAACATATCGTCGTAGAAAGCGAACAAAGCGCACGCGAAGCGATTCAGTTTTTAAAGCGACATGCGTACGGACGAGCTACTTTTTTACCGCTTAACGTCATTCAGGGGAAATCGCTTCCTCCATCTGTGCGAGCGGATATGGCGAAACATCCAGCGTATGTTGGCGTCGCTTCCGAATTAATTTCGTATGAAGCAACGTACGCACAAGTGATGACAAATTTGCTCGGCACAGTCATTATTACGCGCGACTTAAAAGGAGCGAATGAGCTCGCCCGCCAACTGCAATACCGCTATCGTTTCGTCACGCTTGACGGAGATGTCGTCAATCCGGGTGGAGCGATGACGGGAGGGACGGTAAACAAACAGACGAGTTCATTATTAAGTCGTACGCGTGAACTTGAAGAAGTGACAGCAAGTTTTCGCGAAATCGAACGAAAAACGATTGAACTTGAACAGCGCATCCAGCGTGAAAAAGAAGCGATCGCCCAAGCAGAACAGCAACGGGAACATCTTTATGCGGAACTAGAAGCAAACCGTATGGCGCTGCAAGAAGAAAAAAGTACATGGACGGAACTACATCTCCGAAAAAAACATATGGATGAGCGACTAGCTGTATATCGCTATGAGCGACAAACGCTTGAAGAAGAAAAACAACAGTTGACCGCTCGACTTCACGATGTCATGCAACAGCTTGATGAGTTAGAGAAAAAAATCGCTCATATTGACGAACAAGTACAGCAATGGACAGAAAAAAAACAGCTCGAACAACAATCAAAAGAACAAATGCAAGAACAGCTGACCACGTTAAAAGTCGCGCTCGCAGAAAAGCAAGAACACGTAAGAAATGAAGAACAACATGTGCGCCGACTTGTAGAAGAATGGGAAGAAACGAAGCGAACGCGCGCAAAAATGGAAGAAGAACGGCATCAACTCATTCATCATATGCACGAGCAGACAGAAGATGAACAACAGCTCGAACGAATATGCAAAGAAAAAACGAAGCAAAAAGAAGAAACGATTCAACTTATCGCAAGTCGGCGTGAACAGCGGCTACAATACCAAACGAAACTCGAGCAGCTCGAAAAAGAAATAAAAGAGCTGAAACGTCAACATAAACAGCTGACCGACACGTTAAAAGACGAAGAAGTGAAACTTGCACGTTTTGATATGGAGTTAGATCACTTATTAAATCGACTTCGTGAAGAATATAAACTATCGTTTGAAGCGGCAAAAGAAGCGTTCCCGCTCCACATTCCAGCGCAAGAAGCGCGGAAAAAAGTAAAGCTCATTCAACTGGCAATTGATGAGCTTGGAACGGTGAACCTCGGTGCCATTGAGGAATATGAACGTGTATCAGAACGCCATCGCTTTTTAACGGAACAAAAAGAAGATTTACAGCGGGCAAAAGATACGCTTTATCAAGTGATTGATGAAATGGACGATGAAATGAAGCAACGATTTGCAACGACGTTTGAACACATTCGCACACAATTTGCGCGCGTGTTTGTCGAACTGTTTGGAGGAGGTAAGGCAGATTTACAGCTTACGGATCCGAACGACTTACTTCATACAGGTGTCGATATTGTTGCGCAACCGCCGGGAAAAAAACTGCAACATTTAAGTTTATTATCAGGCGGAGAACGGGCATTGACAGCTATCGCGCTTTTATTTGCGATTTTAAACGTTCGTCCTGTTCCGTTTTGCGTGCTCGATGAAGTGGAAGCTGCACTAGATGAAGCAAACGTGCAACGATATGCGAAATATTTAAAGAAATTTAGCAACGAAACACAATTTATCGTCATTACTCATCGAAAAGGAACGATGGAAGAAGCCGATGTATTGTACGGGGTAACGATGCAACAATCAGGCGTATCGAAACTTGTTTCTGTTCGATTGGAAGAAGCAGCTGGAAAGAAAGGATGAGAAACGGTGAGCTTTTTTAAAAAGTTAAAAGAAAAAATCGCAAAACAAGCAGATACAGTAACGGAAAAGTTTAAGCGAGGTTTAGAAAAAACGCGCGATTCGTTCGCGGGAAAAGTGAACGATTTAATCGCCCGCTATCGCAAAGTGGACGAACAGTTTTTTGAAGAACTAGAAGAAATTTTAATTGCGTCAGACGTCGGTGTGGCAACGGTCATGGATTTTATTGATGAGTTGAAAATGGAAGTAAAGCGCCGCAACATTCAAGACCCGAAAGACATGTATAGCGTCATTTCCGAAAAACTCATTGATATATATCAAGCGAGCGGCGATGAAAAAACAGAACTAAATATCCAGCCAAACGGCTTAACGGTCATTTTATTTGTCGGTGTAAACGGCGTCGGAAAAACGACGACAATCGGAAAGCTTGCGTATAAATTAAAAAATGAAGGAAAAAAAGTGATGCTTGCGGCAGGTGATACGTTCCGAGCTGGTGCGATTGAACAGCTTGAAGTATGGGGAGAGCGAGTAGGCGTCGAAGTAATTAAACAGTCAGCAGGCTCCGATCCGGCTGCGGTCATGTACGATGCGATTCAAGCGGCGAAATCGCGCAACGTCGACGTTTTATTATGTGACACAGCCGGCCGTTTACAAAATAAAGTGAACTTAATGAAAGAGCTTGAAAAAGTGAAGCGCGTCATTGAACGTGAAGTGCCGGGCGCACCGCATGAAGTATTGCTCGTGTTAGATGCAACGACAGGACAAAATGCGATGAGCCAAGCGAAAACGTTTAAAGAAGTGACAAACGTGACGGGCATTGTACTGACGAAACTAGACGGCACGGCCAAAGGCGGCATCGTGTTGGCGATTCGCCACGAGTTAAACATCCCGGTGAAGTTCGTCGGTTTGGGAGAAAAAATGGACGATTTAGAGCCGTTTAACGCAGAACAATTCGTTTACGGACTATTTTCATCATTTATGGAACGTGAAGAAGTGCAAGGAGAATAACTTGACAGCATCGGTCAAAACATATACACTAAAGTCATGTAAAGGCGTTTCACTTAACAGGGGGGAGTTTCATGCTAGAAAAAACAACGAGAATGAATTACTTATATGACTTTTACCAATCGTTGTTGACACCGAAGCAGCGGAACTATATGTCCCTTTATTACTTAGACGATTACTCCCTCGGTGAAATTGCCGAAGAGTACGAAGTGAGTCGTCAAGCTGTATACGATAACATTAAACGGACGGAAGCGATGCTAGAAGATTACGAGCAAAAGTTATTGCTCTTTCAAAAGTTTCAACAGCGGCAAAAACTATTGCATTCGTTAAAAACGCATATTGCCGAACGCTATCCGAACGATGAAGAGCTGACGAAGCTCGTTGCGGAGTTGGAGAAATTAGAGTAGGGGGCGGTAACGATGGCATTTGAAGGATTGGCCGACCGTCTGCAACATGTCATGAATAAAATTCGTGGCAAAGGCAAAGTCACGGAAGCCGATGTAAAAGAAATGATGCGCGAAGTGCGGCTAGCGCTATTAGAAGCTGATGTCAATTTTAAAGTCGTCAAAGACTTTGTGAAAAAAGTAAGCGAGCGAGCTGTCGGACAAGAAGTGTTGAAAAGTTTGACCCCGGGACAGCAAGTCATTAAAGTCGTCAAAGAAGAATTGACGGAATTAATGGGAGGGGAAAATAGCAAAATTGCTGTCGCAAGCCGTCCGCCAACCGTCGTCATGATGGTCGGTTTGCAAGGGGCAGGAAAAACGACGACGACGGGGAAATTAGCGAACTTGCTGCGCAAAAAACATAATCGCAAGCCGTTGCTCGTCGCTGCTGACATTTACCGTCCTGCAGCGATCAAACAGCTTGAAACGCTAGGTAAACAATTAAACATCCCTGTATTTTCGCTCGGTGATCAAGTAAGCCCAGTTGAAATCGCCAAACAAGCGATCGCAAAAGCGAAAGAAGAACATCATGATTATGTGTTAATCGATACCGCAGGGCGACTCCACATCGACGAAGCGCTCATGGATGAATTAAAACAAATCAAAGAAGTGACGAAACCGGATGAAATTTTCCTCGTCGTCGATGCGATGACAGGACAAGATGCGGTAAACGTCGCGCAAAGCTTTAACGAACAGCTTGGCTTAACAGGCGTCATTTTGACGAAGCTCGATGGCGATACGCGCGGTGGAGCAGCGTTGTCCATTAAAGCGGTCACAAATACGCCAATTAAGTTCGTCGGGATGGGCGAAAAGCTCGATGCGCTTGAACCGTTTCATCCAGAGCGAATGGCTTCGCGCATTTTAGGCATGGGCGATGTACTGACGCTAATCGAAAAAGCGCAAGCCGCCGTCGATGAGGAAAAAGCAAAAGAGCTCGAACAAAAAATGCGCACGGCCTCATTTACCCTTGACGACTTTTTAGAACAGCTTGGACAAGTGCGCAAACTTGGCCCGCTTGATGAAATTTTAAAAATGTTGCCGGGCGCTAACAAAGTGAAAGGGCTCAACAACTTACAAATTGACGAAAAACAAATTAGCCGCGTAGAAGCGATTATTCGCTCAATGACAAAAGAAGAAAAAATGAACCCAGACATCATTAACGCAAGCCGCAAAAAGCGAATCGCCAAAGGAAGCGGAACGACGGTTCAAGATGTCAACCGCTTGTTGAAACAGTTTGACGAAATGAAAAAAATGATGAAAATGATGACGACGATGCCAAAAGGGAAAAAGAAAGGGTTCCGGTTCCCGTTTATGTAAGCAAAATAACAGTGTTAAGAAAAAACACTTTACAAACAAAACGTTTATTGCTAATATACTATCTTGTGTGAAATATTTTCGGAGGTGCTACAATTATGGCAGTAAAAATTCGTTTAAAACGTATGGGTGCAAAAAAATCACCATTTTATCGTATCGTTGTTGCAGACTCTCGTTCTCCACGTGACGGTCGTTTCATCGAAACAATTGGCACATACAACCCGTTAACAGAGCCTGCAGAAATTAAAATCAACGAAGAACTTGCATTAAAATGGTTGCAAAACGGTGCGAAACCATCTGACACTGTGCGCAATTTGCTTTCAAAACAAGGAATTTTAGAAAAATTCCACAACTTAAAGTACGGAAAGTAATGTATGAAAACGTTGCTTGAGACGATTGTTCGGTCACTTGTCGATCATCCGGAATGCGTCGTCGTTCGCGAAACGGAACAACAACAATCGATCACGTATTCGATTGCCCTTCATCAAGAAGATGTAGGGAAAGTGATCGGGAAGAACGGGCGAATCATTCAAGCGATTCGCACCGTAGTTCAAGCAGCAAACGAGTCGAAAAAGCGAATAGACGTACGCATCGAAGAGTAAGGGAGAGGGACATACCTCCCCTTTTTTCGTTCAGAAAGGCGGTGCGCCATGAAAATTATTCAAACGGTTGAAGTAAGACAACGGTTGACAGAAAAAAGTAAACAACAACTCATTCAACAATTGACGGCACAAAAACGACAGCTTGAACAACAATGTGAACAGCTTATTTTTGAACAAAAACGAATGGAAAAGCAAACATCGTTTCCACCAAAACAAATTAAAGAAAAATTTGAGCGAGAAATGCAAGTTCGGCGTCAAAAAATAGCGGAACTTGACTTCCTTCTCGAACAATTGCACATATTACCGATAGGAAGCGAAATAAAAGAACGAGAGGTGGAGGCGATTATCGACGTTCACATCGGTGATCGTTGGTCGCCTCAAAAAACGATTATTATTGAAGATGGAATTGTTGTTGACATACGCGAGGGGTGATTGTTGTGAAATGGTTTAATGTCGGAAAAATTGTCAATACGCACGGCATTCGCGGTGAAGTGCGCGTCATTTCACGCACAGATTTTGCGCAAGAACGGTATAAAATCGGAAATGTGCTATATATTTTTATGGAAAACGAGCCGCCAATTGAAGTGAAAGTGGCGAGCCATCGAGTTCATAAGTCGTTTGATTTATTGACGTTTGAAGGATATGACAACATCAATTTAGTTGAAAAATTCAAAGGTGCGATGATTAAAGTACCAGAAAGCCAACTTCAACCGCTTGATGAAGGAGAATATTATTTCCACGAAATTATCGGCTGCACCGTTGTGACCGAAGATGGTGAAACGATTGGGGAAGTAAAGGAAATTTTAACGCCAGGGGCAAACGATGTATGGGTCGTGAAACGGAAAAAAGGCGGAGATGTATTTATCCCTTATATTGCTGATGTCGTCAAACAAGTCGATGTCGAAAATAAAACGATTACCATTCATGTCATGGAAGGATTGCTTGACGAATGAAAATCGACGTGCTCACTTTATTTCCAACGATGTTTACTGGCGTGCTTCAAGAGTCGATTTTGAAACGAGCGCAAGAAAAAGGAGCGGTTACGTTTCAGCTCGTCAATTTCCGCGAGTTTGCCGATAATAAACACCAAACGGTAGACGACTATCCTTATGGCGGTGGCGCTGGGATGGTATTAAAACCACAACCGATTTTCGATGCGGTCGATCATTTAACGAAACAGAGCGAACATCGCCCGCGCATTATTTTGCTTTGCCCACAAGGAGAACGCTACACACAAAAAAAGGCGGAGGAACTCGCCAAAGAACAACATTTAATTTTCATTTGTGGCCATTACGAAGGATATGATGAGCGCATTCGTGAGCATGTCGTAACGGATGAAATTTCAATTGGAGATTATGTATTAACAGGCGGAGAGTTGGCAGCGATGGTCGTTATTGATAGCGTCGTTCGCCTGCTCCCGGGCGTGCTCGGCAACGAACATTCCTCTGTCCTTGATTCATATAGCTCTGGCTTACTTGAACATCCGCATTATACGCGTCCTGCGGATTTTCGGGGCATGAAAGTACCAGACGTTCTTCTTTCTGGCAACCATCGTTTAATTGAAGAATGGCGTCAAAAAGAATCGTTGCGTCGTACGTGGTTGCGACGACCAGATTTACTTGAGACGTATGAACTAACAGAACAGCAAAAAAAATGGATTGAACAATGGGAAAAAAATGAGCGGTAACTCTTGCATCCGATACATCTTTATGCTAGTATAAACGTTGTGGCTTACGTCGCACGTAAAACGATGTTCCGCTGCTATGAACGATAAACATAAGCATGAGCATCTGTTGGAAGGAGATGAATATGATGCATCATTTAATTCAAGAAATTACAAAAGAACAACTACGTAACGATCTTCCTGAATTCCGCCCTGGTGACACAGTGCGCGTTCACGTAAAAGTTGTCGAAGGAAACCGTGAGCGTATCCAAGTATTTGAGGGCGTTGTCATCAAGCGTCGTGGTGGTGGAATTAGCGAAACATTTACAGTGCGTAAAGTATCTTACGGTGTAGGTGTTGAGCGTACATTCCCATTACACACGCCGAAGATTGCTAAATTAGAAGTTGTTCGTCGCGGTAAAGTTCGTCGCGCGAAATTGTACTACTTGCGTCAACTCCGCGGTAAAGCAGCACGCATCAAAGAAATCATCTAACAAAAGAAATGATTGCGAGGAGCTTGATCATCAAGCTCCTTTTTCAACATTCATCATATAGGTGGGAGACGGATGGAAAAACAAAAAAACGAATGGTTTGAATGGCTGAAAGCAATTGTTATTGCAGTGGCGTTAGCAGGAGGCATTCGCTATTTTATTTTTGCCCCGATTATCGTTGAAGGGGAATCGATGATGCCGACATTACATAACCAAGATCGTATGATTGTGAATAAAGTGGCATACAAAATTGGCGAACCAGAACGATTTGATATTATTGTGTTTCATGCAGAAGAAGGAAAAGATTATATTAAGCGCGTCATTGGGCTGCCGGGCGATCGCATCGAATATAAAAATGATACGTTATATGTGAACGGAAAGCCGTACAAAGAGCCTTATTTAGACGAAGAGAAAAAGCAAGTATTTGATGGTCCGCTAACAGAGTCGTTTACACTTGAAGAACTATGGGGACAAAAAACAGTTCCAGAAGGTCATTTATTCGTGCTCGGAGATAATCGTCGATACAGCAAAGATAGCCGTCATATCGGCTTTATTCCGATGGATAAAGTCGTAGGCAAAACGTCGGTCGTCTATTGGCCCCTTTCTGATGCGCGAATTGTTGAATAACATCATACAAAGTAGGTGGCAACGATGACGATTCAATGGTTTCCCGGCCATATGGCGAAGGCGAAACGGGAAGTAACAGAAAAATTAAAGCTCATTGATATCGTATTTGAACTTGTTGATGCGCGCATTCCGATGTCATCCCGCAATCCGTTAATTGATGAAATTGTCGCAAATAAGCCGCGCATCATGTTGTTAAATAAAGCGGATATGGCTGACCCAGACGTCACAAAGCAATGGATTGATTTTTTCGCCGCGCAACAAATAGAAGCGATTGCGATTGACTCGCAAAGTGGAACGGGCGTGAAGCAAATTGTGACGGTCGCAAAAGAGAAGTTGCGCCCAAAGTTTGAAAAAATGATGGCGAAAGGAATTAAACGTCCTCGCGCCATGCGCGCGTTAATTGTCGGTATTCCAAACGTCGGGAAATCGACGCTCATTAACCGACTGGCAGGAAAACATATCGCCAAAACGGGCGATACACCAGGAGTGACGAAAGCACAACAATGGATTAAAGTCGGCAAAGAACTTGAACTGCTCGATACGCCAGGAATTTTATGGCCGAAGTTTGAAGACGAAGAAGTTGGATTCAAGCTCGCGACAACAGGAGCAATTAAAGATACGATTTTAAATTTACAAGATGTTGCCGTATATGCGTTGCGCTTTTTAACGGCGCATTACCCTGATCGTTTAAAAGAACGGTACGCGCTTTCGGATATTCCAGAAGACATCGTTGTATTGTTTGATGAAATCGGAAAAAGACGGGGCTGTTTAGCTGCTGGAGGCGTCGTGGATTACGATAAAGTAGCTGAGCTTGTGTTGCGCGATATTCGCACAGAAAAATTAGGACGGCTCAGTTTTGATCGCCTGTAAGGTTCGCATAAGCGGGCCTTTATTTTTTTGCCAATTTGCCGATATAAGATGTAAGGAGTGATCGAGCGTGAATATGCAAGAGATAAAACAACGACTACAAACGATTCACGATGAAACAGATGAATGGTTTCAACAACTATTACATGATGAGCGAAAAGGTGTCCAACGCCTCATTCAACAATGGTATAAACAAAAAGAAGCAGAAAAACGCGAGCGGGAACGTTTTTCGCATATGTTACAATATGAACAGGCGCTATATGAAAAAGGAGTGCGCTATATCGCAGGCGTGGATGAAGTTGGACGCGGTCCGCTCGCTGGCCCGGTCGTTGCTGCGGCTGTCATTTTGCCACAAGACGTGTTTCTTCCTCATTTAGATGACTCAAAAAAGTTATCGGAAACGAAGCGAGAGCAATTGTTTTCTATCATTCAACAAACGGCGCTTGCGATCGGTATCGGCATTGTGAGCGCCCGTGAAATTGACGAACTAAACATTTACGAAGCGACGAAAAAAGCGATGGTGCAAGCCGTCCGAGCGCTTGCGATCGCTCCCGAACATTTGCTTATTGATGCGATGCACATTCCGCTATCTATTCCGCAAACATCCATCATTAAAGGAGATGCGCATAGTGCATCCATTGCTGCAAGCTCCATTATAGCGAAAGTGACGCGCGATCGGATGATGAAACAACTAGGTGAGAAATATCCGCAATATGGATTTGAGAAACATATGGGATACGGAACGAAAGCGCATATCCAAGCGATTGAACGATATGGTGTCATTGAAGAACATCGTCGTTCTTTTGCGCCAATTCGTGAGCGAATGAAACGAGGGGAATGAAATGAACGTCCAATGGATGCGCACGTTGTTTGACCAATCGCCATCGTCACTTCAGCCGAAAGAACGAACGTTTCACCTCGGCGATATGATTTATGGAAAAGTGGAAAAAGTGAAAGAAGACGGCACGGCGCTCGTTCGCATCGGCAATCAGATGGTTACAGCAGAGTTGCGGTCGTCGGTAAAAGAGGGCGGATCGTATGCATTTCAAGTGCAAAAAACGTCTCCGCTTGAACTTAAAATATTAGAGCGCCCCCCAAAAGCAACAGATGAAGAGAGCATCATCCGTCATTTTCGTCTTCCTCATAACGATCAGACGAAAGCGCTCATTCGCTGGATGCTTGATGAAGCGATATCGCTTAAGCGCGAGCAAGTGGCGCTTATGCGCCAATGGTTGCGAACAGGGGGAGAAAAAGAAGTGCAAGCAATAAAATGGATGATGATGAACGAACTGCCGTTTCGTGACGATGTGTTTCGCGCTTTTCTCTCCCTTCAGCATGAGCGACCATTGTATGAGCAGCGAATTGCGCTCGCTATGATGATCGACGAAAGCGCGCAACGAGGGGAGACGTTAGCGAAACTTCCTGCGCTTTTGCGCCGCATTCCGTCGCTCTCTTCGTTTTCTCCGCAATATATACATGAAGTATTGCAAGAGGGGATGAAAAAGCAAGAAGAATGGCTTTCTTTATTGCAGGCGGCGGTGTCGGAAGCGAAAGGTACGGTAAAAGAGGAGTTGACATCGCTATGGCAACGCATGCAAGCGTATCAACTATTATCGACGAACGTCGAGCCGCTTCAACACATTTTTATGCAGTTTCCGCTATTTATTGGCACGCACCCGACCGATGTGACGATTCAATGGCGCGGAAAGAAAAAAGAAAATGGAAAAATCGATACAGACTATTGCCGCATTTTATTTTATTTAACGATGGCAACGCTAAAAGAAACAATCGTTGATGTTCATATTCAACAACGCATCGTTTATATTTCGATCATCAACGACACGCCCCATTTATCGTCATACGTCTCGGCGCTTGAGCCGTCGTTAAAAAAACAGCTTGCTGAGCATGGTTATACGCTTTCGACCGTTCACGTCAAGGTGCCAGAGCGCGCTCCAACAAAGAAACGATTGCTCGTCGAACCATTTTCATACAAAGGAGTGGATTACCGCATATGAAACGAAAACGTGCCGTCGCTTTATCGTACGATGAGCAGCACGTTGCTCCCGTCGTCGTCGCTAAAGGGGAGGGGGCAGTTGCTGAGCGCATTATTGAAAAGGCAAAGCAATACGACGTTCCCATTTATGAAGATGAAACACTTGCTGCGATGCTCGGTCAATTGCAACTGAACGAAATGATTCCAGAGGAGCTGTACAAAGTCGTTGCGGAAGTATTTGCTTTTATTTACCGAGTGGAGAAGAAGGTGGAGGGGCGGTTGGAATGAATCGCTTCTTTTTCTTTTGTTAAAGAATTTTCTGTCTAAATGGTAGACAACTGACAAAGTATCATTATACAATGAAAGCGCTAGTACTTTTATTTTTATACATAGGAGGATGGGGTATGAATATTCATGAGTATCAAGGAAAAGAGATCCTCAGAAGCTACGGAGTAAGCGTGCCGAACGGCCGTGTGGCGTTTACGGTTGAAGAAGCGGTCGAAGCGGCAAAAGAGCTCGGCAGCAGCGTTTGTGTCGTCAAAGCGCAAATTCACGCTGGCGGTCGCGGAAAAGCAGGGGGTGTAAAAGTCGCAAAAAGCTTAGAGGAAGTTCGTACATATGCGAGCGAATTGCTCGGAAAAGTGCTTGTGACGCATCAAACAGGTCCAGAAGGCAAAGAAGTGAAGCGTTTGTTAATCGAAGAAGGATGCGACATTAAAAAAGAATATTACATCGGGCTTGTTGTTGACCGTGCGACGTCCCGCGTAGTATTAATGGGATCAGAAGAAGGCGGAACGGAAATCGAAGAAGTAGCGGCAAAAACGCCGGAGAAAATTTTTAAAGAGTATATTGACCCAGCTGTCGGCCTACAAGCGTTCCAAGCGCGCCGCATGGCATTTAACATCAACATTCCGAAAGAGCTTGTCAACCAAGCGGTCAAATTTATGTTAGGCTTATATCAAGTATTCGTCGAAAAAGATTGCTCGATCGCTGAAATTAACCCGCTCGTTGTTACAGGAGACGGAAAAGTGATGGCGCTTGATGCGAAGTTAAACTTTGATTCAAACGCGTTATATCGCCATAAAGACATTTTAGAATATCGCGATTTGGACGAAGAAGATCCAAAAGAAATTGAAGCATCAAAATACGATTTAAACTACATTTCGCTTGACGGAAATATCGGCTGCATGGTCAACGGTGCGGGCTTAGCGATGGCGACGATGGATATTATTAAATATTACGGTGGCGAGCCGGCGAACTTTTTAGATGTTGGTGGCGGTGCGACGACAGAAAAAGTAACAGAAGCGTTTAAAATCATTTTATCCGACCCGAATGTGAAAGGTATTTTCGTTAACATTTTCGGGGGCATTATGAAATGCGACGTCATCGCTAACGGAATTGTTGAGGCAACGAAACAAGTTGGTTTAAATCTTCCGCTTGTCGTTCGTTTAGAAGGAACGAACGTAGAATTAGGGAAAAAGATTTTAGAAGAGTCCGGATTAAATATTACAGCCGCTGAATCGATGGCAGACGGCGCGCAAAAAATCGTTTCGCTAGTAAGCTAATAGAAGGGATGGGAGAAACGTGAGCGTTTTTGTTAATAAACATACGAAAGTCATTGTACAAGGAATTACAGGTTCACAAGGGTTGTTCCATACGAAGCAAATGATTGAATACGGTACAAACATTGTTGGCGGGGTAACACCAGGAAAAGGTGGCACGGAAGTTGAAGGGGTACCTGTGTTTGATACGGTTTCCGAAGCGGTTGAAAAAACAGGTGCGAACGCCTCTGTTATTTACGTTCCGCCAGCATTTGCAGCCGATGCGATTATGGAAGCTGTCGATGCGGAAATCGATTTAGTCGTTTGTATTACAGAAGGCATTCCGGTATTGGACATGGTAAAAGTGAAGCGCTATATGGAAGGAAAGAAAACGCGCTTAATCGGACCAAACTGCCCTGGTATTATTACGCCGGAAGAATGCAAAATTGGCATTATGCCGGGCTATATTCATAAAAAAGGTCATGTCGGTATCGTTTCGCGCTCCGGTACGTTAACGTACGAAGCTGTTCATCAGTTAACACAAGCGGGAATCGGTCAATCAACTGCGGTCGGCATTGGCGGTGACCCAGTGAACGGCACAAACTTCATCGACGTATTAAAGGCGTTTAACGAAGATGAAGATACGTACGCAGTCATTATGATCGGTGAGATTGGCGGAACAGCGGAAGAAGAAGCAGCAGAATGGGTAAAAGCAAACATGACAAAACCGGTTGTCGGCTTTATCGGCGGCCAAACAGCTCCTCCAGGAAAGCGCATGGGACATGCGGGTGCGATTATTTCTGGTGGCAAAGGAACAGCCGCAGAAAAAATTCAAACGATGACAGCATGCGGCATTAAAGTTGCTGAAACGCCATCTGTGATCGGCGAAACGCTCATCTCTGTATTAAAAGAACGCGGTTTATACGAGAAATGTAAAACGCATTAATCGTTCAATCGTCCTAAGGAGCAGACCTTAGGACGATTTTTATCAAAGGAGGGATATGATGTACGATACAGATCGCGAAAGGCTTATTCATTTGCATCATTGTCGTGGGATCGGATGGAAAAGCATCGCGCGCTTGCTTCATGTCGATTCATCCCTTGCCTCGATTTTTCATCTTTCTTCTTATCAACTTCAACGATTACTGACAATCCCCGAAAAACATTTCGCTGCTTTTTTCCATGATTTGCATTGTCACAAATTGAAACGTATGATAAAAACATATGAGGAGCAACACATTCATATTGTAACAATTAAGGACGATGAATACCCAGAGTGGCTCAAACATATATACGATCCGCCTTGGGTACTATATGCGAAAGGAAACGTGCAGTTGTTGAAGCGAAAAAAATTAATCAGCGTCGTCGGGACACGAACACCAACCCGTCAAGGAATTGCGGCGATGCATATCGTTCTTCCGCCGCTTATTCAACACGGATGGGTCATTGTGAGCGGATTAGCGAAAGGTGTCGATGCTGAAGCGCATCGTTTATGTTTACGCCATAACGGTGAAACCATTGCGGTCATAGCAGGGGGATTGCGTCATATATATCCTCCTGAAAACGAATCATTATTTCGACAATTAGCGACAACACAACTCGTTATTTCTGAGCACCCGCCGTTTGTTCGCCCACAAACATGGCATTTCCCGATGCGCAACCGGATCATTAGCGGTTTGTCTGTTGGCACGCTTGTCGTGCAGGCGAAAGAGCGAAGCGGCTCGCTCATCACTGCTCATTTTGCGCTACAACAAGGAAGAGAAGTATTTGCGATCCCAGGTGACATCACGACAAAAGAAGCGCACGGGACGAATCGGTTAATCCAACAAGGAGCGAAATTAATATTATCAAGCGACGATATTGAAGAGGAATTTCGACATCTTTTTACATGAGGGAAAGAAAAAATCGAAAAATGATGTTTGACAAATGAACGAATCATCATTAATAATAATGAAGATTTTATTTTACGAATTACCTCTTAAGGGAGGACAAAATGATGTCAGACTACTTAGTCATTGTAGAGTCGCCAGCAAAGGCGAAAACGATTGAAAGATACTTAGGAAAAAAGTATAAAGTAAAAGCATCGATGGGGCATGTGCGCGATTTGCCAAAAAGTCAAATGGGCGTTGATATACAAAACGATTATGAACCGAAGTATATTACGATTCGTGGCAAAGGTTCGGTCATTAAAGAGTTGAAAACAGCAGCGAAAAAGGCAAAAAAAGTATTTCTTGCCGCCGACCCGGATCGCGAAGGGGAAGCGATCGCTTGGCATTTGGCACATTTGCTTGATTTAAATACCGACTCCCCATGTCGCGTTGTATTTAACGAAATCACAAAAGATGCGATTAAACAGTCGTTTGAACAACCGCGCGCCATTAATATGCATTTAGTTCATGCACAACAAGCGCGGCGTGTGCTCGATCGCCTTGTCGGCTACAACATTAGCCCGTTGCTTTGGAAAAAAGTAAAAAAAGGGTTAAGCGCAGGGCGTGTACAATCTGTTGCGCTTCGCTTAATTATTGAACGTGAAAAAGAAATTCAATCGTTTCAACCAGAAGAATATTGGACGATTCAAGGGACGTTTGTCAAAGGAAACGATACATTTGAAGCGCAATTTTATCGTCTAGACAACGAAACGTTCGATTTAAAAACAGAACAAGATGTACAACATGTGTTAAGCCATATGCAAGGCAATGAATTTGTCGTTACAGCGGTAACGAAAAAAGAACGAAAGCGCAATCCGGTCGCACCATTTATTACATCATCCTTGCAGCAAGAGGCTGCACGGAAGTTGAATTTTCGCACGAAAAAAACGATGATGGTCGCACAACAGCTATACGAAGGAATTGATCTTGGAAGCGAAGGAACCGTCGGTTTAATTACATATATGCGTACAGACTCAACGCGCGTATCCGAGAGCGCTCAACAAGAGGCGATTCAGTATATTGAACAGACGTTCGGCACATCATATGTAGCAACAGAAAAAAGAAAAGAAAAACAAAAGGCGAACGCGCAAGATGCGCACGAAGCAATTCGTCCAACGTCCGTCTGGCGTCATCCGAGCGCCATTAAGCCGCATGTGACACGCGATCAATATCAGCTGTACAAACTCATTTGGGAGCGCTTTATCGCCAGTCAAATGGCGCCAGCTTTGCTCGATACGATCGCCGTCGAGCTTTCAAACGGTTCAGTCGTCTTCCGCGCGACTGGCTCGACAGTCAAATTTCCAGGCTTTATGAAAGTATATGTGGAAGGAACAGACGATCCGAAAGATGAACAGCAACGATTACTGCCAGACTTTGTGGAAGGGGAGCGCGTATTTAGCAAAGATATTGAAGGAAAGCAACATTTCACACAGCCGCCACCGCGTTATACGGAAGCGCGCCTTGTCAAGACGTTAGAAGAGCTCGGCATCGGTCGTCCGTCGACATATGCCCCGACGCTCGATACGATTCAAAAGCGCAATTATGTGACGCTTGAGAACAAACGATTCGTTCCAACAGAGCTTGGGGAAATTGTCCTTGATTTAATGATGCAATTTTTCCCGGAAATTTTAGACGTCGAGTTTACAGCGAAAATGGAAAAAAACTTAGACGACATCGAAGAAGGAAAAGTCGAATGGGTACGCATCATTGACGAATTTTATCGCGAGTTTGAAAAACGGTTAAAAGTGGCTGAAGTTGAAATGGAAAAAGTCGAAATAGCAGACGAATCAGCTGATGTCGATTGCGATGTATGCGGAAGCCCAATGGTGTATAAAATGGGACGCTTCGGAAAGTTTATCGCTTGTTCAAATTTTCCACAATGTCGAAATACGAAAGCGATCGTCAAAGATATTGGCGTAAAATGCCCACGTTGTCATGAAGGGAACATCGTTGAACGAAAAAGTAAAAAGAAGCGTATGTTTTACGGTTGCGATCGTTTTCCAGCGTGCGATTTCGTTTCATGGGATAAACCAATGAATCGACCGTGCCCAAAATGTGGTGGCATGCTCGTTGAGAAAAAAGGGAAAAAGAGCGTGCACGTTCAATGTACACAATGTGAATATAACGAACAACAGTAAGGTGAGGCGAATACCCTCACCCATTTTATCGAGGAGGGAATATGGATGGAAGTAACAGTAATTGGAGCAGGATTGGCAGGAAGTGAGGCGGCATGGCAACTCGCGAAGCGCGGCATTCGCGTCAAATTATATGAAATGCGCCCGGTGAAACAAACTCCCGCGCATCATACAGACAAGTTTGCAGAACTCGTATGCAGCAACTCTCTTCGCGCAAATACGTTAACGAATGCAGTCGGTGTATTAAAAGAAGAAATGCGTCGGTTAGATTCCGTCATTATGAAAGCAGCGGACTCTTGTTCCGTGCCAGCTGGTGGCGCTTTAGCTGTCGACCGTCACGAATTTGCGGCGAAAGTTACAGACATGGTAGCGAATCATCCGAATGTGACGGTTGTGCGTGAAGAAGTAACAACAATTCCAACAGGCCCAACGATTATTGCGACAGGTCCGTTAACATCGCAGCCGCTTTCGGAACAGCTTCAAGCGTTGACAGGGGAAGAATATTTATATTTTTACGATGCGGCTGCACCGATTGTTGAGAAAGAAAGCATTGATATGGAAAAAGTGTATATAAAGTCCCGCTACGACAAAGGGGAAGCGGCATATATTAACTGCCCGATGACAGAAGAGGAGTTTGACCGATTTTATGATGCGCTCATTTCTGCTGAAACGGTTCCGTTAAAAGAGTTTGAAAAAGAAATTTATTTTGAAGGATGTATGCCAATTGAAGTGATGGCCCGGCGCGGGAAAAAGACGTTGCTGTTTGGTCCGATGAAGCCCGTCGGTTTAGAAGACCCGCGTACAGGAAAACGTCCTTTTGCCGTCGTTCAACTTCGTCAAGACGATGCGGCAGGAACGTTGTACAATATTGTCGGGTTTCAAACGCATTTAAAATGGGGGGAGCAAAAAGAAGTCATTCGCTTGATCCCAGGGCTTGAGCAAGCAGAAATTGTACGATACGGTGTGATGCACCGCAATACGTTTATTAATTCGCCGAAGTTATTAAAACCGACATATCAATATAAAGAAAGAGAAGATTTATTTTTTGCAGGACAAATGACCGGGGTCGAAGGGTATGTTGAGTCAGCAGCATCAGGACTTGTGGCGGGGATTAATGCTGCCCACTATGTGCTCGGAAAAGAACTTGTCGTATTTCCGCAAGAAACGGCCATCGGAAGCATGGCGCATTATATTACATCGGCGAACCCGAAACATTTTCAACCGATGAATGCGAATTTCGGCTTATTTGCACCGCTCGACGAGCCAATAAAAGATAAAAAGAAAAAAAATGAACGATATGCACAACGGGCATTAGAAACGATTCAGAATTTTATAAAAAAATGGTGAAATTCGTTGCAAGAGCTGCTAAATTATGCTACTATTTAGTAGCTCTTGTGAGGTGATCGAATGGAAAATGTGAATTTTACGTTAAATTTGTTCGTTGAATATTTACAAATAGAAAAAAATTATTCAGAATATACAATTGCGTGTTATAAGCATGATATTGGCGAATTTTTTGAATTTATGGAGCGTGAACAAATCAAACAGTTGCAAGAAGTGTCTTACAGCGACGTTCGCTTGTTTTTAACAGAGCTTCATAAGCGTCAACAATCAAGCCGTTCGATTGCCCGGAAAATGTCGAGCTTGCGCAGCTTTTATAAATTTTTAGTGCGGGAGAAAATTGTTTCTGAAAATCCGTTTGCGCTTGCATCGTTGCCGAAAAAAGAACAGAAAATTCCACATTTTTTGTATCCAGATGAATTAGAACAATTGTTTGTTGTCAATGATTTGAATACAGCGATCGGTCAACGAAACCAAGCGATCATTGAACTGTTGTACGCAACGGGCGTTCGTGTAAGTGAATGTTGTAACATTCGCTTATCGCATATTGATTTCTCCGTATGTACGATTTTAATTTACGGAAAGGGAAACAAGCAACGATATGTCCCGTTTGGTACGTATGCAAAAGAAGCGCTTGAACGATATATACAAGATGGACGTCAGCAACTTGTAAGCAAGGCAAAAGCGCCGACGGATGTGCTTTTTTTAAATGCGCGTGGTGGACCATTAACGCCAAGAGGGGTACGGCACATTTTAAACGACATCGTTGAACGAGCTGCCCTTTCTTTGAAAGTTAGTCCCCATGTGTTTCGCCATACGTTTGCGACGCATTTATTAAATGAAGGTGCTGATTTACGTTCTGTGCAAGAATTGTTAGGTCATGCGCATCTTTCGTCGACACAAGTGTATACACATGTAACGAAAGATCATTTGCGCCACGTTTATTTATATTCTCACCCGCGTGCATAAAAGGAGGATCGGTTATGAGTCAATTTCATGCGACGACGATTTTTGCGATTCGCCATCAAGGAAAAGGAGCGATGGCGGGCGATGGTCAAGTGACGTTCGGCAATGCCGTAGTAATGAAACATACAGCGCGGAAAATTCGTAAACTTTTTCATGGCAAAGTGTTAGCCGGTTTTGCAGGGGCGGTCGCTGATGCATTTACGCTGTTTGAAATGTTTGAAGGAAAGTTAGAAGAATACAACGGAAATTTACAACGGGCGGCGGTTGAGCTAGCAAAAGAGTGGCGGAGCGACAAAGTGTTGCGCCGATTAGAAGCGATGTTAATCGTCATGGACGCGACACATATGTTGCTCATTTCTGGAACAGGCGAAGTTATTGAACCAGACGATAACATTTTAGCGATTGGCTCCGGTGGTAACTATGCGTTAGCAGCTGGTCGGGCATTGAAGGCGTATGCAGGTGAACATTTAACAGCGAAGCAAATTGCGGAAGCGGCATTAAAAGTAGCGAGCGATATTTGCGTGTACACAAACGATTGCATTATTGTCGAAGAGCTGTAAGGGGGGAGCGGCATGTTAACGCCAAAACAAATTGTTGAAAAGCTTGATCAATTTATCGTCGGTCAGCATGAAGCGAAAAAAGCGGTAGCGATCGCATTAAGAAATCGTTATCGCCGCAGTTTATTAGATGAAAAATTGCGTGATGAAGTCGTGCCGAAAAACATTTTAATGATTGGACCGACGGGTGTTGGAAAAACAGAAATTGCACGACGATTAGCGAAACTTGTTGGCGCTCCATTCGTAAAAGTAGAGGCAACGAAATTTACGGAAGTCGGTTATGTCGGTCGCGACGTAGAGTCGATGGTGCGTGATCTCGTTGAAACGTCTGTGCGCATCGTAAAAGAGAAAAAAATGAACGAGGTGAAAGAACAAGCGGAACAATTGGCGAACAAACGGCTTGTTGAACTGCTTGTACCAGGGAAAACAAAACAACCGATGAAAAATCCATTTGAACTTTTGTTTGGTGGGGCAGTAGAACAACAAACGACAAATGGAAGCGACGATCAACAACTAGCCGAAAGACGAAGACAAGTCGCTTGGCAATTGGCAAATGGACAGTTAGAAAACGAAGTAGTGACGGTTGAAATCGAAGAGCAACAACCGATGATGTTTGACTTATTTCAAGGCGCTGGTTTGGAGCAAATGGGCGTCAATATGCAAGATATGTTAAGTAGCTTTATGCCGAAAAAGCGGAAAAAACGAAAATTAAAAGTAAAAGAAGCGCGCCACGTCCTTGCAAACGAAGAAGCGCAAAAGTTGATCGATATGGACGAAGTAACGCAAGAAGCGATTCGACTCGCAGAGCAATCAGGCATTATTTTTATTGACGAAATTGATAAAATTGCTCGGAAAGGGCAGGTCGGTTCATCAGCTGACGTTTCGCGTGAAGGGGTGCAACGCGACATTTTACCGATTGTGGAAGGTTCAACCGTCATGACGAAATACGGACCGGTAAAAACGGACTATATTTTATTTATTGCTGCTGGGGCGTTTCATATGGCGAAACCGTCCGACTTAATCCCAGAATTGCAAGGGCGTTTTCCGATTCGCGTTGAATTGACGAAACTGACAGTAGATGATTTTGTAAAAATATTGGTTGAACCGAACAATGCGCTGTTAAAACAGTATATCGCTTTACTTGCTACAGAAGGTATACAACTTGAATTTTCTGACGATGCTATTCGTAAAATCGCAGAAGTCGCTTTTGAAGTGAATCAACAAACGGATAACATTGGTGCGCGCCGCCTTCATACGATTATGGAAAAATTGTTAGAAGATTTATTGTATGAAGCGCCAGACGTACATCTTGAAAAGGTTGTTATCACCCCACAATATGTGGAGCAAAAACTAGGGAACATTGTAAGAAATAAAGATTTAAGTCAGTTTATTTTATAAGGAGGATGCGATATGAATTTACTTGAAAAAACGAGAAAAATTAATGCGATGTTGCAAAACGCGGCCGGAAAGCCTGTGAACTTTAAAGAGATGGCAGAAACGCTTTGCGAAGTCATTGAAGCAAACATTTTCGTTGTGAGCCGCCGCGGAAAGTTGCTCGGCTTTGCCATTAAACAAACGATTGAAAATGAACGAATGAAAAAAATGTTAGCCGATCGTCAATTTCCAGAAGAGTATACGAAAAACTTATTTCATATTACAGAAACATCGCCAAATCTTGATATTAATAGCGAGTATACGGCATTTCCGATTGAAAATAAAGACTTATTTAAAAATGGCTTAACGACGATCGTGCCGATTATCGGTGGCGGGGAACGCCTTGGAACGCTCATTTTATCCCGATTAGATAAAGAGTTTCACGATGATGATTTAATTTTAGCTGAATACGGAGCGACAGTTGTTGGAATGGAAATTTTGCGTGAAAAAGCGGAAGAAATTGAAGAAGAAGCGCGCAGCAAGGCGGTTGTGCAAATGGCGATCAGCTCTCTTTCATATAGTGAATTAGAAGCAATTGAGCATATTTTTGAAGAATTAGATGGGACAGAAGGCTTGCTCGTTGCAAGTAAAATTGCTGATCGTGTCGGCATTACGCGTTCAGTCATTGTCAACGCGCTTCGTAAACTAGAAAGCGCCGGAGTCATCGAATCCCGCTCGCTCGGAATGAAAGGAACGTACATTAAAGTATTAAACGATAAGTTTTTGACAGAACTCGAGAAGTTAAAACATCATTAAAACAAAAAGGCATCTTTCTCGTGAAGATGCCTCTTTTGTTAAAGTATGTGAAAAATAGTCCAATGTTCCCTATATACATAACATAAATAATTTTTTACAATAGAGGTGTGTTGTCGAACGGTGTCTTTACAAGGAGGAATATGCCGTGAAATTGTTTTCAAATACATTCCAAATATTAGAACAAGGATTAAATTATTCATCATTAAAGCAAAAAGTGATCGCAAACAATATTGCGAATGTCGATACACCAAACTTTCAAGCGAAAGATGTTCAGTTTCGTACGGAATTTCAGCAAGCGTTGCAAGCGTATCGTACCGACCCTCGCCATTTTGAGTTTAAAGGAAGTACAAACAAATTTTTCGTGACAACGAAAAACGATCTCGTTTACAATCATAATAAGAATAATGTCGATCTAGATAAAGAAATGTCGGATTTGGCACAAAATCAAATTTACTATAACGCTTTAGTCGAACGTTTGAACGGAAAGTTTAACTCCTTAAAAACGGTCATTAAGGGAGGAAAATAATACATGTTTCAAAGTTTCAATGTGTCCGCCTCTGCGTTAACTGCTCAACGGTTGCGTATGGATGTCATTTCAGCAAATATGGCGAACGTCGATACGACTCGCGCCAAAATGGTCGATGGAAAGTGGCAGCCGTATCGACGGAAAATGGTTGTCATGCAGCCGAACGAATCGTTTTCTTCTCTTTTAAGTCAGGCAATGAACGAGCGGTCGGCAGGCGGAGTGAAAGTGACAAAAATTATCGAAGACCAAACGCCGTTTAAACTTGTATATGACCCATCTCATCCTGATGCGGATGAAAACGGATATGTAAAGCTTCCAAATGTTGACCCGTTAAAAGAAATGGTCGATTTAATGAGCGCGACCCGCTCATATGAAGCGAATGTGACCGTATTGAACGCAACGAAAGGGATGTTAATGAAGGCGCTAGAAATCGGAAAATAGGGGGATGAACGATGATTGATCGCATTCAGCGCGTATTGCCAGCTACGCAACAACAAGCGATAAAGCCTGTGGAAGCACAACGGGCATTTTCACAATTTTTAAAAGAAGCGATAAACGAAGTAAATAAACAGCAAATCGAGTCAGATTTGCTCACGACAAAGTTAGCAAAAGGAGAAAACGTTGACTTACACAACGTAATGATCGCTTCGCAAAAAGCGAGCGTGTCGCTTCAATTAGCGATTGAAGTACGCAATAAAGTCATTGAAGCGTATCAAGAAGTGATGAGAATGCAAGTATAATGGACCTCAAGAGATAGCGGAGGAAGCGTATGAACGAGCGATTAAAACAAGCGATAGAACGATTTCAATTGTTTTGGAGCGAGAGAACAAAACAGCAAAAAGCGATGGCGCTAGGACTTGTCGGGCTGTTGGTCGTCGCTGTTGCGCTTACTGCTTTTTTTGCGACGCGAACGAACTTTGTTCCTCTCTACAGCAATTTATCGCCACAAGAAGCGGGACAAATTAAAGCGACGCTTGACCAGCGAGGAATTAAGTCGCAAATTACCGATAACGGCACGACGATTTTAGTGCCTGAACAGCTTGTGAACACATTAAAAGTTGAATTAGCTGCAGAAGGTATTCCTGATAGCGGAAGTATTGATTATTCGTTTTTTGGAAAAAACTCTGGTTTCGGGATGACGGATAATGAATTTAACGTGTTGAAAATTGAGGCGATGCAAACGGAACTCGCCAATTTAATAAAAAGTATCGACGGGGTAGAAGATGCAAAGGTGATGATTAACCTACCCCAGCCGACCATCTTTGTTGGTGACCAACAGGAAGAGGCATCTGCGTCCATCGTTTTGAAAACGAAGGCAGGATATAAATTTAATGAACAGCAAATGAAATCGCTATATCACCTTGTTTCCAAAAGCGTGCCGAATCTTCCTACTGAAAATATCGTCATTATGAATCAATATTTTGAGTACTTTGATTTAAAAAATGAAGAAAATTTTTCGTCAGGCAAAACATTTGCTGAACAATATGAAGTAAAACAACAAATTGAGCGCGACATTCAACGCCGCGTCCAACAAATGTTAGGAACGATGATCGGACAAGATAAAGTTGTCGTTTCCGTTACAGCAGACGTTGATTTTACGCAAGAAAACCGCCAAGAAGAACTTGTTGAGCCGGTCGATAAAGAGAATATGGAAGGCATCGCCGTTAGTGTGCAACGCATTACTGAGACGTTCTCAGGAAAAGGAGCACAGCCGGGTGGCACAGCAGGCGTAGGAGAAAACGAAGTGCCAGGATATGAAGGTGCCAATGGCGAGACAAACGGCGATTATGAACGAATTGAAGAAACAATTAATAACGAGGTTAATAGAATAAAAAGAGAAATTGTTGCAAGTCCTTATAAAATAAAAGATTTAGGCATTCAAGTGATGGTAGAACCACCGACACCAAACGATCCGAACTCACTCCCGGCCCAAACGGTTGATGACATTACCAAAATTTTAGGTACGATTGTGCGGACGTCCGTTGATAAAGAGATCGCTGGACAATGGACAGATGCAGATTTACAAAACCGCGTCGTCGTTTCCGTACAACCATTTAATGGAAAAGTGCAGTTTGACGAACAAACATCAGCCATCCCGACGTGGGCATATATTGTTGGTGGCGGAGTCATCGTGTTGTTGCTTGCTTTGATCGTCTTTTTATGGTTGCGTAAACGGAAGAAAGAAGAAATGGACGAACAGCCATTGCAAGAAGAACAAGTAGCAGTACAAATTCCAGATGTAAACGAAGAAGTCGAAACAGAAGCAACGTTGCGCCGCAAGCAGCTTGAAAAGCTCGCAAAAGAAAAGCCAGAAGAATTTGCGAAACTGTTAAGAACATGGCTTGCAGAGGAGTAAAGGAGGGGATTGTATGGCAAAACGCGATCCAAAAGAATTAACAGGAAAACAAAAGGCAGCCATTCTCCTCATTTCATTAGGACCAGACGTTTCAGCATCGGTATATAAACATTTATCAGAAGAAGAAATCGAAAAGCTAACGCTTGAAATTTCTAACGTTCGTCAAGTTGATGCTGAGAAAAAAGAAATGATTTTAGAAGAGTTTCATCAAATCGCCTTAGCGCAAGATTACATTTCACAAGGCGGTATTGCTTACGCGAAACAAGTGCTTGAAAAAGCGTTAGGGCCAGAGCAAGCGATGAACATTATTAATCGTCTAACGTCCGCGTTGCAAGTGCGTCCGTTTGATTTTGCACGGAAAGCCGATCCAGCGCAAATTTTAAACTTTTTACAAAACGAACATCCACAAACGATTGCGCTCGTACTGTCGTATTTAGATCCGGCGCAAGCGGGACAAATTTTGTCCGCGTTACCACAAGAAATGCAAGCGGACGTCGCGCGCCGCATTGCCCTTATGGATCGCACATCACCAGAAATGATTAATGAAGTTGAGCAAGTGCTCGAACGGAAACTATCGACGACAGTTGTACAAGATTACACGCAAACAGGTGGTATTGAAGCGGTTGTCGAAGTGCTAAATGGTGTCGATCGCGCAACAGAACGAACAATTTTAGATGCGCTTGAAATTCAAGATCCGGAGTTAGCGGAAGAAATTAAAAAGCGGATGTTTGTCTTTGAAGATATCGTTACGCTTGATAATCGCGCCATTCAACGTGTCATTCGCGAAGTGGATAATGCCGACTTGTTGCTTGCATTAAAAGTGTCTAGCGACGAAGTGAAAGAAGTCGTATTCCGCAATATGTCATCGCGCATGGCGGAAACGTTTAAAGAAGAAATGGAGTTTATGGGTCCTGTTCGCCTTCGCGACGTAGAAGAAGCGCAATCGCGTATTGTTGCAGTTATTCGTCGTCTCGAAGAAGCGGGTGAAATTGTCGTCGCTCGCGGTGGAGGAGATGATATTATTGTCTAAAGTCATTAAAGCCCCGTTTGCTAAAACGTGTACGGAACAACGAGCCGTCATTCAAGTAAAAAAAGTGTTGCCAGACGTGCAACAAGAAGAACACGAACAGCATGACGAAACGATGACAGCACACGCACAAATGATCATGGAACAAGCAGAACAGCAAGCGGCAAACATTCGCCAAGAAGCGGATATGTATTACGCATCTGTTCAACAACAAATTGCCGAAGAACAAAGGCGATGGGAAGAAGAACGAAGCCGATGGATTGAACAAGCGCGTCAAGAAGGATATGCCATCGGCTTAGAAGAAGGGCGCCAAGAAGGATTTCAACAGTACATGGAAACGATCCAAGAAGCAAAACAAATCGTGCAGTCAGCAAATGAACAATTTTATCACATGTTGCAGTCGGCTGATGAAACGATTTTGCTTATCGCGTGCAAAGTGGCGGAACGAATTATCGGTGAACGTCTTGCTGAAAATAAAGAACATTTTCTCGGTCTTGTGAAGCAAGTCATAAAAGAAGTTCGTGAACATGAAGAAGTGAAAATGTATGTTCACCCGACGTACTATGATGTCGTCATTCGCCAAAAAGATGAGCTAAAAGCGCTATTTAGTCAAGACGTTCATTTGTTTATTTATCCGGATGAAACATTGGCGGAGACAAGTTGTATTGTTGAATCGCCGTTTGGTCGCATTGATGCAAGCGTTGACACGCAACTTGAGCAATTGAAGATACAATTGCTCGAACGAATCGAGGGGGCAATTGAATGAACTGGCAAGCGCTTATCAATGAAATTGAACTGCTCGACCCGTATAAACGATTTGGTAAAGTGACGCGCGTCATCGGCTTAATGATTGAAGCGAAAGGCCCGGAAAGCTCGATCGGAGATGTGTGCTATATTCATATCGGCCATAAAAAAAAGAAGAAAATTCAAGCCGAAGTCGTTGGATTTCGCGATGAATACGTACTATTAATGCCATATGCAACGGTTCAAGATATTGCCCCCGGTTGCATTGTAGAGGCAACGGGCTCTCCGTTAGAAATTAAAGTAGGTTCAGCGCTTGTCGGACGTGTCATTGACGCATTAGGTGCTCCGATCGATGAGCAGCCGCTTCCGAAAGGGCTGACGGCTGTTCCGATCGATCGTCAACCGCCAAATCCGATGACGCGTCCACCGATTTCGGAGCCCATTGAAGTCGGCGTGAAAATGATCGACAGTTTGCTTACGGTCGGAAAGGGGCAACGTGTCGGCATTTTTGCTGGGTCTGGGGTTGGAAAAAGTACGTTAATGGGAATGATTGCCCGCAACACAAACGCTGATTTAAACGTCATTGCTCTTATTGGAGAGCGCGGACGTGAAGTGCGAGAGTTTATTGAACGTGACCTCGGGCCAGAAGGATTAAAACGTTCCATTGTCGTTGTTGCGACGTCCGATCAACCAGCGCTCATGCGCATTAAAGGGGCGTATACAGCGACAGCTATTGCCGAGTATTTTCGAGACCAAGGGCTGAACGTCATGTTTATGATGGATTCTGTCACGCGCGTTGCAATGGCGCAACGTGAAGTCGGATTAGCTGTCGGAGAACCACCGACGACGAAAGGATATACACCGTCTGTTTTCGCTATGTTACCAAAACTGCTTGAACGGACGGGAACGAATGAACACGGAACGATTACTGCCTTTTATACAGTGCTTGTTGACGGCGATGATATGAACGAACCGATTGCTGATACCGTTCGCGGTATTTTAGATGGCCACTTTGTTTTGGAACGTCAACTAGCAAATAAAGGGCAATATCCAGCAATTAACGTATTAAAAAGCGTCAGCCGCGTCATGAACTACATCGTAACGCCAGAACATCGCAAAATGGCCGAAAAATTGCGCGAGTTGCTTGCGACATACGTTCAGTCTGAGGATTTAATTCAAATTGGTGCATACAAACGAGGGTCGTCGCGGGAAATTGACGAAGCGATTCGCTATTATCCGAAAATTATTTCTTTTTTAAAGCAAGATGTTCATGAATCATACACAATAAATGAAAGCGTTCAACAGTTGTTTCAACTTATTGAACAAGGGTGAATAAACGATGACACCGTTTAAATTAACGAAAATTTTAAACTTAAAAGAACATGAAAAACAAAAAGCGCTGCACGAATATGAAGAGGCGCGCAGCCGATTTGAAGAAGTGGCGGAAAAACTATATCACTTTTTAAAACAAAAAGAAGAATATGAAGAACAACATAAACAACAACTACAGTTAGGGGTAGCGATTCAACATATTCGTTCGTTTCAACAATTTATGAGCAATTTGCAACGCGTCATCGACCATTATCAACATCTTGTTATACAAGCCCGTCAACAAATGGAGTTGAAGCAACTGAAGTTAGTTGAATTAAACGTAGAAGTGAAAAAATACGAAAAAATAAAAGACAAATATGACGAAATGATTGCGACACAAATGCGAATCGCAGAACAAAAACAGATGGACGATATTTCAATACAGCAATATTGCTATCGAGAGATAAGGTGAGCGTCAATGGAACAGTTTGAAAAAGAAGAAGAAACGAAAAAAACAAGTAAGTTTCAATGGTTTCTCTTTGTCGTTTTTATTCCACTTTTATTTACCATTTCGGTTGTTTTGCTCATTTTAACATTCTCCGGTATTAACGTATTTGAACAAGGGAAAAAATACGCGAGTCAATTGCCGTTCGTATCGCAATGGATTGAAGGAACGGAAGCAAACGAAAAAAAGAAACTGCAACAACAAATCGTTGAGCTAAAAGCAACCATTGTCGAAAAAGAGAAACAACTAACAAAAGCAAACGATGCGCTCAAAGAAAAAGAAGGGGAAATTGATGCACTGAAACAAGAAATTGCGCGCCTGCAAGCAGAGAAGGAACAAGCTCAAGAGCCGACAACAACGCCGCCAGCCGAGCAAACAAATACTTCGCGTGTCGATGTTGTCAAAATGTATGAAACAATGTCTCCAAAAAAAGCGGCAGAAATTATTCCACAAATGTCGGACCGCGAAGCCGTCGATTTGCTATCGCAGTTAAAAACAGATAAAGTGGCGGCCATTTTAGAAAAAATGGATGCACAAAATGCGGCGAAATATACGAGCTTGCTTGCGAAAAAAGCGAACAATTGAAAGGAGGTGAGTAGATGAATATCGCGCCGATTTCCTCGTTGACTTCGTTTCGTGGGCAACAGGCAGAAACAACGGTCCAAACGAATGATGGCAACGCATTTGCCCATCTACTTTCATCGTTGCGGCAACAGTCGGCACCGCAACCATTGCCTGAGCAACATATGGTGCAATCAATCGATTGGGAAGCATGGCAACAATGGTTGACGCAACTGCCGGACGATGTCACGTATGCACATACCGACATGTTGTCAAACGAAATGATACAGTCGTTTCTTTCTCTTTTACCAGAAGAAGTAAAAGAGAAAATGGTCGATCGTTTCTCAACAAATCAACCGTTTGAAACGATATTTGTGTCGAAGGATGATCGAGATGAAGAAGATGAACTGATGCTTATGATGGTTTTGTTTCAACTCGAACAAAAGCAGCAAACGATTCCAGAGCCGATCATCGAACAAGTACGCAAAACGCTAAGCACGATGTTTGGAATACATGATAAACAAAGTGGCACGATCGCAGCAATGTTGCAAACATTAACAAAAGAAATGAACAATAGCGAAAAACGGACGAATGCCACGTATTATACGCAAGACGATCGCGCCCTTCAACATCTTTTGAAAGATGCGCTATTCACATCACGTTTGCAAGAAAAACGATTTCATTCCAAAGGCGTTGCATTACTTCAAGGTCAGCAAGTGGATTCTAAAGGTGTTGCATTACTGCCAAGGGGACAAGTGGATTCTAAAGATGTTGGCTCATTCACGCAAGAGAAGCAAGCTGTCCAAAAATTATCCCAAGCACAGCTATTTGTGCAAAAAGAACCTACATCATTATTACAAGAGCGAAAACAACCGATCGCTCGCGTGTATGAACATATTTTACATGTCGGACAGCAAACAAATGAACATGCACCGATGGAGCTAAACACGATCGATACAACAAAAGATACGCCTTTTGTTACACAATTTGAACGTATTTTGCGCGCAAGCAAACTAACACATTGGAAAAATGGCAATACGCAAATGCTCATTCGTTTGCATCCGGAACATTTAGGGTATATCACAATTAAGCTCATTCAACAAAAAGGAAAATTGACGGCAAAAATGATTACATCAACCGATGCGGCGAAACAGTTAGTTGAACAACATATTCATCAGCTGGCGCATATTGCGGACCATATTACTGTTGAAAAGTTTCATGTATTTGATGAAGCGAAATTTCGCGACCATTCATTCCAACAACAAAAACAGCAACACCAAGAGCAACAAAAAGAACAAAAGAAACAACATGACGAATCTTTTGATGAGTGGTTGAAAGAATGGTTTGACTTTGAATAGAGGTGATGAACGTGACAGCCATCGATCCGAGTTTGCTTTTGTCACAGCGTCAAACACAACAAAGAGAAACAGGGAAAAGCTCATTAGGAAAAGATGATTTTTTAAAAATTTTAATTGCCCAATTGCAGCATCAAGATCCGTTAAACCCGATGGAAGACCGAGAATTTATTTCGCAAATGGCAAATTTCTCATCGCTTGAACAAATGGTGAATATGTCGAATATGATGGGCAAGTTTATTGAATCGCAAACAAGTACATCAGAAAAGCTTGTCAGCACGCTAGATGCGTTGCAAAAGCTTATGCAACAACAATCTACACCGTCGCTTGCTCAATATAGCGAATGGATTGGCAAAACGGTCACATGGGATGAACAAAGCGGTGTTGTGAAAGCGGTCGTTCAAAAAGGCACAGATATATGGTTAGAGCTTGAACAAGGAGAAACGGTGTTAGCCTCTCGCGTCACAAAAGTGTCGCAATAAAGGAGGTGAGGGAATGGATCGAATACAGTTTTTTCCGCATGCCCCGCTTATTCCGCCGAAAAAGCAAGTCGTTGCTTCATCAAAGTCAGAGCGACAATCGTTTCGCGATGCGCTTACTGAAGCAGGAAAAGGGTTGAAAATAAGCAAGCATGCGCAACAACGTTTGCAAGAGCGAAATATTCATATTAACGATGAACAATGGGCGATGATTGGGAAAAAAATTGTAGAAGCGAAACAAAAAGGGGTGCGCGACTCGCTCGTCATTACAAATGAAGCTGCATTAATTGTGAGCGCTGTGAATCAAACAGTCATTACAGCGATGCATCGCGAAGAAGCACAAACGCAACTGTTTACAAATATTAATGGCGCCATCATTATATAAAAGGCTGGACCTTTACAGGAAGCCTTTGAGCGTGCGGAATGACAGAAGCCGCTCAAATAACAAAAAGGAGAGGATCATATGTTACGTTCCATGTTCACTGGCATTGGTGGTATTCGCAACTTTCAATATAAATTAGACGTCATTGGTAACAATATTTCTAACGTCAATACGTATGGTTATAAAAAAGCGCGCGTCACATTTAAAGATCTCGTATCACAACAAATTTCCGCAGCGACATCATCAACAGGAACGCGTGGGGGAATGAACGGCAAACAAATCGGACTAGGAAGCGGCCTCGGTTCAATCGAAACGATTCATACGCAAGGTTCGACGCAAACAACATCGCGTCCGCTTGACTTAGCGCTCGGTGGCGACGGTTTTTTTGTCGTAGGTTCAATCAATGATGTGACGCTTATCGATATGGACGGTCCCGCGGGAAAGCTTGGTACGAATAAAGTAAATAAAGGTGTGCCGATTGATCGTGTCTTTAACTTAAGCTTTACACGTGCTGGAAACTTTTATTTGGATGAATACGGTTATATTGTTAACTCGGACGGACAATATTTAATTGGCGAGGCAGCGATTAAAGATGTAGATACGGTCAAAAACAATGCTCCATTCGTAGATGTGGCTAAGAGAAATATTGAAACGTTTATTAACGGGGTATCAGGAGCAACAACTAAGCCAAATGGTTTAGTCGATTTTATAAAAAACTGGAAGAGTGAATTTACAACAGATACGACATCTGGAAAAACACAATTTATTGCTTTTGTTAATGAATTAAACAATCAGTTGAACAAATTAAATGGTCAAATAACTGGAAAAATATATGATAATACTACAGGACAAACAGGTGCTGCAAGTGGGTTAAATAGTACAAATGAACCGTTTAATGATAAGGTAGCACCAAAAGCGTCCATTAATCCAGTACCAACCATTCAAACGGATCCAACGAAAATTAATTGGGATATGGCGCTAGAAGAGGCTGAAAAAATGATGGGACCTTTCTTGGAGCAAATTAGCGGCTTTATTGAAAGCGTCCAGCAAGTATTACAAGATTATAGTGAGCCAAAATACGGAAATGTGACAAGCTTTGAGCCAGGACTCATTCAAATTCCGAAAACGGCGAAAAGCTTTGGGATTACGGCAGATGGAAAAGTGACGTTCATCGATAGCAACGGGCAATTAAAAATTGCTGGACAAATTTTATTGGCACAATTTCCAAACCCAAGTGGTTTAGAAAAAATGGGTGGCAATACGTTTAAAGAAACAAACAACTCCGGTAAGCTTGACCGAAATGCGAACGGGTTGACGATTAATGAGTTGTCGCGCCCTGGCTTAAATGGAGCAGGTGAAATTATTTCTGGAGCGCTTGAAATGTCAAACGTAGACTTATCTGAAGAATTTACGGAAATGATTGTTGCACAACGCGGATTCCAAGCAAATACGCGCATTATTACAACGTCGGACGAAATTTTACAAGAGCTCGTCAACTTGAAGAAATAATAAATAAAGGGGGGACGGGGGCGTTTGCCCCCGATACATAATGATTCGATTAACGCGGCTAAACGGCAAACCTTTTACGTTAAACGCCATTTACATAGAGCAAGTTGAAGCATTCCCAGATACGACAATTACGTTAACGAATGGTAAAAAGTTTGTCGTGCGGGAGTCTGTTGAAGATGTTATGTTATTAGTAGAAACGTTTTATCGTAACATTTCTGTTCTCGGATTAAGGAGAGATGCGGAGGGATCCGACGTTGAAAGACAATAAAATGTTAAAAATCATGCTTATTGTAATGGGCGTCATTACGCTCGTTAGTGTTGTTGCACTTGTTGTAGTGATGAAGTTTATGGGGAACGATGAGCCGAAAGAACCGACGGTCGATGAAATTGTTGCAAGTTCATTTGATGTACCGGAAATGATGACGAATTTAATGGATGGTAGCTTTATTAAAATCGCGTTTAAAATTCAAACAGATAGCGAAAAAGCAAAAGAAGAAGCAGAAAAGCGCGATTTTCAAATTAAAAATATTATTATTGAAGAATTGTCAGAAATGACGGCGGAACAGTTTAAAGGAAAGCAAGGAAAACTGCTCCTAGAGAAAAAACTGCGCGAACGCATCAATGAGGTCATGCAAGAAGGAAAAGTTGAGAAAATTTATATAACCTCCTTTATTCTCCAGTAAATAAAATGAATAGGAGTAGGAGGTGAGAACGGTGTCAGGAGAAGTTTTATCACAAAGTGAAATAGATGCCTTGCTGGCGGCGCTATCTGCTGGAGAGATGAGCGCCGATGAATTGAAAAAAGAAGAAGCAGAGAAAAAAGTAAAAGTGTATGACTTTAAACGAGCGTTGCGGTTTTCGAAAGACCAAATTCGCAGCTTAACGCGCATACATGAAAACTTTGCTCGATTATTAACGACATTTTTTTCAGCGCAGTTGCGCACATACGTGCAAATTTCCGTTGCATCGGCTGATCAATTGCCGTATGAGGAGTTTATTCGATCCATTCCGAAAATGACGATTTTAACAGTGTTTGAAGTCCCCCCTCTTGATGGACGCGTGCTGTTAGAAGTAAACCCAAATATCGCTTATGCGATGCTTGATCGCGTATTAGGCGGCAGAGGGGTAAGTTTGAACAAAATTGAAAACTTAACAGAAATCGAAACGAAAATTATGTCAAATTTGTTTGAAAAAGCATTTAGCAACTTGCGTGAAGCATGGGAATCAGTAGCGGATATCGATCCAATGTTAACAGATTTTGAAGTAAACCCTCAATTTTTACAAATGGTATCACCAAATGAGACGGTTGTTGTTATTTCATTAAATACGCAAATTGGTGATACAAGTGGCATGATTAATATTTGTATTCCGCATGTTGTGTTAGAACCAATTATTCCGAAATTATCGGTTCATTATTGGATGCAAACGCAAAAAAAAGCGCGCGAACCAGAGGAAGTGGCGACGTTACAAAAGCGACTAAAACAAACGAAAGTGCCGATGATCGCAGAGCTTGGCACATCGACCATTTCTATCCAAGAATTTTTACAACTTTCCGTTGGCGATGTCATTCAGCTAGATCAAACCGTGCGCGATCCGCTTGTGATCAAAGTAGGAGATGTGCCAAAATTTATTGGACAGCCCGGAAAAATGAATAAACGATTAGCCGTACAAATTTTAGATGTGATAAAGGGGGAAGACGGCGATGATGAGTGACGATATGTTATCTCAAGACGAGATTGATGCGTTGTTGCGAGGAATTGACGAAGACCCGATGCCGTCTAGCACAATGTCGATCGATGAAGTGTTAACACCGATCGAACAAGATGCGCTTGGTGAAATTGGAAACATTTCATTTGGTAGTTCAGCGACAGCGCTCTCGATGTTATTAAACCAAAAAGTGGAAATTACAACACCAAGCGTTTCGCTCATTGAGCGTTCACGCGTGGCAGAGGAGTTTCCACATCCGTATGTGGCGATTCAAGTAAGCTATACGGAAGGATTTTTAGGAACGAATTTGCTCGTGATTAAGCAGTCTGACGCGGCCATTATTGCTGATTTGATGATGGGCGGAGACGGAACAAATCCACCAGCGTTCATGGATGAAATTCAGCTAAGTGCCGTGCAAGAAGCGATGAACCAAATGATGGGTTCGGCCGCCACATCGATGTCAACGATTTTTAGTAAAAAAGTCGATATTTCTCCGCCAAGTTTGCATTTGCTTGATTTATCAGAAGGAGAAGGGTTTGAATATTTACCACCAGATGATGTGCTTGTAAAAGTATCGTTTCGTTTAAAAGTAGGCAACTTAATTGATTCGAACATTATGCAGTTACTTCCGATTCATTTTGCGAAAGAATTAGTCGAAAATTTATTAAATCCGTCTAGTACAAATGCACAAACATCAGCTACAATAAATACGAATGAGCCACGTCAAACCGCGCCATCCGCACAAACACAACAAGCGCCTTCACCGGCTCAACAAACGCAAAAAGAAGCTCCTCAACACGTAGGAACGGGAGCTGTGCAGCAGCCTGTCAACGTTCAGCCTGTTGCTTTTGCAAGTTTTGAACCAGCGCCATTGCCAGAGGCGGAATCGCGCAATCTCGACATGTTGCTTGATATTCCGTTGCAAGTGACGGTAGAACTTGGGCGGACGAAGCGCTCTGTTCAAGATATTTTAAGCTTATCGTCAGGGTCCATTATCGAACTCGATAAGCTGGCTGGTGAACCGGTTGACATTTTAGTAAACAATAAATTGATCGCCAAAGGTGAAGTCGTTGTCATTGATGAAAATTTTGGCGTGCGCGTGACAAGCATTATTAGCCAGAGCGATCGATTAAACAAATTACGATAATTTGGGAGGTTTTTGGAGAATGGCGAGAATTTTAATTGTTGATGATGCAGCATTTATGCGAATGATGATTAAAGATATTTTAACGAAAAACGGACATGAAGTCGTTGCTGAGGCGGCTGATGGAGCGCAAGCAGTAGAAAAATATAAAGAGTTTCGCCCAGACTTAGTCACGATGGACATTACGATGCCAGAAATGGACGGCATTACAGCGTTGAAAGAAATTAAAAAAATTGATAGTAACGCAAAAGTCATTATGTGTTCGGCCATGGGACAACAAGCGATGGTCATTGATGCGATTCAAGCAGGGGCAAAAGACTTTATCGTCAAGCCCTTCCAGGCAGATCGCGTCATTGAAGCCATTAATAAAACGCTCGGTTAGAGGTGGAATTCATTGCGCTATATTCGCATCATGATGTTGTGCGCGTTCGTTGTTCTGCAAGCAGTTTCCCCTGCTTTTGCAGAACAAACGAATAGCGTCAAAGAATGTGTAGAGCATCCAGAAAAGTGTAAAGAACAACAAGTGAACGAGGCAACGAAAGCGGAAACGGTTGTTCAACCGGATCCGATTACGTTTTGGGATTTTGCCAAGCTAATCGCTGCAACGGCTTTTGTTGTGTTTTTGTTATATGCTCTTTTAAAATGGCTAAATAAACAAAACCGATTTTATGAGCGCAAAGGGCTCATTCAACATTTAGGCGGGACAAGTTTAGGAACGAATCGAACGATTCAAATTGTGAAAGTTGGTCGACGTGTGTTTATTGTCGGTGTAGGGGAATCGATCCATTTATTGAAAGAAATTACGGACGAACAAGAAATTGAAGAGTTGCTTAAGCAGCATGAAGCGCGGCTTGATTCATTGCTTGATACGAGCGTATGGAAATCGCTCCAATCGCTTTGGCAGCAGAAAGCGAGCGAACCTCGTTTTCGCCAGTTATTTGACCGCGAGTTACAACGGTTAGCTGAAGAGCGAAAAAAAGCGATGAGAGCGCTAGAAAAAGAAAGGGATCCACATGAATGAAGTGATGCAGTTTTTTAACAATAGCGCGCCTGACAATGTAGCGACATCTGTGAAGCTGTTATTGTTGTTAACCGTGTTGTCGATTGCGCCTGGCATTTTAATTATGGTGACGTCGTTTACGCGCATCGTCATCGTCTTATCGTTTGTCAGAACGGCGCTCGGCACGCAACAAATGCCGCCAAACCAAGTGATCATCGGGCTATCGCTATTTTTAACATTTTTTATTATGGCACCGACATTTCAACAAATCAACCGTGACGCTTTACAACCGTTATTTGATGAAAAAATTAACTTAGAGCAAGCATATGAACGAGCCGAAGTACCGTTGAAAGAGTTTATGAGCAAACATACGCGGCAAAAAGATTTAGCTTTATTTTTAAGCTATGCAGGAGCTGAACAGCCAAAAACAGTGCAAGATATTCCGATGTCAGCACTCGTCCCTGCATTTGCGATTAGCGAATTAAAAACGGCTTTTCAAATCGGTTTTATGCTATTCATCCCGTTTTTAGTGATTGATATGATTGTTGCAAGCGTATTGATGTCGATGGGGATGATGATGTTGCCGCCGGTCATGATTTCGTTGCCGTTTAAAATTTTATTATTTGTTCTCGTAGACGGTTGGTATTTAGTTGTGAAATCGTTATTAGAAAGCTTTTAAAGTAGGTGGGAAAAATGAGTCCCGATTTTGTCATTCAAGTTGCAGAACGCGGTGTATATATGGTGCTTGTCATATGTGGGCCGCTCATGTTGCTTGCGCTTGCGGTCGGATTATTTGTCAGCATTTTGCAAGCAACGACACAAATTCAAGAACAGACGTTGGCGTTTGTTCCAAAAATTGTCGCTGTTCTCATCGGTCTCGTTTTTTTCGGGCCGTGGATGCTTTCCCGCATGATTTCGTATGCATACAATATTTTTAGCAACTTAAGTAAATTTGTAGGATGAAGCGTATGGAGTTATACACGTATGTACCAACGTTTTTGCTTATTTTTGCGCGCGTCGCTTCCTTTTTTGCGACGATGCCGCTTTTCTCTTATCGAAATGTGCCAAACGTTCATAAAATCGGTTTTGCTTTTTTCATTAGTTGGATCATGTTTTTTTCACTTGATCCGAAACCAATCGATATTGACGGAACGTATATGATGTTGCTAATCAAAGAAGTGCTTGTCGGACTACTTATCGGTCTTGTTGCTTTCATGATCATGTCAGCGATTCAAATTGCGGGCGGACTCATTGATTTTCAAATGGGTTTTGCGATCGCGAACGTCATCGATCCACAAACAGGCGCACAAAGCCCATTAATGGGACAATATTTGTATACGATCGCTTTGTTTTTTTTGCTTGCCGTCAATGGACATCATTTGTTGTTAGACGGTATTTTTTATAGTTATCAGTTCATTCCGCTCGAGCGTCTCATTTCTTTCGGAAATGGACAAATCGCAGAACAAGTCGTTCGTTTATTTCAAGCGATGTTTGTCATTGCGTTACAAATGGCCATTCCCATTGTTGGCTGTTTATTTTTAGTCGATGTAGCGCTTGGCATTGTCGCGCGCACCGTTCCGCAAATGAACATTTTTGTTATTGGATTGCCTGTAAAAATTATCGTTAGTTTTGTTTTGTTTGTCATTGTATTTTCAAGCATGTTTGTTGTAACAAAACAACTGTTTGAATTCACTTTTACGTCGATGCGCGGCATGATGAAGCTGTTAGGGGGCGCGTAACGTGAGCTGGCTGTCAGTTGATTTACAGTTTTTCGCCGGAGAAAAAACAGAAAAAGCAACGCCGAGAAAACGGCAAGAAGTGCGCAAAAAAGGGCAAGTAGCGAAAAGTGCTGATGCGACTGCAGCTTTTTTAATGCTCGTCGTTTTTCTTACTCTTTCGTTTTCCTCTAGCGTGTGGGGAAATGCGATTGTACGACTGTTTCGTCAATCTTTTCAACATTACTTTTTCATGGATGTGACGGTTGATTCTGTGCAGCTTATTTTTGTTGACCTTCTTCGCCAGCTTGCGATGCTTGTTGGACCGATTTTTTTAGCCGCGATTGCTGCAGCGCTATTTGTTAATTTTGTGCAAGTTGGCTTTTTGTTTACGACGGAACCGTTGCAAATGAAACTAAGTAAACTCGATCCGATTCAAGGATTAAAGCGCATCTTTTCCCTTCGTTCACTTGTAGAATTGCTCAAGTCGATTTTAAAAGTGCTGTTTGTTGGCGTTGTGACATTTTCAGTTTTATGGTTGCACATGGGTGATATTTTATCGCTATCCCATAAATCAATTGGTGCTAGTGCAATCACGCTTGGACGTTTAACGATTCAAATGGGGATCGTCGCTTCTGTCGCTTTACTGTTTCTTTCGATATTCGATTATTTGTATCAACGGTACGATTTTGAAAAAAATATTCGTATGTCAAAGCAAGATATTAAAGATGAATATAAAAAGACAGAAGGAGACCCGCTCATTAAATCGCGCATTAAGCAAAAGCAGCGGGAAATGGCGATGCGCCGCATGATGCAAGAGGTGCCGAAAGCGGACGTTGTCATTACAAACCCAACGCATTTTGCCGTTGCGTTAAAGTATGATGAACAACAAGCGGATGCCCCGATCGTTATCGCCAAAGGGGTGGACTATATGGCACAAAAAATAAAAGATATTGCTAAAAAAAACGACGTAATGATCGTTGAAAATCGTCCGCTTGCGCGCGCACTATACGATCAAACAGATATCGGCATGGTTATTCCGGAAGCTTTTTTCAAAGCGGTAGCAGAAATTTTAGCGTACGTTTATAAAACGAAAAATAAACTTTAATCTTTATGTATGTGAACAGGAGAGAACGCTTATGTCGGCAAGGGACTTATCTGTATTACTTATGGTTGTATTAATTGTAGCGATGCTCATCATTCCTCTACCATCATGGTTGCTTAGCATCCTCATCATTATGAATATTTCTCTTGCGCTGCTCGTTCTCTTAACGTCGATGAATATGCGCGAACCGCTCCAATTTTCGATCTTCCCTTCGCTCCTTCTTTTGCTTACATTATTTCGCCTCGGTTTAAACGTCTCAACAACTCGCTCGATTTTAAGTAGAGGGGAAGCAGGAGGAGTCGTTGAAACGTTTGGAACGTTCGTCATTGGTGGAAATGTTGTCGTCGGGTTTGTTGTCTTTTTAATTTTAGTTATTATTCAATTCGTCGTCATTACAAAAGGGGCGGAGCGCGTATCAGAAGTTGCGGCTCGTTTTACGCTCGATGCGATGCCGGGAAAACAAATGAGCATTGACGCCGATTTAAATGCCGGCATTATCTCTGAACAACAAGCGAGAGAACGACGTGAAAAAATTGCGCAAGAAGCAGATTTTTACGGTGCGATGGACGGGGCGAGCAAGTTCGTCAAAGGTGATGCGATCGCAGGAATTATTATTGTATTAATTAACATGTTATTCGGAATCGTCATCGGCATGGTGCAGCAAGGG
Source organism: Anoxybacillus dikiliensis (assembly GCF_050613275.1). Taxonomy (GTDB): domain Bacteria; phylum Bacillota; class Bacilli; order Bacillales; family Anoxybacillaceae; genus Anoxybacillus. The sequence continues at coordinate 1,052,029 of NZ_CP187112.1, forward strand.
ATGGACATTGGGGAAGCAGCAAGAAGGTATACGCTATTGACTGTTGGGGACGGGATTGTTAGCCAAATTCCAGCGTTATTAATTTCAACGGCCACAGGTATTGTTGTCACACGTGCGGCCTCTGATGATAATTTAGGTGCCGACATTATGCGGCAGCTGTTTGCGTATCCGAAAATGTTATACGTCACAGCTGGGACCATTTTTTTACTCGGATTGTTTACCCCGATTAATGATTTGTTGACGATTCCGATTGCTTCTTTGCTTGCTTTCGGCGCATATCAATTAACAAAACAAGCTCGTGTGGCAGAAACGACACCAGAAGAGACTGAAGAGGAAATCGAAATGGATCAAATGAAAAGTCCAGAAAGTGTCGTTAGTTTATTAAGTGTGGATCCGATTGAATTTGAGTTTGGGTACGGACTTATTCCGCTTGCTGACGCTAACCAAGGCGGGGATTTATTAGATCGCATCGTCATGATTCGTCGCCAACTTGCTTTAGAGCTTGGCATCGTCATTCCTGTTGTTCGCATTCGTGATAATATTCAACTGCAGCCGAATGAGTACCGACTAAAAATTAAAGGAAATGAAGTGGCGCGTGGCGAGTTGCTGCTTGATCATTATTTAGCGATGAGCCCTGGCGTTGATGATGATTCCATTGAAGGAATCGATACGATTGAGCCGGCTTTTGGTTTGCCAGCAAAATGGATTTCTGAAGAAATGAAAGAGCGAGCTGAAATGTTTGGATATACGGTCGTTGATCCGCCATCTGTCGTATCGACGCATATAACAGAGCTGTTAAAAGCGCATGCGCATGAGTTGCTCGGTCGACAAGAAACGAAGCAGTTAATCGATCATGTAAAAGAATCGTATCCAATTTTAGTTGAAGAAGTGACGCCAAATCCACTATCGGTCGGCGACATTCAAAAAGTACTTGCGAATTTGTTACGTGAAAAAGTATCCATTCGCAATTTGCCGGTTATTTTTGAAACGCTCGCTGATTTTGGACGAATGACAACAGATCCAGATCTTTTAACAGAATACGTTCGTCAAGCGCTCGCACGTCAAATTACGAGCCAGTATGTTGTTGAAGGTCAGCCGTTGCGTGTTATTACATTATCAGGAAAAGTTGAAAAAATGATTGCCGAAGGCGTGCAACAAACGGAACATGGTAATTATTTAGCCCTTGATCCCGTTGTTTCACAAGCGATTATCGAAGCGATTGCTATGCAAATTGAGCAATTTCCGTTTCAAGATCAATCGCCGATTTTACTTTGCTCGCCGGCTGTGCGCATGTATGTTAGACAATTAACCGAACGATATTTCCGTCACGTTCCGGTCTTGTCGTATAATGAACTTGAAGCCAATGTGGAAGTTCAAAGTGTTGGGGTGGTGAATGTGGAATGAAAGTAAAAAAGTTTGTTGCTTCGTCTATGCCAGAAGCGATGAAAATGATTCGTGCAGAACTTGGAAATGATGCTGTTATTTTAAACTCGAAAGTTGTACAAAAAAAAGGATTTCTTGGTCTATTTTCCCGAAAAAATATTGAAGTGATTGCTGCCGTTGATCCAAAGCCAACCACTCCGCCTGTTCAAAAAATGAAAGAAAAACGAAAAGAGCGCACAGAACCGTTGCGTGATGAACAGCTATTAAAAGAAATTCATGAATTAAAAGCGACGATTCGTCAGTTGTCACAAGGAGGGGGTGTTGAGCATTACCCTGCCCCGTTAAAAGCAATAGATGCCCATTTAATGGATCAAGAAATAAGCGATGATGTGCGAGCGATGTTCATGTCTACTTTGTTGCAACGGTGGTACACGTCGGGTGCGAACGGATCGTATGACGAAGTAAAGAAATGGCTTTATGAGGAAATTGTAAACACATTATCTTCTCTTTCTTTCGGCGGTATTTCTTTTCAAAAAAAATTCGTTAACGTTGTTGGGCCAACGGGGGTTGGAAAAACGACGACACTAGCGAAAATGGCGGCCGATTGCGTCATTAAACATAGAAAAAAGGTGGCATTTATTACGACGGATACGTATCGCATCGCGGCGATTGATCAACTAAAAACATATGCAAAAATTTTAAACGTACCAATTGAAGTATGTTACAATCTTGACGATTTTCGCCAAGCAAAAGAGAAGCTTACATCGTACGATATTGTTTTTATTGATACGGCCGGAAGAAATTTTCGCAACGTCCAATATGTGAACGATTTAAAAGAAATGATCGATTTCAATGAAGAAATGGAAACATTTCTCGTATTGTCGTTAACAGCGAAATGGCGAGATATGAAAGAAATTTATACACAGTTTTCCCTCATTCCGATTCATAAATTTATTTTCACGAAAATGGACGAAACGAGTCGGCATGGGGCGATGTTAAATATGATGATTCAATGTCGTATCGGTACAGCGTATATGACGCACGGGCAAAACGTGCCAGACGATATCGTTGAAGCTACTCCACAGCTTGTGGCAAATATGATTACCGGGGTCGAGCAACAATGATGAGAGATCAAGCGGAAAGCTTACGTTTACGTGTAAAAAAAATGCAACACGGTTCAGAAACGAAAGCGATTGCTGTGTTAAGTGGGAAAGGTGGCGTCGGAAAGTCGAACGTCTCGCTAAACTTTTCATTAGCGCTACGTCAGCGGGGGAAACATGTATTGTTGTTTGATATGGATATTGGAATGGGGAATATTGATATTTTGCTTGGGCAAACGTCATCCCATACGATCATCGATATTTTTCGTCCAAATGTCACCATTCATGATATTATAAAGACAGGACCGGATGAATTGGCGTTTATTGCAGGGGGAACCGGATTTACAGAGATTTTCCATATGGATGAACGACAAGTGGAATATTTTATTGAACAGTTACAACACGTTTCTGAGCAATACGATTACATCATTTTTGATATGGGAGCGGGGATGTCCGAAGATCGTCTTCAATTGTTGAAGGCGGTTGATGATATTTTCATCGTGACAACGCCTGAACCAACAGCTTTAACTGATGCATACGCAACGATGAAATACATTCATTTAGCGGACCCACACCTTCCGATTTATGTGCTAGTGAATCGTGCGCGTTCGGATAAAGAAGGAACCGAAACGTTACAACGTTTAAAACAAGTAGCGAAACGTTTTTTAGGAAAAGAGTTACGTGCCTTAGGATATGTGCCAGAAGATCGAACAGTAAGCACAGCTGTTATTCGTCAAACGCCTTTTCTTTTGTTTGATCCGAGTGCCAAGGCGAGCAAGGCGGTAGTGCAAATGACAGATCGCTATTTAGCAGATGAAGAGCATGAGAAGAAAGAGAAACGCCCGTTTCACTTTTTTGCCAAGCTTCGTCAATACTTTTTAGAAAGGTAGGTTATCATCGCTGTGAATAAAGCAAAAGTGCTTGTCGTTGATGACTCTGCTTTTATGCGAAAATTAATTAGCGACTTTTTGTCAGAACATCCGCGCTTGCACGTTGTCGGTACAGCACGTGATGGACAAGAAGCGCTACAAAAAATTGAGCAATTACGACCTGATGTTGTCACTTTAGATGTTGAGATGCCTGTCATGAACGGGCTTGAAACGCTAAAGCATATTATGCAGAAACACCCGCTTCCTGTTGTGATGATTTCAAGCACGACGAAAGAAGGAGCGGAAAATACCATTTTAGCGTTGCAATACGGTGCCGTTGATTTTATCGCTAAGCCTTCAGGTGCCATCTCGCTAGATTTATATAAAATTAAAGATAAAATGATCGAAAAGGTGCTTTTAGCGAGCGAAGCGAATTTGCGAACGGTAAAGATAAAGCAAAAAAAGTCTATGTTGCCACAAAAACAATATAGTAAAATAGAGGTAAGCGAACGACAACATGTAAGCGGAAAGAAGAAAATGATCGCCATCGGCACATCGACGGGTGGACCGCGTGCGCTTCAGCACGTGTTAACGAAATTTCCAGCGACGATTGATGCACCTATTTTAGTTGTGCAACATATGCCAAAAGGATTTACAAAGTCGTTAGCGAACCGCCTCGATTCGTTATGCGATATTCGGGTGAAAGAAGCAGAAGACGGTGAAATTATCCAAAAAGGGACGGCATATATCGCACCGGGTGGGAAACATTTATATGTCAAACGTGTCGGTACATCGCTTGCGATTCATCTTGATGAAGCAGCACCGCGAAACGGACATCGTCCTTCTGTTGACGTCATGTTTGAGTCGTTAAGCGCTCTAACAGATTACGAAAAAATTGCCGTCGTTATGACGGGAATGGGGTCAGATGGCACAGCAGGATTAAAACAGTTAAAAATGTCTGGCAAAACGTTTGTTATTGCAGAATCCGCTGAATCGTCAGTCGTATTCGGCATGCCAAAATCAGCGATTGCTGCCAACGTCGTTGATGAAATTGTTCATGTTGATGATATTGCTGAAGCGGTAATGAAGCACGTACAAGTTTGAGGGGGATAGGAACAATGGACATGAGTCAATACCTCGAAGTATTTATTGATGAAAGTAAAGAACATTTACAAACGATTAACGAACAATTGTTAGAGCTTGAAAAAAATCCAGATGACGTGTCAATCGTTAATGAAATTTTCCGTTCTGCCCACACGTTAAAAGGGATGTCAGCGACGATGGGATTTGAGGACTTAGCGAATTTAACGCATCAAATGGAAAATGTGCTTGATGGCATTCGCAATGGGAAAATTGCCGTGACACCTGAGTTGCTTGATGTCATTTTCCGTGCCGTTGACGATTTAGAAGCGATGGTTGTTTCCATTGCAGAAGGTGGGGATGGAAAGCGTGACGTTACAGCCGTTGTCGCGCAGTTAAAACAAATCGAAAAAGGGGAAGTCGTTGTCGCTCCACAAAAAAGAAATGCAATCCAAGAGCAAACATACGATGAATTTGAATACACCATTTTAAAACAGTCAGCTGAGCAAGGATTTCATAGCTATGAAGTGAGCGTGAAATTGCGTTCCGACTGCTTATTAAAGGCAGCTCGCGTATTTATGATTTTTGAAGTCATTGAACAAATCGGTGAAGTGATTAAATCTGTTCCCGCGGTAGAAATGCTTGAAGCAGAACAATTTGACGATCAATTTGTCGTGACAGTTGTGACAAAAGTATCACAAGATGAGTTACAAAAACGCATTATGAAAGTATCAGAAGTGGAAGAAGTGAACGTTCAGCCGGTTGATTTACATAGATCTGAAAACACGGTTGAACAAAAAGAGGAGCGGAAAGAGGAACAAAAAGAAGAGCGGAAAGAGGAACAAAAAGAAGAGCGGAAAGAGGAACAAAAAGAAGAAACAAAAGTGGCTGAACAAACAGTCGAGAAAAAACAAGAAGCACAAGAAGAAAAGCAAACCGGAAAGCAAGTGAGCAATAAAACGATTCGTGTGAATATTGAGCGGCTCGATATATTAATGAATTTGTTCGAAGAGCTCGTCATTGATCGCGGCCGATTGGAACAAATTTCACGTGAGCTAAACAACCCAGAATTGCATGAAACGGTTGAACGCATGTCACGCATTTCAGGCGATTTGCAAAACATCATTTTAAATATGCGCATGGTGCCTGTTGAAACGGTATTTAACCGCTTCCCGCGCATGGTTCGTCAATTAGCCCGCGATTTAGGAAAGAAAATTAACCTTGAAATTATTGGAGCAGAAACGGAGCTTGATCGCACGGTGATTGATGAGATCGGCGATCCGCTTGTTCACTTATTGCGCAACGCGATCGACCACGGTATTGAAACGCCAGATGTGCGCCGTGCGAAAGGAAAGCCGGAAGAAGGGACAGTCAAGTTAAAAGCGTATCATAGCGGCAACCATGTATTTATTGAAATTGAAGATGATGGTGCAGGCATTAGCCGTGAAAAAGTGTTGAAAAAAGCAATTAGTAAAGGGATTATCTCCGAACAAAATGCGGCGAATTTAACGGATAAACAAGTATATGAGCTTATTTTTGCTTCAGGTTTTTCGACAGCAGATAAAGTATCTGATATTTCTGGACGCGGTGTCGGCTTAGATGTTGTAAAAAGCACGATCGAATCGCTTGGTGGTTCGGTATCAATTGATTCAGAGGAAGGAGTCGGCTCGGTTTTTTCGATTCAATTACCGCTTACACTATCTATTATTTCTGTCATGTTAGTTGAAATCCAAAAGGAAAAATATGCAATTCCGCTGTCATCTATTATTGAAACGGCTATTGTGAAGAAAGAAGATATTTTGCATGCTCATAATCAAAAAGTCATTGATTTTCGTGGAAAAGTTGTTCCGCTTTTATTCTTAAAAGATATTTTTGAAGTGCCTGTCGTCAAGGAAGAAGACGATTTCTTATCGGTCGTCATGGTGCGGAAAGGCGAAAAAATGGCTGGACTTGTCGTCGATTCGTTTATTGGTCAACAAGAAGTGGTGTTAAAATCGCTTGGCAACTACTTAACGTCCGTGTTTGCGATTTCTGGAGCGACCATTTTAGGTGACGGACAAGTGGCGCTCATTATTGACTGCAATGCGCTCATTAAGTAGGAACAAGCGAGAGGGGGAATATAATGTGGCTGAGCTGAAAGTGATTGTGTTTCAATTAAAAGACGAAGAATATGCCATTCCAGTTCAACAAGTGCGTTCAATTGAAAAAATTCAACATATTACACGCGTTCCTCGCGTTCCGAAGTATGTGAAAGGCGTCATTAATTTGCGCGGCGTTGTAACACCAATTATTGACTTGCGCATGCGTTTCGGTTTAGAGGAAGCTGAGTTTTCTGACCATACGCGCGTCATTATCGTTGCGCTCGATGATATGGAAGTCGGTTTAATTGTTGATGCGGCAAACGATGTCGTCGATATTTCAACAGAAGCGATTGAACCGCCACCAGAGGTAGTGGATACAACAACGGCGGAATATATTAACGGTGTTGTGAAAATTGGAAAGCGACTATTCATTTTATTAAACTTAGAAAAAGTATTAAAAACGGAGAAAGGATAAATCGTCCATGTCATATTTTGAACGGATGGATGCCGTCCATATGGACATACTAAAAGAGATTGGAAATATTGGTGCGGGCCACGCAGCAACAGCGTTATCAAAGCTGTTAAACAAAAAAATCGAAATGACAATTCCGGATGTGCGCATCAT